>DATLDN010000330.1:0-8931 GCA_035525855.1 Gemmatimonadaceae bacterium
TCGGGATTCGCAAAGCGCACAGACAATCTTTTCACTCACATCGCAATATCAGACGGTCAGCTTGTTGGAACGTGGCGTCGAAAAAAATCGAAACTCGGAATGAGTGTCAATCTGGACACTTTGACGGAGGTCACGAAGACAGAGCGAGCCAGATTTACCGCACAGGCGAAGCGATTCGAGGAATTCTTTCCTAGCCAATAGTTGCGATGCATTCGATCTCTACGCGTCCACCGAGTGCGAGAGCCGAGCAGCCGAATGCGCTTCGGGCGGGAAGATGATTCGTGAAGTGTTCGACATAGACCGCGTTCATCGCCGGCCATTCTTTCATATCGGCGAGCATGACAGTGCACTTCACTATGCGATCCAACGAAGAGCCGTGTTGCTCCAGAATTGCTTTCATGTTTGCAATTGTCTGGCGCGTCTCCGCTTCTATTCCGCCTGAGACTATCTCGACGTTCTCGTTCGTTCCCATCTGGCCGGAAACGAAGAGAAGATTTCCTACACGAACTGCGGCGGAGAAGGGCAGAGGCCGCTTTGAGATAAGCGGATAGTACTCGACGTCGTTCGGATCATTGTTTTTCATCGCATTCTCCATAAAATCTTGACGGATCGGCATTCAGCCGGTTCTTTGTTCTATCCACTGCCGACGGACTTCCCGCGACAGTGACAAATCTTTGCGGAGTTCGGTCATGCGTCGTTGCTTGATTGGACTAGTCGTTCTCGCGGCATTGACTGCTTGTAGCGACTTGTCTCCCACTCGCACAACAGCACCGGGTTTAAACGGTCACCCCCGGTTCAACACCGTCAGCGGCTCCCTCGACGATAACATCAAGAGCCTTATGACCCTGTACAAGAAGGGTCAGGAAAATGATTTCCTTCAGCACTGGGAACAGATCAAGAAGGAATACACGCTTGGTCAGACGGATCCCAAGAAGCTCGTGCAAGCCAAGAAGCATTTGAACGACCTGATCAAGCACATAATGCAAGAGACGCCGAAGCATATGGAGGACGATCCGCCGGACGATGAATCGCCCAATGCTGCCGCCAGCCGTCTCGTTCTGTATATGCTGCTTTACGTCAATGACGGCCCGGGCGCGACACCACCGCCTTACTTCCCCGGTGCCGATAACGCCGTTGGTTTGTTAACGCCAAACGCCCCGCTGACGCTCATTACGGAAGAAGGCGGCGCTGGCGTTCATTTCGACAAGGGATCGACGCTCACTGACCGAATCATAGTCATCACGAGTAATCCCAATCCGTACACCTTCCCTTGCTCGGGACCGCTATACACGACGCTTTGCCAGTATCCACTGTTTTTCGACATCCAGTCGTTCCCTGACGACGTGCTGCTGAAAACAGCAGTCGCTTCTGTTTGTCATCCGGAAGTGGGCGAGCCATATGGACCGCCCGACGAGGCGACCCATGATCGCCTTCGCCTCGCTCATACGGCGCCGGAGAGTCCATCCGCCCAGGTAGATGGCGGTACGGTGCTACAGGACGAAGGCAACAACATCGAGATTCTCCCGTTGGTGAGTCAGAGCTTTCATACTTGCACTGATGTTGAATACGATCCTCCTCCGGGTGATTTCTACGACCTTGTTGCACTGCGCGAGCTCAAGCATCTCGCCATCAAGGTTGGAAAGTTTTTCCTGCCGAAGTCAGCGTACGCCATCGACCAGGGTGGTGGTGGCGGGTTCAGTATTTTCAGCCCGTTCAACAACGTGGACACTCAGGGAGTGGAGCTAAACGAGGGAGGCGGTGGAGGCGGTTGAGCTCGGCTGACTCGTAGCCTTTCCGCCGGGACGCGTCGTTTTCGCGTTCCGGCGGTTTTTTGTTCAGGGGGAAAGACGCGCTTAAACGAAATAAACACTTGACCAACGGGCCCGAAATCACAAGTTTGTTTGATTCCCTCACTGCGTCGTGGCCTTCCCCACAGCGGTGACCAAAAACTTTTTGCGCGGAGTTCCGATCATGCGTAGTCGCTTGATTGGGCTAGCAGTTCTCGCAGTCGTTGCCGGCTGTACAGACTCTACCCCTACCAGTACGCTTGCCAAAAATCCTGGCAGTCTCAGAAAGGTCGTCGTTACAGGCTCGCTCGATCAGAACATCAACACTCTCATCGGCCTCTGGCCACAGGGACTCTCCACCGCCTCGGGCACCCGCTGGCAGAACATCAAAGACAGCTACAACGCCGGACAAATAAGCGTCGCGAAATCGAAGCTTGTCGAGCTCACCAAGTTCATCAACAATAAGACTGGTGACATGACGCAGCCGCCCGCAGGAGAGACAAAGAAAGCGGCGGCAGCACGACTGGTCCTCTATATGGCGCTGTACATCTACAATGGACCAAACACAACTCCGCCTAACTATTCACCCGACGCAGACAATGCGATGGGGGTGCTGACGGCCAGCCAACCGCTGACTGTTGTAACTCCGTCGACACATGCGGGCGCGCAGTTTGAAGCCGGATCAACATCGGAAGACAGAATTATTGTCATCACGCAGAATCCGGATCCGTATCCCGTAGAGTGCAGTGGTCCGCTTCAAACGACAGCGTGCCAGTATCCGCTGTTCTACCACATCGAGTCGTTCCCGGCCGGAAGACTGTTGAAGACCGCGAAAGCAGCGATCTGTCATATCAACTCCGGGACCGACCGATATCCGCTGGCGGATCATGATCGTTTCCGTCTCGCGCACACCAAGCCGGCGAATTCTGCTGACTACACGACCGGAAGCACGATCCGCGACAACATCGAGATTCTTCCGCTCGTCAGTCAGAGCTTCGTGTTCTGCGACAACGTTTCTCAACCGCCCGTAATCGCATCGAATATTTTCCGTCGTGGATTGCAGATGGTCGGCGCGCTCGCGACGAATGTGTTGCACGCGGCTTCACCGAAATCGGCGTATGCGATCGATCAGGGCGGCGGTGGTGGGTTCAACATCATGAGCCCGTTCAACAACGTTGATCCGCAAAGCAAACAGGACCTTAACGTGTTGAGCTTCTCGACACCCGGCGGATCGGTGATCTCCGGAACAAATGCCACCATCAGCTATACGATCAAGAATACGGGAACCGGGACAAGCAATGCCGGGACGGGATCGATTCGCATTTCGACTGACGCGATCATCACTGCTTCGGATCCGCTTCTCGCCTCGATCGCTGTTCCGTCGCTACCTCCAAAATCGACAGACGTGGTGACAAATCTCCCAGTAGCAATTCCGCCGGCTGCTTCGCTTGCGCCAGGTTCGTACTACATCGGAATCCTGGTGGATGACATTGCTGCAACACCGGATGGCGATGTTTTGAACAACACTGCCGCATCCGCGGTAAGTGTGACGAACACGATTCCAAACCCGATCATTACACTCCAGAACACAACAACTTCAGCTGGGTCGGTGCAGTACGACATTCCAGTCACGAATTGGGCGTCGTATCCAGCGTCGATGTTTGTGGCCCGTCCGGATCTTCCCCCGTGCGGCTTGAACACGAGTGCGTCTCAAACATGGGTTGAGATCTACAACGGTGACACCAACCAGCAGGTATACGGATTCTGTGCGCTTGGGACTCCGTCGGATCTCCAGAACATCTGGGTCTCCTTCCCGACTACGGCGCCGCAACCATGCTACCTATACATCAAGCTCAACGATCGTGGCACAAATACGATCTACACGTCGAACGTGATTCCGACGAATCAGTGCGCAATCATCAATTGATCGGCACGAAATGACGTACGAACCGCCGGGTGCAACCATGCATCCGGCGGTTTCTTTTTTGTCAGGGAATGTCGCCTGCCAATATCGTCGCGAGCTTGGTCGAGTCGATGTTACCGCCGCTTATGACGCATACAATTCGCTTCGCGTCGATGTTTGAATGAAGCGCTGCTGCGAGCGACGCAGCGCCTGCGCCTTCTGCCACGACTCGACAACGCTCGGCGACAAGTTTTATTGCGCTGGCAATTTGCGCGACGGTTACTACAAGGCTCCCTGCCAGTAACGACTGAGCGAGCGGCCACATTTCGTCTGATACAGCGGCGCTGCCCATGCCATCTATGAAAGTGCGCATGTAACTCACGGCCGTCGGCGTTCTCGCGCGAAGCGAAGCGGATAACGGAGCGGCCGTTTCGACTTCGACCGCATACACACGAGTGTTCGGGCTGAGCGCGCGAACTGCTGAACCAATTCCGCAGGAAAGCCCGCCGCCACCGTAAGGGACGAGGATCGCGTCCACGTCATCGAGATCTTCGAGAATCTCGAGACCGATTGTTCCGTTGCCAGCCATTACCGCCGAATCCGCAAATGGGTGAATGAACAATCCATTCATTTCCGGATCACCGTGATTGACGATGACATTCCACCATTCGTCGAACGGGCGCTTGATAATCGATCCACCGAGACGCTCGATCGCGTCGAGCTTAGTTTGTGGCGCCTGATCCGGAACAATGACGGTGCATGGAACACCAAGCTCTCGTGCGCACCATGCAACGCCCTGCGCCATATTGCCAGCGCTTGCCGTGTACACGCCTTCGCTTGTCACACGATCACGATGCAAGGCCATCGCGTTCGCTGCACCGCGAATCTTGAACGAGCCGATTGGCTGAAGATTCTCGAGCTTGAGATGTATCTCGCGTTCGCTGACGCCGAACGGCAATCGCACGAGCGGCGTTCGCAGCGCAGTCGATGCTAAGCGCTCACGTGCTGCGGAGATTTCGTCGAGTGTTGGAGTCTGAAGATTCATACTGGCCGGGCGTGATTCAGCCAGCGGGACACTGTTAATCGAGATATTTCCAAATCATCGCGACAACCAACGCGCCTAGCCCCGTGAAGATGAACGTCAGCCCGTTTGTCGTCGTTGCGTCCAACAAGGGAAGAGCGCCGAGCACAACGAGCGCGATGAGCACATACCCCGCTCGTTTTCGACGAGCTTCGAGTTCCCGCGCAGTCCAGAAATAGCCGTACGCAATTGCAGGCGATATCAGGATACCAACCGAGCGGGCGACCGTTGGTGGCTCCGCACCAAGGATGAACAAAATCCCGAGAACAAAACTGAGAGCATTGAGGAACGCCTGAAGGAGCAAGTAACCGATCGCCACGTTCATCCATGGGTCGTTCTCGATACGCATCTGAGCGAAACGAAACTTTGGTGCGCGCGCTTCGGTCATTTCGTCCCTCGTTCGTGGCTGCCGAAATGTGCACCAAAATTCCCCGGGCAAAAGTCCGAGTTCGGACTTAGTCGTCGATTGTCGATTGCTGTTGGTTCTGGATCCGTCTCTGTCCTCAGTTGGCCCTCTCAAAACGTTGTGTCTGGGAGGCGTTCCGTCTATTATTCAAGGCTGCGTAAGAATTTATCTATCAACCCTTTAACCCCGTAGAATGCCAGACTTGGACGACTCAACCACAACCACAACCGGCACGGCCTTGACCCCGCGCGAAAAGCGCGATCTCCAGAGAGCACAGCTCCGGCCGCTTGCCAACCTCAGACCCGAGCTCTACGACGAGGACGATTACTCGCCCGACGAGCTCGAATCAATGATGGCGATGTACAACGGGACGATGGCCTCGATCGAAGAAGGCGAGATCGTCAAATCCCGTGTGCTGGATATCAGGGACAACCTCGTTGTCCTCGACATCGGCTTCAAGTCAGAGGGCACCATCCCGCTCGAAGAGTTCAAGGATCTCCCTGACCTCAAGCCGGGTGACGAAGTCGAAGTTCTCCTCGAGCACCTCGAGGACATGGAAGGCTCCGTCGTTCTCTCGAAAAAGAAAGCGGACTTCATGCGCGTTTGGGAGCGCATTCGTGTCGCTTACGAGAACGATCAGCCTGTCAACGGAACGCTCGTCAAGAAGATCAAGGGCGGTGTCGTCGTCGATCTCGTGGGAGTCGATGCATTCCTTCCCGGATCGCAGATCGCCCTGCGTCGTGTTCCAAATGTCGACGAGCTTCTCGGACAGTCGTTCGAGTTCAAGATCATCAAGCTCAACAAGCGCCGGCGCAACATCGTCGTCTCGCGCAGAGTGATCCTCGAGCAGGAGAGAGCGGGAAAGCGCGACAAGCTGATGAAGGACCTGCAGAAGGATCAGGTTCGAAAAGGCATCGTCAAGAACATCACCGACTTCGGTGCATTCATCGACTTGGGCGGTGTGGACGGACTGCTTCACATCACCGATATGTCGTACGGGCGCATTCAGCATCCGTCCGAGATGGTGCAGATCGGTCAGGAGCTCGAAGTCAAGGTTCTCGATATCGACTGGGAACGCGAGAGAATCTCACTCGGCCTCAAGCAGCTGCAGAGCTATCCCTGGAAGGACGTCGCGGAGAAGTATCCTGTCGGCACGCGCGTGTCGGGTAAGGTTGTTTCGATCACGAACTACGGCGCATTCATCGAGCTCGAGCCCGGCATTGAAGGTCTTGTGCACATCAGTGAGATGAGCTGGACGCGCAACGTTCGTCACCCGTCGAAGCTCGTTTCGATTGGTGAGACGATCGAAGCAGTCGTGCTCAAAGTCGATCCGAACGAAGAGAAGATTTCTCTCGGTATGAAGCAGACCGAGCAGGATCCGTGGATGATGCTGCCGCAGAAATATCCAATCGGCACGCGACTCGGCGGAAAGGTGAGAAACCTCACGAGCTTCGGTGCGTTCGTTGAGATCGAGCCGGGCATTGACGGATTGATTCACATCTCCGACATGTCGTGGACCAAGCGCGTGCAGCATCCGTCTGAAGTTGTGAAGAAGGGCGACAGTGTCGACGTCGTCATTCTCAACATCGATGCGGATAACAAGCGCATCTCACTTGGTCTCAAGCAGGCGCAGGAAGATCCATGGCTCAAGATCGGTGAGACTTATCCCGTTGGAACCGAGCTCGATGGAAAAGTTGTTCGGTTGATGGACAAGGGTGTTGTCGTTGACATCGGAAACGATATCGAGGGCTTCGTTCCTGTGAGCCAGCTGAACTTCGGCGATCCTGTGAACAGCCCTGCCGACATAGTGTGGGAGGGAATGAGCATCAAGGTTCGCGTGCTCGAGGTTGATCCGATTCAGCGTCGTATCGTGCTGGCGGTCACTGAGATTCCAGAAGGTCAGGAGCGGCCGGAGACACCGTCGAAGGTCATTCCGATGGAGAGCGACGATTACAACTTGTCGGATCCGATCACTGTTCCGGTGCCGGCATCGTTCGACGATATCGAAGGCTA
The DNA here is from genome assembly GCA_035525855.1 of Gemmatimonadaceae bacterium. Lineage (GTDB taxonomy): Bacteria > Gemmatimonadota > Gemmatimonadetes > Gemmatimonadales > Gemmatimonadaceae > UBA4720. Next base: position 7,191 of record DATLDN010000330.1, read on the forward strand.
GAATCCGCTCGGGAGTTCAGCGCAAACGGCTCACCTGTATGGTGAGCCGTTTTGGGCTCCTGCTCAATAATCGATCGATCTTTACCGCAATCGTCACGTAACCTCCCCGAAGTACGAGCGTCTTCGATGTATGCCGCAGTCCCGCTCCGTGCTGCTTCTCGGCGCCACTGGCCTCGTTGGAGGCGAATGTCTCCGCCTTCTCCAGAGGAATGACAACTTCAGTCGAATTGTTGTTCTCACTCGCGCGGAGATGGACTATGGTCTTCTCGGGCCGAAGGTCGAACATCATATAATCGACTTCGAGCACCTGACTTCGGCAGCCAGATACTTCGCAGTCGATCAGATCATATGCGCACTTGGTACGACCATGAAAGCGGCGCGGACAAAAAAGCGCTTTCGTACGATCGACTTGCTGTATCCGATTACTGCCGCACACCTCGGCCTGGAGAAAAAAGCTTCGCACTTTCTTGTGGTCTCGTCGCTCGGAGCAGACCCGCGCTCGCCAATCTTTTACAATCGTATCAAGGGTGAGCTCGAGAAAGCGCTGACGGCGCTGCCCCTTCGCGCGCTGACGATCGCACGCCCCTCAGTGCTCACAGGCAAGCGTGAAAAACAGAGAACGGGTGAACGGATTGCCGCTACGTTCTCATTTCTTACACCCGCAAAGATTCGCCCCATCCCTGCCGCTGATGTCGCGTCAGCACTCGTCCATCAAGCGGTGCTCGATCAGCCGGGGAAGAGAATCCTGGAATCGGCTGATCTAAGGCGTATTGCAGACGACATCAGGTCGCCGCGTGCCGTACCCCAGCTAAAGCTGGATTCGACAGTCGAGGTTTCGCAGACGTCTGTTGCGTGATCCGCGACACCTTGTGAGCTTTTAGTAAATGAAATTGTTCAAGGGAAGACTCGTCCTGGCGACGATGGTCGCGCTTTGCCTTGTCCTGGTCGGCGCGGGCTACGCGATGGGCCTCAAGCGCGTTAATCCATTCCGTTCATCAGCTTCAGCCGAGCCGGATTCAATTGCGCTCTCCGTGGCCATCCATGCGCGATGCGGGAAGCTCGTGGGCAACGCGAAGATGGATTGCTACTCGAAGCCACTCGATTCACTCGCATCCGCCGGCGCAGTAAAAGTCGCGATGGGCACGCTCAACCGGCTCGAGGCTATCGACGTAGATGCGAAGCGCGATGGCCACGTTTACGCGCACGGAATTGGAATCGCAGCCGGCAAGCGCGGCGGTGACATCATCAAGACTTTCTCGATGTGCGATGAGAGCAACCAGTCCGGATGTTATCACGGCGTAATTCAGGCGTATTTCGACGCCGCGAAGAAAATCGGGCCCACGGAAGTGAACGTTCTGTGTCAGCCATTCCATGGGACTAATGCTGATCGCTGGCTTCTATTTCAGTGTGTGCATGGTATAGGGCATGGATTGACTATGGTCTACGGCCACAACCTCCCGAAAGCACTGACGGGTTGTGACTTGTTGACTGACGACTGGGATCGTGAATCATGCTACGGCGGCGCATTCATGGAGAACATCGTGAATGTCACCAACCCGCATCACCCGGCGCACGGAATGGCAGAGCACGTCGAGCACTCCGAGATGGACATGGCCGGAATGCATCACGAAGCTCCGGCGCAATTCAAGGCTATGGATCCCGCTGATCCACAGTATCCGTGCTCTGTGCTCGACAAGAAATATTTGTCGTCATGTTATCAGATGCAGACGTCAGTGATGCT
>DATLDN010000338.1:0-5782 GCA_035525855.1 Gemmatimonadaceae bacterium
TTCGAGAGTCGATGCGAACGGTGGGATTCGCGTCGAGATTTATTCCCGCAAGCAACCGTCCCGTAACCACAACGAGAGTTCGCTTCGTGGAGCCGAGACGGGTGTTCTGATAGATAACCACGTCGCGCACAGTCGTTTCGCTCGACACAAGTTTTGCGACTGTTTGCATTCGATCCACAACCAGGTCATGCGTCACCTTTGTGGTGCTGCCGCCAATCCCCATAATTCGAGGCACGGAGCGCGCGGTGCAGTAGCCGGCTAAGAGGAACACTGCAACCGCCGTTGCGATCAGTATCAGCGCAACACGCGATCGTTTCGGCTCAGTTACCGGAACTGCAGGATCGGTCATGCTTGAATCTTGGCAAGATTGGCTCCCCGGCGCGATGGTCCATAGTTCGCAGATAAAGGAAATTATGAGCGATCCAAAGAGGTGGGCCGCTGATGTCGGCTCTCTTGTTGGCGGCGTCGGGAAAGAGCTGCTGGGGTTGGCGGCGCGCGTTGCGCACGCAGCAATCGGAGCCGACCCCTACGAGATTCTCGCATATCGTGGATACGGAAACGGCGCGCGCACTCACGTGTACGGCCGCGTAATCGAGAAGCGGCACATCGGTGAGAGTAGTCCCACCGATACTCTCATAAAAAATCTCTATAACACCTATCGTCGAGCTGACAGCGATCCATTCCCGTTCGCGAATGTGAAAGTTGGGTACGCAAACAGCGCCACGGAAATGAAGGCCGATGACGAGGGCTTCTTTGGCGGATGGCTCGAGTCCTCGAGTGATAGTACCGATGATTGGCAGAAGTATTCGGTCGAGCTGTTGCGGTTGAAATCGGCGCCTGGCGAAACAGCTCCGCCAGTAGTCGAAGGCGACGGGGAAATTCTTGTTCCTTCCCCCTCTGCGCGGTTCTGTGTGATCAGTGACATCGATGACACTGTTATTCAATCGCGCGTCTCGAACTTTCTTCTGGCAGCGCGCACAGTGATGCTTGGAAACGCGCGAACGCGGCTTCCCTTTCCGGGAGTTGCAGCGTTTTACGACGCGCTTAGGGACGGTGCGAGCGGTAATGAGAAGAATCCGATCTTCTACGTGTCGAGCAGTCCGTGGAACATCTATGATGTGATCACAGAGTTCATGGACATCCAGAAAATTCCGAAAGGCCCTCTGATGCTGCGTGACTGGGACATCGGCTTGAGCGCGTTGTCTTCAGCGCGGCACTCCGAGCACAAGGGCGTGGCTATCCGGAATATTCTGGAGCTTTACCCGCATCTCGATGTGATTCTTATCGGCGACAGCAGTCAGCGCGATCCGGAGATTTACCGACAGGCAGTGGCCGACTTTCCAAATCGCGTTAAAGCGATCTACATTCGCGACGTTACCCGCAACTCTGAGCGTTCTGCTGCAGTGCAAAGGCTGGCGGACGAAGTTCTCGCCGCGCAGTCCGTTCTGGTTCTCGCTGAGCACACGCTCGACGCGGCGAAACATGCAGCAGACAACGGATGGATATCTGCTGACGCACTACCTAAGGTGAAAGAGGAAAAGCGTGCGGACGAAGGAGCATCAAATGAAAAGGTTGCTTCTCCTCAAGGCGGAGAAATCACATCAGGTACGCCGCCAACCGTTATCGAGTAGTCTTTTCTAAAGCTTGTATTTCTCCTGCAAAACGCAAATCGACGCAGCCATTATCAGGAGTGGATCGGCGGAACCGCTTCGCTGATTCCCGTTGTGCGATTTGTCCGCAAGATCTGCGATCGCTGACGGCGCGAAGAAGGGAACGTCACGCATCGCGTTGCTCCGCACGACATCCTGTATAACCGTGTTGAGCCTACTCCTCTTCGTCGGCGTAAACGGTGGAGCCATCAGTGGCTTCTTGGGCCGAGTGCGCGTTCCGGGAGAGATGTACTGCGCTGCCGCTTCGCGCAGCATGTACTTGTTTTCGCCGTCGGGCGCGAGCGCACGAACGGGAATGTCACGCACATGGTCGAACAACACGTGATCGAGAAATGGCAGGCGCACTTCGACGCCGTGGGCCATGTCAGCGCGATCAGCAGCAAGTATATATCCGGGAAATATAGTTTTAAGCCATAGATAGATGAGCTGCTTCGCGGGCTCGCGGCCCTTGAGCTTCTGCGACGCTTGCAGCGAATCGAAAAGATTCTTGTAGGGGTCGAGGTTGCGTTTGCGGTGCAGCAAATCCGGTGACATGACGCCCCGTATCACACCCATCCTCTCGGCGAGCGATTTAGTCAGCCAATCGGGAAGGTCGATGACCTTGCTCGCACGACTAAGCCAGCGTGATGTTGTCGCAATCGCCTTTTGATCCGCAGATGAAGGACGCATCAATCGCAAAGCCGTGCGTAACCGACTGCGCGTGAGACCGCTCGACTGGTGATTTCCATTCGATGCACTCAGCACCGCTGACCGGCAAAAGCCGTAACCTGCGAACATTTCGTCCGACCCCTCACCCGCAAGAACGGTTTTGTAACCGGCGTCTCGCACCGCTCTGCTGAGGAGATATCGCGCGGTACCGTGAGCATTGAATTGCATTACCTCGCCCTGTTCCACCGATTGGACGAAGTGATTACCGAGATTTTCATCGGATGCAGACACGAAGGTAAGCGGAGCCCGGTTGAAGTCCGCCGACTCTTTTGCCCACGCACTCTCATCGTAGTCGGGATGTTCGAAGGTGATCGTGAACGCGTGCATCGCGTTTGCGCCCTGTGAGGTCGCAATTCCAAGCGCGACCGCCGAGTCCAACCCGCCACTTAAGAGACATCCGACCGGAACATCGGCGCGCAGTCGTAATCGTACTGATTCCTGGAGCAGAGCTCTTACTCCATCGATCCAATCGCGAGGATCGCGCTGGCGGTCGCCACTCTGCTGCTCCAGAGGATAATCCGCATCCCAGTATCGATGGAGCTCGACGTCGGAACCGTGGTATGCGAGTAGAAAATGACCGGGCGGAATCTGATTCACTCCATGAAACAGCGTGCGGTCCTGCGAAACGCACGCGAATAGAAGCTGGAACGCGACGTCCTTGTCCCACCGAGTGCGCACACCGGCGGCAATCAACGCTTTTGCCTCTGATGCGAGATAAACACCATCTGAATTCTCGGCGTAGTACAACGGCTTGATTCCAAATCGATCGCGCGCGGCGAAGATTCGATTTTGCCGGTCGTCCCAGATTATGAACGCGAATTCTCCGCGCAGAGAAGTCAGACAGGCTGTCCCATACTCTTCATATAGATGTAGAGCGATCTCCGAATCCGATTTCGTTCGGAACCGGTGCCCTTTTCCTTCAAGATTTCTCCGTATCTCTTCGAATCCGTAGAACTCACCATTCATTACGATTCGAATCGTTCCATCTTCGTTTTCGATGGGCTGCGCTCCGGTATCGAGATCGATTATGCTCAAGCGAGTGTGAGCAAGACCAACTCTGGAATCATCCGACATCCATTTCCCTTCCCCATCAGGCCCTCGATGTCGAAGCGCATGCATCGCCGACGTGAGCGAGTCACAGCTCACGCGTCCGGAGCGCGAAAGTATTCCGACAACTCCACACATCAGCGTAGTCCTCGATTCATCATTTGGATGCCAGCGTAGCCACAGGGTGGGGATATTCGAGCGATGCTTCGCCTCCTCGGCAGCTGAACTCGAGGAGCAGCTCAGGATCGGTTCGAGCCATGCTGGCGTTGATGCCGGTCCGCTCGAGTGTCGTCCATGCTTCGATGTGACCGGCGCCGGCGTGATTGCGGCAATACCGATTTGCAAATCGCTGCGAGAGACTCGCCTTGAATTCAGCAGCGCGATTACGCGGCACTCTTCCCCACGTTATGTCGTGCAGATACACCTGGAGCAGCACGCCGCGAAGCGTTGCAGGAAATAATTCCTTTGCCTGAATCGAACGGTCGGAGCCATCCGACAATCGCTCGGTAATGTCGTAGTGAGTGTGAAAATTCCGATCGTCGATCCAGTCGAAGAGGCGGTAGCTCTGTGCAATTCCAATGAACCACAGCGGAGTGTAAAAGAAGTTGTGCTCGCTCTTGAGAAACCCGACTCTCCCATCGACAGTCGATTCTTTCGTGACGATCGAAGACGCGTAGGCAATGCGCGAAGTGCCAGTGATGATCACACTCGCCTGCTGATTCGGCTTTCTGGAAGGATTCCTCCACGAGGGAACCGCAGCTTCGCCAGCCATTGCAAGAACCAGGATCGTGACAAATGCAATCGAGGACCGCGTATACCAACAGCGGATCGCTGAATCACCAGGAGCACCAACACACGGGCGAATCTGTCCGAGCCAGCTCATTATCTCGTGACGGAACACGATCGGAGCGGCAGCAAGACACGCGATATTAGCGTAAGGGATTCGCATCGTTGCGACGATGCCAAGATGAAATCCAACACATCCGGCAAACAGTGCCCACTTCATGCGATGCTTCGGCGGCAGGATGAGCATTAAAGGAAGCAGCGGCTCGAGGATCATAGCGCCGTAGTTCGCGAATCTCAGCATCGGAAGCTGACTCACGGTCCAGAAGTCCGGCGTATATGAAATGGGCATCCGAAGCGCCGCGTAAAGTGCGGAGCCATCACGCCACATTGGGCTCGTCCACTTCCATAATCCCGCAACGAGATAGACGAGCGCGAGATTGACTAGAAAACACCGCACGGTTCCACCCGGTACTCGCTGATGTTTCCACCGCTCGATCGCTGAGCGTCCATCGCGACGCCATTCGGACAACACGAGCGTCTTTCCCGCAGGCAGCAGAATCATCCAGAACAGCACGAGATGCATGATCGCATCGTCAACGTAGATCACGAGAAAATTCCAGCGGTACGCGGACACTGCGATAAGGAACAACGCGATCGAGATTGCGCGAACGCGGTACCCGACCACGAGTGCGAGGGAGCCGACGAACGCGAACAAGAAGACAATACGAAAGGCGTCCGCGGTCATTGCAGGCCCGAAGAATCCAACCTTCGAGTACCAGAACAGCTGACGAATCAGCTCATGATCGATCAATCCATCGGGGCTGCTGAAGTCGGTGACCTGCACGTATAAATGCAGGAAGTAGACAGCACTCAGTAACCCGACGAGGATGCGGAAAATGTCGACTGGAAGCGCCGGCGCAGGCCGATTTATGCGCTCAGTCACCAACCTGAATGAGGCTCGTATGCGCGTTGTCATGATGCGAATGTGCCCGCCTGCATAACCAGGCCAAATACGTCAGATTACGTAGCTGCCACTCACCCTCACCGTTCGAGCCATGACTGCACCATCAGCTACCGTCGCAAATATGCTTGGAGATGCGTACGCAGACCTCGACCAGGAGCTTGCCACCACGCGCCGTATCCTGGAGCGCTTTCCTGACGACAAAGGAGATTGGGGTCCGCACGACAAATCCCGTACTATCGGCCAGCTCGCTGCGCACGTCGCGAACTTGCCCGGACTTGCCGGATCGATTCTCAGCACCGATTACCTGGATGTGACGAAGCGTATGCCGGCTCCGGAAAAGAACACGGCCGCGGAGCTTGTCGAGTTCTTCGATACCCAGACTGAGTTTCTGAGGAAGGCTATCGCCGATACGAAGCCGGAAGATCTCGATAAATCATGGAGTCTCAGGATGGGTGATCGCGTGCTGATCACTCAGACGAGGCGCACTCTGCTTCGCGTGATGTTTCTGAGTCACATGATCCATCACCGCGCGCAGCTCGGGGTGTATTATCGGCTGCTCAACGTCTCGGTTCCGAGCGTGTACGGTCCCACTGCAGACGAGCCGATC
>DATLDN010000339.1:0-4234 GCA_035525855.1 Gemmatimonadaceae bacterium
CGCGGAGGCGCGAAGGCGCCTCCGCGACAAAATGGGTTTTCTCCCGACCTCCTCACCGCTTCGGAACGCGATCTGGATGCAGGTATTTTCTCAAGAACGAGAGAGTCTCGTCCCAACTCTCCTTCGCCTCGCGAGTCTGAATCCGATTGAAGCCGTGCCCACCAGGAGGATCGGCAAACTCGCGATAGCGATATAACCCCGCTCTCTCCTTCCCTGCAGCAACCATCGAATCGCGCAGGTTCCGATTCTCGATGATGAATACGTCATCATCATTGCTTGCAGCATGAACGAGCAACGGAGTCTTCAGCTCACGCACATGCGCAATAGGCGAGCGCGCAATGTACGGCTGCGGCCGCTGGGACAGCGTACCTCCATATCCGCGCTGATCAGAAAATAATTTCTGATACGCTTCGTCATGCGTGCGCATCCGCGTCGGAAGGTCAGCCACAGGAACATGCGCGACGGCAACACGGAAATATTCCGGATGACGAAAGATCGAATGCAGCGTTATGAAACCGCCGTGACTCCAACCGATAATCCCAAGTCTGCCGAGATCCGCGTATGGGGCATATCCGCGGAAAAATTCGCGAGTTGCAAGAACATCGTCGACCTCCTTCCCGCCATAATCGATCGAATCGTAAAAAGCCTTTCCATATCCTGTGCTGCCACGATACTCAGGCGCCACAATTACATATCCCTCGCGGACCAGAGATCTAATGTGCGGGACGTATCCATCACTCAAGTCGCCGTGAATTCCGTCATGCACGAAAATCAGTGCAGCCCTTCTACGCGTTGTGTCTTTCGGCGCAAACAGGTAGGCTGGAATTGGAAGTTGATCTGCTCCGCTGTACGTCACCTTGCGCACGATCATCTCCGGCCCGAGCTGCGTCATGAATGAGAGATCGGTCAATCTCTTGAACATGCGCTGCAGCTCAAACCGATCGGGTGCGAGCGAGGCTTCAGTCGTCGATTGCGAGGAGCCGACGCCCTGAGGCGCCGCGCCTACACGCGCAGGCAGCGTGGATGGCGACGGTCTTGGTTCAGGATTTGGATTTCGTGCGCAGGCTGCGATGAACGCAGCAAGGAGAAGCTGGGCGGCGCACGACCGCCGATTCATTAGAACTGTTGAGGCTCGTCGGCTACCGGTCGCGCCGTTCCGCCAAATGCCAGTGACATTCCCTTCACTATCGATTGCGCGTAGCTGATCGACGATGTCATGTCGCGCACATTACGTCGCGTTCCACGCGTAGGAACGAATCTATTTTCGATAGTAACGAGCACGTGATACGTACCAGGCGTCGCGGGGCGACCCTCTTGCGACCCGGTCAGCTTCACGCGTGAGATTATCTCGGTCCCGCGCGATCTCTCCGGATCGTCGACAGGTGCACGCTTCAACCATTCGGTTTCGAGATATACGTGCTCCGGATCGTCTCGAACGACATCGTATCCGAAAGATTTGAGAATCGTAGCTGTTCGATTGCGAATCTCACTCGCAGATGCAACTCCAACATCGTACGTATAGCTGTCTGACGCCGGGCGCATGCTCCCCATCATCGCGCACCCGGACATCGACATTGCGCCACACGCGCACGCAGCCGCGGCACAGCAAATGATCGTCCGATCGATGCGCAGCGGCATCTTCTTAAACTCTTCCGATTGCGCGGAGGCGGCGTCGCATTCTTCGCGGAAGGAAGAACGCGCATGCAGCCAGAACTTTTTCGAGGTTGATCGCAGTCAGCTCGGCGGGATCGCCATCCCAATAAGCGGAAACAACCGCGCGGCCCGCGTTACTTATCAATCTTTGCAAAGCAAGGATCAAAAGGAAAACGTCGTCGACTTCGCCGAGGAATGGGATGAAATCGGGAATGATGTCGAGCGGGAGGAGAATGTAGGCGATCGCACCGGCCACGACGAGCTTATCGATGTTGTTGACTCGTGAGTCCGTAATCAGCCCATAAAGCAATTTCAGGAAATTGGGGATCTCGCTGATGGTTCCCATCACCGTGCGCTTGGCGCCGGTCCGCGGGCCCCCGCCCGACCCCGTCTCAACTTCAGAAGGCACGGCTCGTGGGCGACGCCCAGTGCCCGCGCTTGCAGTTGACGCTGTCGACGGACCTCGTCGTGCCGTCCCACTTTTCCTTGTTGTCACTTGCGCTCTTCTCCCGGGGGTTTGGGTAGCTGGCTTCCCAACTCGTGCGGACCACCCCGAGGTAAATCTGACGGGGAATCCTCCGGCTCCTTCGGCGTCGAGCTGCTTCCGGTGGCAACTCCAATGATCCCACTTGCAACAGACTTGCCAGCAGCCGCGACTTCGTTGATCGCGCCCACTGCTTTCCCCATGATACTCATAGTCCCGCCGATCACATTCGCCGACACTTTCCCGGCCCGAAGCGTGTCTTCCACCCCCTCAGCAAACCGCGTCAGAGGATTTCCGGACTGACTTGGACGCTGAGCGTATTTCGATTCGAGAAAGTCGATGAAGTCGAAGATCTGGTAAACTCGCTCTTCCGGCAACGTCTCGAGCTTCCGGATCAATCTTTCACGAAGAACATCGTGCATGATGGAGCCTCCTGTCGTGCTATTTCGCGTCACCCCCGCCAACGCGCACGGGTTCCGCGAGCATCAATATGCACATAAGTCGTGCGTGCGTGCCCACTGGTGTAGATCCCCAAGCCACCTACGAGCTCCGGATGTTTGAGTTCCACAATTTCCACTGCAAGCCCAACGAGCCTGCTGTCGTAGCTCGTATACTTCCCGTCGCCGTTCGCATCGATCGCTACATCCGCCGCATCTCCGTACTGATGCTGGCTATCCCGTGCCGCGCGAGCAATCCGACGATTGTGATCGGGAGCGCGGAAACCCGAGTGGACATCGAGAGAAAGACTGACGGGTGAGGTCGATCCGTACCATCGCGTAATCTCTGAGATCACTAGCTCGAGCTTGTCGAGCAGTCGCGGACTGACTGCAGCGTAACGCGGCCACATCTGCTGATTATCATGATTCAGAAAATCGCCAACCTTCAGATGCTTGCTGATCGGAAGATCCACGTCGTGTTCGTTGATCTCGAGAAATCCTGCGGGGGGTTCCTGCTTGCCTTCGATATTCTCCGCGAGGTAGGTACCAATTCGATATCCGTTCAGCATTTTCCCTTCTTTTTCCTTGAAGGGAACGAGTACGGCGAGTGTCAGTCCGTCGACAGTGCGCGTTTGATCTCCACGAACAAGTGCGAGACGATAAAAGCCCGCGCGCGCTGGTGCCTGGACATCTGCACCTTGAAGCGGTCGCGCTGTCTCAGCGGGAACGGTCTCACCAACACGGATCCATTCGTAGTGCAACCCGGATGGATCACCGTGAACATCCAGCGGATACTGGATGTGCTCGCTCGGCATCGCGAATCGCAGCAGTACTCCACCGCTCGTTCCAAACGCATTCGCCGATGGCTTTACACTCGGAATCTTGTTCACGAGGTATGACCCGAACGGCCGAATCGCGAATGGCGACATGTTGTCTTTGAACTGAAATGCGGCGAGAGATGCAACAGTCACCAACAAAGCCGTCACGATCATCGCGGGACGGCGACGGCGGAACACTGCTGAGTTGGTTTCCTCTTCGACAGACCAGTCGCTGACAGCCGGCTCAGTCATCAATAGATGTAGACCGGCGTTCCCACCGCGACCAGATCGAACAATTGTTCGATATCCTCGTTGCGAAGCCGCACGCATCCATGGCTCGCATTGTGTCCGATCGATTCCGGATGATCCGTGCCGTGAATACCGTAGCCGTCGCCGAGGTAAAGCCGGCGAGTTCCGAGCACGCCTTTGTATCGGCGCTGTGAAGTTCCGTAAGGCGGAATCACAATATTCCCGTTGGCGACGATCTCGTGTCCTTCCGTTGTACTCAGTGTTTCGGTTGAGCCGTTCGCATAACGTCGGATGATATCCGCGCCCTGAACGGAAAGAGTGGATCCATCTGACGCCCGAATGGTGTTGCCGCGCTCGAGGTGAACGATGCCAAGCCCTTTCTTCATTGCCTCTTCCTGAAAATGCCAGTCAGGCGGCACCCATTCCGGATTTACTTCTTTCGACTGAACGACCAGGCGCCCGCGCGGAGTATCGAACTTGTACTGTTTGCCTCCTGCGCTCGACACGAGACTCTTTCCACTTCCGGTTGCGACCTGCGTGTGAAACAGGACTTCGCTTCCCTGCTTGTACCAGATCTCGTGATCGTTGATGCT
>DATLDN010000340.1:0-2644 GCA_035525855.1 Gemmatimonadaceae bacterium
GTGGCAGTACAGCAACACGAATTACACTCTCGCGGGGATGGTAGTCGAGAAAGCGAGCGGTATCCCGTTTTTTCAATTCATTCGCACCCGAATTCTTACACCACTTGAAATCACGAATGCGGCTGACTTCGATGCATCGCCGTCGGCTGCGACCGCGACCGGGTATTTGCGCTACGCGCTCGGCCCGTTACGTCCTGCGCCGTCGACGGGACCAGGATGGATGTGGGCTGCCGGCGAGCTCGCGATGACGCCGACTGATCTCGCGAAGTGGGATATCTCGATGATCAAGCGCAGCTTGCTTTCGCCGAAATCATACAGCGATATGCAAACCGAAGTGCGTTTGAAGAACGGCGCCGGAACCGGATACGGGCTCGGAGTCGATGTCGCGATGCAAAGTGGCAGGCTGATGATCGAGCACAGCGGCGAAGTCTCCGGTTTTACCGCAGAGAATATGGTTTTCCCCGATGATAGTGCTGCGGTTGTTGTGCTGACAAATCAGGATGCTGCCTCCGCATCCGCTTCAATCGCTCGAGGGATCACGACCGCTTTGTTTGCCACCGACGATGCGGTGACTCAGAGAACGACAACGCAGGCGCGCTCGATCTTCGAAGGACTTCAGCAGGGAAAGATCGATCGGTCACTCTTTACGTCGAACGCGAACGCATACTTCAGCGACGTTGCGCTAAAGGATTTCGCGGCGAGCTTATCCGCTTTGGGAGCACCGACGGGATTTGTGCAGACCAGTCAGTCGAAGCGCGGGGGCATGGTGCTAAGGAATTATCGCGCGACGTTTGGGAGTCGCACTCTACGTGTATGGACATTTGAGACGCCCGACGGAAAGCTCGAACAATTTCAGGTCGCGCCCGTCGGGTAAGCCTCGTGTCGGTGAAGGATCTGATAGTTGGCCGGTGAGGCAGTGAGGCAGTGAGAAAAAAAACGGGCGAGCCAAATGGTCGCCCGTTTTTTCTCACTGCCTCACCGCCTCACCGGCTAACAATCAGATCCTTCACTAAGTCCACCACTTAACGCGCAGCGCGCGAACTTAATAGAAATTTCTGAGCTCAGCCCGCTGAGTGTTGTAATAAACAACGTACGCCCTTACAAAATCTCCCTGCCTCAAATTATTGAATCGATTCACATCGGTTCTGTTCGCGCCGTAAGGAAGCGATACAGTTACGGTGTAGCCGTTGTTCGACCGCATCGTGAACCAACCCTGGGACAGGTTCACCTGCTGAACGTTCCCTTGAATTGTCTGAACGTTCCCGGACGTATTTCCACCGCCCATCGAGCTGTTAACGGATTGATCGACACGCACGTAATCCGTGTAGTAGGTGTTTCCGTTGTTATTCGAGTTCGTGAGGCGGACCGTTACCTGGTCGCCACGCTCGAGGGAATTCACCGAGTACGTCTGGTTCTGATAGACCACCTGGGTCCGGCTGTCATAAGTCACTCCAACGGTCTGTCCATTCGACTGCTGAAGAAAGATCTGTTGCGAGCGGCTGTCGATGCCCTGCACCGTTCCGCTCATATCCTGCGAGCCGCCGCCGCCGAGTACGTTGCCGAAAACGTTGCCCAAGCCAGTCGAGCATGCGGCTGACGCTGTAACGAGCAACGCGGCTGCGCCAATTCGCGCCGCGTGTTGGATTCGTATCATGTTTCCTCCGGTTAGTTAGACGATCTTTGGTACACTCACAAAGCAAGCAGGGTGCCGCGTCGGTGTTTTACGCGGGCTTCAAGGGCAAATACAGGGGCTACAATGACTCAGGAAACCTGGTCCGCAGTCGATCACTACGTTACCGATGTCCTCGGCCTTAGCGACGACATTCTGGAATCGACGCAGAAGGCCTGCGACGATGCGGGCCTCCCCGCAATCGCTGTTTCAGTTCCGCAGGGAAAGCTGCTCTACCTTCTCGCTCGGATCCGTGGCGCGCACCGCATTCTGGAAATCGGAACGCTCGGAGGCTACAGCACGATCTGGATGGCGCGAGCGCTTCCCTCCGATGGCAAGCTCATCACGCTCGAGATCGATCAGAAGCACGCGGAAGTTGCGCGCGAGAACATTGCGCGGGCCGGCCTGGCCGAGCGCGCCGAGGTGAGAATTGGTCCGGCGATCGAATCCCTGCCAAAGATTGCGGCGGAGAATTCCGTTCCGTTCGATTTTATCTTCATCGATGCGGACAAGCCGAGCATTCCGGATTATTTCACATGGTCAGTGAAAATGTCGCGCCCTGGAACTGTGATCGTCGTCGACAACGTCGTGCGTGAGGGGAAAGTTGTCGATGAAGCGAGCGATGATGCTGCGGTTAGAGGAGTGCGCCGATTGAATGAAATGCTCGCTCACGAGAAGCGCGTAACCGCGACAACGCTTCAGACTGTGGGAACAAAGGGATACGACGGCTTAACAGTAATCCTCGTGAATGGCTAACCAAACATTCCAAACAGATTGGCCTGACTCAGTTTGCCGGTTCGGAGATTTCAGTTTTGCAGTTCGGAGATTCCAGTAGCATTGCCGTGACGACGCATCAGAGTGGTGCGCTAGCGCGTGCGGCCGGGAAAAGCTCTGAGATAGAAACCATCGGGATTGCACGAGTCCGTTGTGGATCACGTCGAACGATTCTCCGAGACCGACGACAGAAAATGGCGT
>DATLDN010000341.1:0-9898 GCA_035525855.1 Gemmatimonadaceae bacterium
ATCCACATGGACCACTGAGCAATAACGTCAACCACAACGGCGCGCCCGATCCTTCGGCGCAATATGGAATGTGGTGAGTCAGAAACCCCAGAACGATAAGCGGCGCAACGAGAGCAATAGTGATCAACGTTCCGCCGAGCAGTCGCCCAAGGACGAGTACGGTGTTCGATACCGGTCCGAGAATCAGCATCTTCGCCGTGCCACGCTCGAAGTCGCGAGCAGTGAGCAACGACGTGCCCAGAATTCCGATGCTGATGATGATCAGAATGATGATCGGTATTACCTGGTACTGAAGAAACGAAACCTCCGTGTCCCGCATATCGTGCTCGGCAACTGCGACTCGATAAGGATTTGGGAGCAGCGTGCCTTCCGATGGACCGTGGAGCTCGCCGAGCAACCCGAGCTGCGGCGCGTCGAATTCGGCGACAGTTCGCGTAACGCTGCGCCTGATGTCATCGGCAAGATCGATGTCGATGTTGTTCAGATAGAGATCGACAACTCCGTTAGCACGCGCGACAGCAGCGTCGAAGTTTTCAGGTATCACTATGATTGCGGCGACTCGCTCTTTGCCGAGCGCTTTCTCTGCATCCGCCTGCGACATCTCGCTCAGGAGATAAGCGTCGCCATCTCCCTTGAAGAGCTTGGAGATCCTCGTAGCGGCAGGCCCCTGCCCTTTTACGACAAGCGCAACGGGCTGTTGCCCGACTGAATTTGTAAGAACCGCAACGAGAACTCCCATGCCGAGTGCGGGCAAAAGCGCTGCACCGATCGCTGCTGGCGAGCGAAGCCACACCGCGAGATCGTTTCGCGCCATTCCCCACAGAGCGCGCATCATCGCACTGCCGCCCGCGAGAGTCGCGCGAGGGTGAGATACATCGAGAGAATTGCGATTCCAACCAGCACGAGGAGGTCTACGTAAATCGGCTCAGGCGTAACACGTAATCCATGGAACGCCCACTCGAGCACACCTACTGCGTAATAGACCGGCGAAAGATGCGCGATCATCCAGATGGTTTCACCATCGAAGCGCGTCGGCTCGAGTGCTCCGCTGTCAACATACAAGGGCATTGCAAGACCGAACATCAATGGAACCGCGGCCAGCGTTCGCTTCAACACTGCGCCGAGCCATGCGCCGAGGCATGTGAAGATCAGAACACATGCAAGGAGAGCGAGGATGGTTGCAACCGGCGCAATCGGAACAACTCCGTAACCAAACACGATTGCCGTGAGGGTAATTCCAAGCGCCGCTGCTGCAACCAGTGCAGCAACTGAAAGTTTCCCACCGAGCACAACTGCCGGAGATGCCGGTGCAAGGCGAAGAATCTTTACCGTCTTACGCTCCCACTCGCGAGCTGTGGACATTGCGCCAAGTATTCCGGCAATCACCATAGCGTCGAGAGCTAACGCACTGACGACGAGATACGGGATGTAGCCGGTGTCATGCGGAATCACATCATGCTCCGCCATCACAACACGGACTCCCGGAAAATTGTTTCTCTTTCCAAATGCGACGATAGCAGCCGGCAGCGCGCGTTGAATGTCGTCTGTGACGTCGACATTGACGTTGTCAATGCGGACATCGATTGGAATCGTGCGTCCGCGTGCAATGTCCTCACTGAACCCCTTCGGTATTGTGATGATCGCCGAAAGACGACCCGCTCCAATCAGCTTCTCCGCCCGCTCCAGGCTCATGTACTTCAGCCGGAACGAGTGATGCGCGCTATCGAGCTCTTGAATGAACTGCCTGGCGTATGGGCCTTTGTCGTAATCGATGAGCGCAGTCGGTGCATATGCGCCGGTCAACCCGAACAAGCTCACCATCGCAAGAAAATTCACCGCGGCGAGCGCGGTGAGAATTACGAATCCACGATTCTTGTTGAGCTGCGCGGCCTCGAGAGAGGCACTGGCGCGGAAAACTCGCCAGTTGCTCACTGCTTTCCGGTTTTCGCGGTGAGCGAGCGGAACACTTCGACAAGGTCAGGCGAGCGAGTGCGGAATCCTTCTATAGTCGTGACTCCACGCGCTTCACGCACGATGTCTTCGGGGCTGATGTCCGTTGCGAGATAAAGACGGATCCCAAAGTCCACGAGCTCGACGCGAAGAACGCCGGGGTGCCCGTTGAATGCAGACGCGAGCTTTTTCCCGCCTTCTTCCCAGCACTCGAGCTCGAGACAACGTCCCGTTCGTGCCTCGAGCGCAGCCGGCGAATCCTCGGCCACAATTTTTCCGGAACGAAGAATTGCAACGCGATCGCAAAGCGCTTCGGCTTCGTCGAGATAGTTCGTCGTGAGCACAACTGTAATTCCGCTGGCGCCGAGCGAGCGAATGTGTGTCCAGATTTGATGGCGCGCTTCGACGTCGACTCCGACCGTCGGCTCGTCGAGAATCAGAAGCTTGGGTCCGTGAAGCAGCGCACGCGCGATTGCCAGTCGCCGCTGCATGCCACCGGAGAAATGTCCGACGGTATCATGCGAGCGATTTTTTAGTCCGACGAGATCGATGACCTCCGCAATTCGAGCCTCGGAATTCGGCACGTTGTAAAGCGCGGCGGCAAATCGAAGGTTCTGCCATGCGCTGACTTCGCTGTAGAGCGCGGTCTCCTGCGGTAGAACTCCTATGGAAGACCGAATTGCTGCCGGATTCGCCGAGACATCCTGACCGAGAACGTGAATCGATCCACTCGTTGGTCGAACAAGGCCACAGATGACATCAATGAGTGTTGTCTTGCCGGCACCATTGGGTCCGACAACTCCCATCACCGTGCCGGCATTGACGCGCAGCGACACCCCACCCAATGCGAAAAGGTTTCCGTACTGGCAAACGACGTCATGTATCTCGATCGCCGGAACGGACCAACGCGCGGGATCGATCGGAGTTGCGGGCTGTGGCTGTGTCACGATGCGGTCTCAGCTCCGGAAGTTCACAGAATATATCGCCGCAAGTCCTCATCTTCGACAATTGTTTTCAGTCTGTCGCTGACGAGTGTGCGATCAACTGCTATCTCACCGTTACCACGATCAGGCAGCTCGTAAAGAACTTCTTCGAGAAGCGTCGTCATCACCGTGTGCAAACGCCGCGCGCCAATATTTTCCATTCGCTCATTCACCACCGCGGCGATGCGCGCAATCTCGGCGATACCGTCTTCCGTAAACGACAACTTTGCACCGTCAGCTTCGACGAGCGCAGCGTACTGTTTTGTGAGAGCGTTTTCCGGCTCGGTCATGATGCGAACGAAATCTTCTTCGGTGAGCGGCTTGAGCTCCACACGAATCGGAAATCTTCCCTGCAGCTCAGGAATGAGATCGCTTGGCTTCGCGACGTGAAATGCGCCGGCCGCAATGAATAGAACGTGATCTGTCTTCACCATTCCGTACTTCGTCTGAACGTTGGAGCCCTCTACTATAGGTAGTAGATCGCGCTGCACACCCTCACGTGAAACATCGGGGCCACCCATCGACTGGCCGCGCTGTCCCGCAATCTTGTCGATCTCGTCGAGGAAGATGATGCCCATACTCTCCACGCGCTCCAAGGCGTCAGCGGTGACGTCTTCATTGTCGATGAGCTTATCGAGCTCCTGTTGCAGCAGAATTCTCCGCGCTTCAGACACTTTCACCGTGCGCTTTTTCGTGCGCTTCGGGAGCATGTCCTGAAGCATGTCGGAGAAATTCTCCATTCCTTCGGGCGCACCCTGCGGAATCATCATGTCGAACACTGGCGCGCTTTGAGAAACTTCGATGTCGACTTCTCTTTGCTCCAGCTGACCGTCTTTCAATAACTGCCGGAGTTTGTCGCGCGTGCGTTTGTATCGCTCTTTTTCTACATCGACTTCCTGCGTTACTCCACCACTCGATGAAACGAGAAAAATCGGCGCATCGCCTCCGCCGGTGTCAGCGGGCGGTTGACTCTTTGTCTCCGCCGGCAGCGGCAGCAGAAGATCGAGCAGCCGATCGTCTACACGATCGTGCGCAAGATCTTCAACCTCAGACTCGCGCTCGGAGCGAACCATGTTGATGGACATCTCGACCAGGTCGCGCACCATCGATTCGACATCGCGGCCGACATAGCCGACTTCAGTGAACTTCGACGCTTCGACTTTTATGAATGGCGCGCCCGCAAGCTTGGCGAGGCGACGCGCTATCTCCGTTTTTCCCACGCCCGTCGGACCAACAAGAATGATGTTGTTCGGAGAGATCTCTTCTCGAATCGACTCAGGCGTTCGCTGCCTGCGCCACCGATTCCGCATTGCGATAGCTACTGATTTCTTTGCGTCGGCCTGGCCGACGATATACCTGTCGAGCTCCGCCACAATGTTTCGCGGCGTCAGCTCGGCGAGGCGCGCAAGCGCCTGCAGCGTGCGCGGCGATGTCAACTTGTCGGCTCGAGTACGGTAATGTTCGTGTTCGTGTACACGCAGATTTCGCCGGCGATTCTAAGCGCTCGCTCGACAATTTCGCGCGGCTGAAGATCAGTCGCCATCGTGAGCGCGCGTGCAGCCGCGAGCGCGTATGATCCGCCGGATCCGATAGCAAGAATTCCATCATCGGGCTCGATGATGTCACCAGTCCCGGATATCACAAAGCTGTGTTCATTGTCCGTCACTGCAAGCAATGCTTCGAGACGACGCAGAACGCGGTCGCTTCGCCAATCTTTGGCGAGCTCGACGGCGGCTTTTGGAAGATTTCCCGGATGACGTTTGAGCTTTTCCTCGAACTTCTCAAACAGCGTAAAAGCGTCCGCAGCCGCGCCGGCAAAACCGACGAGTAGTTTGCCGCCCTGAAGTGCCCTTACTTTCTGGGCGTTCGACTTCATAACCGTCTCTCCGACGGTCACTTGGCCATCGCCACCGAGCGCGACTTTACCATTACGACGCACGGCAAGAATCGTTGTGGAGCGAATCCTGCGAATTGTGGTCTCCATGAAGTCAAAGTTAACAGAGGAGAAACGGTGAAGCTGGAGCAAATCCCGGTTCTCCTTGGAATAATTGTGTTGTTGATTGCGCTTGCGATCGCGTACGATGCGATGGGCCCCGCGGAGAAGCGACCATTTCGCGAGCGCAGGCGGCGACAGCGCGCTGATTTGAATCGTGGCGGCGAGCTGCTTGTCGCGATGGGCACTGCCAGCCTGGCGGCCGCGCTCATCGGGCGCGACAGCTGGCGTTATGGAACAATCGCTGTTTTTCTGGGAGCCGCGCTGCTCATAATTGGAGCGGCGCTCAACCGGCCGTTTCTGCGGGAGCTGTTGTTCTTTCGGGGAGCAAGCCGTCGTGCTCCAGTGGATGACTCTGCGCCGCCGCCCACTGATGCGCAGCAGGAAAAGCTTAGAATCCGCTAGAGCGTTCGAGTTCGGAGTTTACTCTGCCCGCGTCTCGACGCTCGCGACGACGAGCGCGTCGCCAATCTGACTGTACGCCTGCTCCGAGCCGAGCGATTGAACGCCGTACTTTACTTTCACGAGGGCGATGTCGTGTACAAGCTCGCGAAACATGGCGGCAGACATGTGGCTGCACACGCCTGCGAGTCGCGCGGCAATGTCCTGCTCGAGGAGCTCGAGCGCGTGATCAGTCTTTTCCATTCAGAATCCGAGCGTGTGACGGAAGAGGATACACCATATAACGCATGAGGTTTCTCAAACGTTGAAAGCTGCGGAGCCAGGACTAACAAGCAAACAATGATTGACCCTTCGGGTTTTCGGTCAAGGGTTCTCGGCCTTCCGCTTTCGAGTAATGAGTCGTCGGTAGACGCAATACTGAAAACCCGCTAGCTCACTGCCGAGAACCATTGACCGAAAACCCGAAGGGTCAATCATTGTTTGCTGTTAGTCCTGGTTCCGCAGCCTTCATACGCCGCCGTACCATTCGTATCCCTGACTGCTCCAGTATCCGCCATTTGCGACGGGCATAAAGACGATTTTCGTCAGGTACTTGGTGTTCTTGTAGCCAAGTTTGACTGGAGAAAATAAGCGCGCCGGCGCGCCGTGCGCCGGGGCGAGGAGATTTCCGTCGAGACCGTAAGCGATAACGGTCTGTGGATGCAGCGCACTCTCGATGTCCCAACTTTCGTGATACTCATCGTCGAAAGATTGAAAGTCGACGAACTTTGCAGCCGGTCGTGCGCCAACGAGGTTCGCGAGATCACGAAAACGCACGCCGGTCCATTGTTCCACAGCGGTCCAGCCCTCGACACAATAGTGATTCACACGCTCGGTGGCTCTCGGAAGTCGCTGCAGCTCGTCGAGTGTGAAGCGAATCGGACGATCCACCATTCCGGATACTTCGAGAGCCCACTTCCCTCGCTGAGATTCGTCCCACATTGGAACAGTCCGCGACACGTAGTAGCTCGGCAAGGCACGACCGGCGAGACGCGACCCTTCAACTGGCGCATCCATCGATGTATGGCGTAAAAGTGCCCGCTCCACGACCTCATTCTTCCTCTCGGCATACCGAAGAAGGCGCTGAGCGCCCTTCGGGCCGCGTGAATCACAGGCGCTCACTAATCCGGTGCCGGCAAGAATGAGAAACTCTCGACGATCGATGCTCACTCCACCTTACCGCGCGAGAACAGGTGGTAAAACGGCCGGGCATTCCGCGCTTCGGGCGATTTGTTCTCGTCGTACTCACCGATAGTTATTCCCTTGAGGGCGTAAGGATCGACTGAGAACACCATGAAGATGTGAATGAAGCTGAGCGCGACGAGGGCCACCATGGCGAGAAAATGCCAGTAGCGCGCCCAGACATAACCGCCGAGGAGGAACGTGAGCCACTGAAGCTGAACAGGCTTCCAGATCGCAATTCCGGTGATCACAGCGATCACGCCAATCCAGGGAAGAATGAAATACGTGCCGCGCTGGAGCGCGTTGTATTTGCCCTGGGTTGGGTGACGCTTTCTAATGAAGAGGTAGTAAGTAAGCATTGCCCACGCATCGCGAAAAAATGATTTCCGCGGAACAACGTCGCGCCATTCACCGTGGAGATAGATGAACGCGAGGTACACGAGCCCATTTATGACGAGCACCCACATCATCGCGAAATGCCAATTGCGCGCGCCGCCAAGCCATCCGCCAAAGGTAAGGTTTCGCGGAATCGGTTTATGCTCCCACGGATAACAGCAGAATGATTCACCTTTCCGCGCGAAAGCTGGATACGCGTTGAATATCCTGAGCCCACTGCCGACCATGATCGTAAGCGCCACGACATTGACCCAATGCGTGATGCGAACGACAGGATGATGGCTGCGCTTGCTTTTCAACTCACGCTCGCGGGTGCGCTTTGCGATAAACCTCTTTCAATCGCTCGACGCTGGTATGCGTGTAAATCTGTGTAGTGGAAATCGACGCATGGCCAAGAAGCTCCTGAACTGCGCGTAAGTCTGCGCCTGCATCGAGTAGGTGCGTTGCGAAAGTATGGCGAAGCGAATGCGTCGATAACCCTGCGTCTTCATCGATGCGATCGAGAAATCCGCTCACCGCACTTTGAATTGCGCGAGTCGACATTCGTTTTCCGCGCGAGCTGAGAAAAAAAGCTGCGCGATCAGGCTTCGTAACGAGATTCCGCACGAGATCATCGCGCTTCACCTCGTAATTTCTTAAAGCGAGCTGGGCATGATCGCCAACAGGAATGATCCGCTCCTTTCTTCCCTTTCCGCGAACCTTCACCTGCTGCGAGAGAAGATCGAGATCGGCGCGGTTGATTCCGCGCAGCTCGGAGAGACGCATGCCTGTCGAATAGAACAATTCAATGATCGCGCGATTGCGCACATCGGTGAATTTTCCTTCCTGCGCTTTCAGCTCGACAGTCTGAAAAAGAAGATCGATCTGTGCGCGGTCCAGATAACCAGGCAAATAGCGCTCGAGCTTGGGACTGCCAACGCTCTTCGCGGGATTCGACTCGACCGTTTCATTTCGATGCATCCAGCCGTAGAAGCTACGAACCGCTGACAACGCGCGGGCGATACTTCGCTTCGCAAGCTTGCGTCGAGTGAGATGCGCGAGGAATCCGCGAATTGCGAGCCGATCGACACCCTGCCAGCTCCATTCACCGGCGCCGTAATATGATCCGAGATATCCGACGAATTCCGACAGGTCGCGTCGATATGCGCCGAGTGTGTGCGGCGATACATCGCGCTCCTTCTCGAGGTGAAGGAGAAAATCTTCGACTTCCGGCTGCTCAGCCGCCGGCACTGACGCTGACACCTTGTTCTAAACGGCGCGCCAGCGGCGCGCCCAGACTCTGGCTCCATTCCTTCATTGCGCCAAGCGCACGCTCTGCAATCATCTCTCTCTTACGCTTCTTGTCACGAATTGGATTTGGGAGATCGTCGACGAGACCGAAGTTGGCGTTCATCGGCTGGAAGTGTGCGGGATCGGCTTCGCTAATGTAGCGGTATAGGGCGCCGAGCATTGTTGTTGGCGGTGGAATGACCGGTTCAAGGCCCGTTGTGAGGCGCGCCAGATTTATTCCGGCGATGAGTCCGGTCGCAGAGCTCTCGGTGTAGCCTTCGACACCGGTTATCTGTCCGGCGAAGAAAATTGTTTGATCATCTTTGAGTGAGAGGTGCGGCGTGAGCGCCGCGGGCGAGTTCACGTAAGAGTTTCTGTGAATCGAGCCGTACCGCAGAAACTCTGCGTTCTGGAGACCAGGAATCATTCTCAGAACGCGCTGCTGTTCCGGAATCCTCAGTCGCGTCTGGAAACCAACGACATTCCACATTCTGCCATGACGGTCTTCGCGTCTCAGCTGCACGACGGCGTGCGGTTGTCTGCCCGAGCGAGGATCGCGCAACCCGACCGGCTTGAGTGGACCGAATCTTAGAGTCTCGCTTCCGCGCTTTGCCGCGACTTCAACGGGCATGCAGCCCTCGAAGTACGGAACTTCATCGAATTCGTGTCCGTGGAATTGATCGGCGGTCGTGAGTGCGGAGATGAACGCTTCGTATTCGTCGCGTGTCATCGGACAATTCAGGTACGCACCTTCGGCACCTTCGCCTTCCATCGTTTCCTTGTCGTATCGCGCAGCAGGAAACGCGATACTCTCATCGATCGATTCCCGCGACACGATAGGCGCAATCGCATCGTAGAATGCCAGACCACTCACCCCGAGCCGCTCGCGAATTGCTGTGGCGAGTGCGTCGGAAGTGAGCGGGCCGGTGGCGATAACTGAATTCGCCTCGAGCGTCGTCACTTCATCGCGAACGACTTCGATGTTCGAGTGTGCTGCGATGCGCTCCGTTACGCGTGATGAGAAAACGTCGCGGTCAACAGCGAGCGCACTACCTGCAGGGACGCGCGCTTCATCGGCGCATTCGAGGATCAGCGATCCCAACACGCGCATCTCTGCCTTGAGGAGGCCGTGCGCATTCGATGTCTCCGTGCTCTTGAATGTATTGGAGCAAACCAGCTCTGCGAGACGATCGGTATTATGCGCCGGAGTTTTCTTAACGGGGCGCATCTCGTGAATTACTACGCGGTGGCCGCGCTCCGCCAACTGCCATGCTGCTTCACTACCGGCAAGACCACCACCGATGATTCGAATCATCACTCAAAGCTAAACACGAATGGGTGTCCGATTAAGGTTGAAAAATGAGCGAAAGCTTTGGGCACGCAGCCGACCCATTGAGTTTTCGGTCAATAGTTCTCGGCAGTCAGCTAACGGGTTTTCAGTTTTGGGTCTACCGACCACTCATTACTCGAAAGCCGACGGCCGAGAACCATTGACCCAATACCCAAAGGGTCATAGAGCTCTTACTGGATTTCCAAGCTTATCCAGCGAGAGCCGCGGGTTCAGGCGATACGGGAGCGTCCCACTCATTCGCGCACTTGATGCAGCGCCGATACTCGCCGCGCGTTTTGTTCGATTTCATCTCTGCGCCAACGTACCCGCACTCCGGGCACACCTCCGCAACCG
>DATLDN010000342.1:0-4521 GCA_035525855.1 Gemmatimonadaceae bacterium
CTTCAGCTCGTGGAGCTGCCGAAGGGCGACTTTGCGTTCACGATAATCCGGCAATTCCTGTTTGACGCGTTCAGCTTCCATCAGCTGGAGGAGTTACAAAAGTCCGGAAACGCAGAGTTGGCGGGCATTGCAGCAAAAGGCTACAAGGAAGTGCGATACCAGCTTCGCCATTCCAGCGAATGGGTTCTCCGCCTGGGCGACGGAACCGATGAAAGTCACAGTCGCGCCCAAAAAGCGCTCGATGACGTGTGGCGATTTACTTCGGAGATGTTCGACTCCGATGAAATCGAACAGCGACTCGTTGCTGAAGGCACTGCTGTCGATTCAAAGGGAATCGAGCCCAGGTGGAATGCGATGGTCTCCGACGTGCTGTCACGCGCTACACTAAACATTCCCGAGCAACCTCGCATTATGCTCGGCGGAAGGCATGGACGGCATACCGAACACCTCGGCCACATGTTGTCAGAGATGCAGATTGTCGCGCGCTCGCATCCGGGGGCAGAATGGTAACGAAGGCGGAGCTGCTCGATGTTCTGCGGGATGTGAAAGATCCGGAACTTCCCGTTGTGGATATTGTGGAGCTCGGAATCGTTCGCGACGTCTCGTTTGACGGAGATTCAGTTCGCGTCGATGTAACTCCGACTTACTCAGGATGTCCGGCGATGCAGGTAATCGAGCAGGATATTGTCGACGCGATGTCGAGCCGTGGTTTCACTGATGTAAAGGTGAAAAATGTTTTTTCACCGGCATGGACCACTGACTGGCTGTCTGCTGAGACGAAAGAGAAGCTGCGCGCATATGGAATTGCGCCGCCCGCGACTCAAGCGAGTGAAGCGGGCGGATTGGTGATGCTGCGGCGTCGTACTGCCATTGCCTGTCCCTACTGCGGTTCATCAAACACCGAAGAGAAAAGCGAATTTGGATCGACGTCATGCAAAGCGATTCATTTTTGCAGATCGTGTCATCAGCCGTTCGATTACTTCAAGGCGTTCTAGGGCGACGGAAATTCGCTCAAGCCTCAGCGACACTGCGCGCATTGGGTGGCTGGATTCACACAAGTCTTATTGGGGCACGCCGTTTCCTCTCCCTTCTGGCAGCATCCACTCGCGCACTCGGCGCTGAGGTCGCAAGGCGCCCCGAGCGCCTTCACACTTCCCTGTGCGTAAGTCTTACTCGGAGTAATTGTGAGGATTGCGGGAAGAAGAATTCCCAAGCCTGCGGCTGCGACCTTTTGAAGCACTGCCCGCCGGGTGGTGTCGATCGGCGGAGCGGAAATGGCCTCATCAAAAAGGCCGGCAGTGGAGATTTGATCGACTGCCATCGCGAGCATTTCCGGGCCGGTATCGATGCCGTATTGATCGCTGACTTTTTTCTCGATTTCGGTCAGCGGGGCGCCGGATTCCATGAGTGCAAAAACAACTGCAGCCGAAGAGTTCAGTAAGTGGACCTGGTCGTTAATGCTGTCGTATACGAGCAGATCATTATCCAACCGGTGGCTGCGGAGGTCCCTGCGGAGGACAAGTACATGAGGCATTTGACGGCCAGGCAATGGCGTTCGAGGGGGAAAGACACGGGAACATTTGATTGTAAACAATTGTCCTCTCTGTCGTAACACCCCCGCCGATTTGTTTACATCTGTTTTTTTGCCAGCCGCTCCCTTGTACGCCCCGCCCTTCCGTTATTTCACTGGCGGACTTACTCCCAACTGAGCAAAGAGCGCGGGAACCATCCAATAGATATGGGCGCGCTTGATCTTATCGTTCTCCAGCTCGTAGTAAACACAAAGGGGCACCTCCACGTCCTTCCCGGTTGCAGGAATCCCCGCGAATTCGCCTATGTGCTTCCCGGTGAACATCCCCTCGAGGACAGCGCGGTCCCCGTCGCAAACAAGGTTGGGGTTCGGATAGTCTCCGTCGAACGCAACGTGGTACACGTAGTTCAACATCTCCCGGACGGCGTTCGGTCCTTTGGTCTCTTCACCCGTCGCCGTGTTGTAAAAAACCACGTCGTCGGCCATCACACTCATGTCAGTGTGGTTCGAATCGACGTAACGCTGGATCACCTGTCGTGTGGATTCAGTGGACACCTATACCCCCGCATTTTGTTGTGGACTCACAAATTTCGGTGTGGCTAGGGCCGACCGTCAACTAAACACGACGCGGCAGTTGACATATCAAGTTTTGTTGATACATTCGAAACATGGCAACGCTCGTACAGCTCCGGTCCCCCTCAACGAAGGCGCGCAGAGAAAACACTGCGGCGTGGTTTCATGCGCTCTCGGATGAGACGCGGGTCGAGATCGTGTCGATGCTGATTGGCGGGGAGCGTTGCGTCTGTGAACTGATGGATGCGCTCGATGTCGCCCAATCGCGATTGTCGTTTCACCTGCGCGTTCTAAAGGAGGCAGGCATCGTCGTGGATCGAAAAGACGG
Source organism: Gemmatimonadaceae bacterium (assembly GCA_035525855.1). Taxonomy (GTDB): domain Bacteria; phylum Gemmatimonadota; class Gemmatimonadetes; order Gemmatimonadales; family Gemmatimonadaceae; genus UBA4720. The sequence continues at coordinate 2,433 of DATLDN010000342.1, forward strand.
ACGTTGGGTGCATTACTCGCTCAATCGTGGGCGCATCGAAGAAATGGAAGCATTGCTTCACGCGATGAAGCCCACATCGCGCGCCAAGATGGCTTGCTGCTGATTTTTTTTCACTGATATATCAACATTTTTTGATAGGTGGAGCTCATGAACGACCTCAAAACGACAGTAATGAATCGTTACGCCACGGCTGCACTCAGCGTAACGGAAGGGAAAGAAACAGCATCGTGTTGCGGAACCACGGCGTGCTGCGGTTCGACCGTAGAGGGTTGGGATCCGATCACATCGAACCTCTATGACGAGGGACAGACTGCAGGAATCCCCCCCGAAGCGCTTCTCGCTTCACTCGGATGCGGAAATCCGACTGCTCTTGCCGAGCTCACTCCCGGTGAGACGGTTCTCGACCTCGGCTCGGGGGGAGGCATCGACGTTCTTCTTTCCGCAAAGCGTGTTGGCCCAACCGGCAAAGCGTACGGTCTGGACATGACCGACGAAATGCTCGCGCTTGCAAATAACAACAAACAAAAAGCCGGCGCGACCAATGTCGAATTTCTGAAAGGGGAGATCGAGAACATTCCACTTCCCGACAACTCGGTGGACGTAATCATTTCTAACTGCGTGATCAATCTCTCGGGCGATAAACAACGCGTAATCGACGAGGCGTTTCGCGTTCTCAAGCCCGGTGGTCGCTTCGCAGTTTCCGACGTAGTGGTTCGCGGCGAGGTTCCCGATGATGTTCGGCGCAACATGGAGCTCTGGGTCGGATGCGTTGCGGGCGCGCTCGAGGAGAAGGAATACGAAAGAATGCTGGCGAAGTCCGGCTTCGAGTCCATCGACATCGAGCCTACGCGCATCTATCGTACTGAAGACGCACGCACATTTCTCGAAGGCACCGGTCTGGATGTTGATGCGTTGTCCGCCGAAGTCGATGGGAGAATCATGAGCTCGTTCGTTCGTGCGACGAAGCCGGTCGCAGAAAAGAAATGCTGTGGCTCTGATTGCTGCTCCTGAACTGGAGAAATCATGTCGAACACTCCAACGCACTCGATCGAGATCGGCGCTGCATCCAAGGCCGATCTCGAACACATCGAGAGATTGCTTTCAGCGTGCAAGCTTCCTGTCGAAGGAGTAAGCGAGCTTGTCGATTCGTTTCTCGTCGCGCGAGCAGATGGAAAGCTCGCCGGCCTGGCGGCGATCGAACGCTGCGGAGCGTACGGTTTGCTCCGATCCGTTGCGGTCGAACCGGTTGCGAGAAGCGAAGGAGTCGGACGCGCGCTCGTTGACCGATTGATTGCGGACGCGCGAGAGAAGCGAGTACCTGCGCTCTATCTGCTCACCACAACTGCGGAAAAATATTTCACGTCGTTCGGATTCCGTACGATCGATCGCACCGAAGTTCCGAATGAGATTCAGAGCACGTCAGAGTTCCGTGATCTGTGTCCGTCTTCGGCCACTGTGATGCGCCTGTCATTGTAGATGCGATTCGCTCTCATCTCGGACATTCACGCAAATCTCCCTGCGCTCGAAGCCGTTCTCGATCACATCGCGGCTATTCCGGCAATCGATGCCACATATCACCTTGGCGATCTGGTTGGATACGCGCCGTGGCCAAACGAAACGGTTGCACTTCTACGAGAACGCGGCATCGAAGGAATTGCAGGCAATTACGATTCGACTGTCGCAAACGACTACAAGCACTGTGGTTGCAAGTACGAGGATCCACAACAGGAAGCTTTATCGCACGTGAGCTTCGCGTGGACCAGGGAGCACACGTTCGTCGAGACGAAACGCATCATGCGCGATCTTCCATTTCGACTGGACATTCGAGTGAACGGCGGCCACACCACGGGACCGACACTCATTCTCGTACACGGTACTCCAACGCTGAACACCGTTTACTGGACAGAAGATCGTCCCGATTCATTCTGCACACAGATGGCAGTGCTCGCGGGCGCGAAGAAAGGCGATGCAATCGCATTCGGTCACACTCATCTTCCGTGGAATCGAACCGTCCAAGGAATTCACTTCATCAACACAGGAACAGTGGGCCGCCCGAAAGATGGTGACTGGAGGGCGGGCTATACGATTC
>DATLDN010000008.1:0-19179 GCA_035525855.1 Gemmatimonadaceae bacterium
TGACTGCGTGCGCCGGACGACAAGTTGAAGTTCGAACTGGCCCCACGCCTGCGGCCGATGTCTCGCTCCGCTTCACAAATAATCTGAGCCAGGCCGTAAACGTCTATGTCACCACCGGTGGCTCGGACACTTTTGTTAAACAGGTTGCAGCCAACAGCGTCGAAGTTCTCCCGATCTCTGGAATGGCCGCTGGAACCACGGTCACTCTAAAGGCCCGAACGGTAGACGGCACGCGCACATATTCACGCGACAACGTTCAGCTCGCCTCCCTTTTCGAGTGGCGAGTCCCGTAGCTTCTGCGCCCATCGGGTGGAAATGAGCACGAGTACGAAATAAGTTTGACGGGTCGAAGCGCTTTACGGCTTCGACCCGCGTCGCTTACCCACCCGCGATTCGCCAACTGCTAACACCGAATGAACGGATGAGCGCAATCTGATGCAAAGGTCGGCATAATGCAGCGTCCGGAACGCGCCATGATGTCCGCTCCGCAAGCATTTTTTGGACTTGCCTTCAACGGCTATCTGCTCATGGCGATAGTTTGCCTACTCGGCGTCATGAGCTGGTTTAGCGCCGTTCAACGCGTTCTATATGTTCGGCGCGCTACTGAGAGCGCCGAACAGAGTCAAATTCGAATTATTGGCGGCTCGAAAAAACCTTCTGCGCGCATCGTATCGCGGCGCGCTCAATCCTAGATGGAGAAAAACGAATTGCCGGCAGCCAATCGCCCCTCATCACCCGCCCCCGCAACCGGAAAACTTGGAATTCTCACTCCGGGCCTTGGCGCAGTCGCAACGACATTCATGGCCGGCGTGGAGAGTGTCCGCCGGGGATTGTCGAATCCAATCGGATCGCTCACGCAAATGGGAACGATCCGCCTTGGGAAGCGAACCGAAAATCGTTCGCCGCTCATCAAGGACTTCGTGCCGCTCGCAGACCTGAATGACATCGTGTTCGGCGCCTGGGATCCAATTCCGGATGACGCGTACACCGCCGCAAAGAAAGCAGGCGTGCTCGAAGATAAAGACATCGAGGCAGTTGCCGATTTTCTGAAGGCAATCAAGCCGATGCCCGCGGTGTTCGACAATTTTTACGTGACGCGCATTCACGGCGAGAACGTCAAGCAGGGCAAAACCAAGCGCGATCTCGCCGAACAGCTGCGGCAGGACATTCGCGATTTCAAATCAAAGAATAAGCTCGATCGAATCGTGATAGTCTGGTGCGCCTCGACGGAAATCTTCATTCGCCCCGGGCCGCAGCATGCGACGATCGAACAGTTCGAGAAAGCGATGGAGCGGAACGACGAAGCAATTGCACCGTCGATGCTCTACGCGTATGCAGCCCTCATGGAAGGAGTGCCATTCTGCAACGGGGCGCCGAATCTCTGCGTGGACACTCTCGCTCTGCAGCAGCTCGCAATCGACCGCGGTATTCCAATTTCCGGAAAGGATTTCAAGACCGGCCAGACATGGATGAAGACCGTCATCGCGCCGGCGTTGAAAGCGCGAATGCTCGGCCTCCAGGGCTGGTACAGCACAAACATCCTCGGCAATCGTGACGGCGAAGTTCTCGATGATCCGCAGTCATTCAAGACCAAGGAAGAGTCGAAGCTCAGCGTTCTTCATACGATTCTGCAGCCTGAAGTTTATCCGACGCTGTACAAGGATTTCACCCACGTTGTGAGGATCAACTACTACCCGCCGCGTGGCGACAACAAGGAAGGATGGGACAACATCGACATCGTCGGATGGATGAATTATCCGATGCAGATCAAGATCAACTTCCTTTGCCGTGACTCGATTCTTGCAGCGCCAATAGTCCTGGATCTAGCGCTGTTTTCAGATTTCGCGCATCGCGCGGGCATGAAAGGAATTCAGGAATGGCTGTCTTTCTATTACAAGAGCCCGATGGCTGCACCCGGCCTGCAGCCGGAGCACGATCTTTTCATTCAGCAGACAAAGCTGAAGAACACTTTGCGACATCTGATGGGTGAAGACCAGATAACTCACCTGGGATTGGAGTACTACTCGTCGTGAAGCGGATGAGACTCCTCGCGGGTGCGATAATTATCGCATCGTTGATTTCGTGCGGATCACCACGGCCGCTCGAAACGCGCCTGTGGTCAGATACATTTGCCATTCGCATCACGACGGAGCCGGTGCCACCACGCGCGGTCGAGGATATTGTCTTCAAGGTTGTCGTGCAGGACAAGAAATCAGGGGAGTTCATCCAAAACGGAGAAGGACGCGTTTACGGAACGAGCCGCGATCGCGCGAACGTAAATGACGGCCTCGCGCCGGGAAAAGAACTTGGAACCTACTACGCTCACATTCTTTTCCCCACGACAGGCGACTGGGCGATGGGAATCCAGTTCCGTCGTAATCCTCAGTCGAGACTGGAAACCATGAATTGGATATTGACTGTGAACAACCCAACCGGGCCGGGATCGTAAACCTGTGAGACATTTCTTTCGTACTCAGCTCACTCCAGTCGAAGTGCTGAAGGTTGCGGACGAGTTCTTTCCGACGCTACCACTCGAGCGGACAGCGCACACTCAGCGGTCACGCACGTTCTCGGGTCTCCTCGGCACTCTGCAAATGAGTGTGAAAAAAGAAGGCGGGCATTACACGTTCGTTCAGATTCAGACGGATCAGATAGGGGAGAGCCGGCTCGATCGAAACGCGAAGCGCTTTTTTGTGAAGCTGCATCGCGCGGCTGATCCGTCGCACAAGCTCGAAGCGGCCTACTAGTTCAGTGACGGCTCCTCCCGCTCTCACTCGAGAACAAAAGCTCGAGCTCTACTACTACATGCGGCTCACGCGCACGCTCGAAGAGCGGCTCGTGAACTTGTATCGCCAGACCAAAGTAGTCGGCGGTTTATTCCGGTCACTGGGACAGGAAGCCGATGCAGTTGGAAGCGCGTACGCTCTCGACCGCACCAAGGGCGACATCATGTCGCCACTCATTCGCAATCTCGGATCAATGCTCGTTCAGGGCGCCAAGCCTTCGGAGATTCTCCGGCAGTACATGGCAAAAGGAGATTCGCCGACGCGCGGGCGCGAGCTCAACATCCATTTCGGCGATCTCGTTCGTGGATTCATTGGGCAGATATCGCACCTGGGCGACATGGTTCCAGTCATGGCCGGAGTAACACTCGCGTTCAAGATGCGAAAGGAAGATCGTGTCGGAATGGTTTTCGTCGGCGACGGCGCAACATCGACCGGTGCATTTCACGAAGGAATCAATTTCGCCGCGGTGCAGCGATGTCCGCTGGTTGTGATTGTCGAGAACAACGGGTACGCGTACTCGACACCTTTATCAAAGCAGACCGCTGCAAAAGAATTGAAAGACAAAGCAATTGGATATGGCATCGCCGCAGAACAGGCCGACGGCAACGATGTCATTGCGACGTATGAGGCAGCGAAGCGTGCTGTTGATCGTGCGAGATCTGGTGGAGGTGTTACGCTGGTCGAGTTGATCACGTATCGGCGAAAGGGACACGCTGAGCACGACAATCAATCGTATGTACCCCCCGGCGAGATCGATCGATGGGCAAATGAAAATGATCCTATCGACCGATACATAAAGGTTCTCACGAAGAAAGAAAAAATCCCTGCGGAAGAATTGACCGCCATCGACGAGCGGATTGGCGCCGAGATCGACGTCGCAACTGACGATGCGGACGCAGCACCGATGCCCGAGCCGACTGATTCGCTCGTCGGCATTTATGCCGATCCGCCCGAAGAAAAACCTCTCTGGTTCCGCGAAGGCGTGCGATCAGCCGTTGAAAAACACGAGCGCCCGTCGAGCTGGGGAACGCACGATGTCTGAGATCACTTACCTCGAAGCGATACGAGAAGCCCACTTCGAGGAGATGGAGCGCGATCCGAACGTCTTTGTTCTTGGTGAGGACATCGGTGCTTATGGTGGCGCCTTCAAGGTTACAGAAGGATTACAGGCGAAGTTCGGTGAAGCGCGCGTGATCGATACTCCGATTTCGGAAGTGGCAATTATCGGTGCAGCGGCGGGTGCTGCCCATATGGGCATGCGGCCCATTTGCGAGATGCAATTCATCGATTTCATCTCGAACGGTTACGACATGCTCACGAATTACGTCGCAACCGCGCGCTATCGTGCAATGCTTCCGTGTCCGATGGTGGTGCGAGGCCCAAGTGGCGGCTACGTGCGTGGCGGACCATTTCATTCGCAGAATCCGGAAGCCGCCTTTCTGCACACGCCGGGATTGAAGATTGTTTATCCCGCTACTGCGTCAGATGCAAAGGGACTTCTCAAGTCAGCGGTGCGCGATGAAGACTGCGTTCTGTTCTTCGAGCACAAGTATCTGTATCGCCGCATCAAGGAAGAGATGCCGGCTGGCGATCATCTCACGCCAATTGGAAAGGCGAGAGTTGCGCGCGAAGGAAAAGATGTGTCGATCATCACGTACGCAGCCACAGTATGGAAAGCTCTGGAGGCAGCGGAGCAGCTGGAGCGGGATGACGGTCTTTCTATTGAAGTGGTCGATCTTCGCACACTCGCGCCGATGGACGACGAAGCGATCGTTGCGACAGTCAGGAAGACAAATCGAGTCTTGATTGTTCACGAGGATACGAGAACGGGCGGAATTGCCGGCGAGATAACAGCGCGAATCAACGAGCTGGCGTTCGAGTGGCTCGATGCGCCCGTTCTTCGAGTTACAGCTGCTGATGTTCCGCTTCCGTATTCACCACCTCTCGAGGATTACGTTCTCCCGCAGACATCGGACATTGTGACTGCGATTCGTCGTCTTGCGGCGTACTGATGGCCGATGAAATCCCGCCGGTTGGTATTTCTCCGGCGACGAGATATGGCTGTGTAGGTTGTCTGACTTTTGTCGCCGGAATGTTCAGCGGCGGAATAATCGGCGTGTTGGTCGCGAAGATTGTCGGTAGCATTCGCAACTGCGAGCCTGCGCCCGATCTTCCGGCATGCGATTGGCACGTGTATGCCGGGGTCGGTATGTTGATTGGAGCGGTAACGCTTCCTGTGATGGCGATTATGCGCCTTAGAAAGGGCGAGAAAGCGGGGAATTCACGTTGAGGAGAACGCGGTGGCACTTGTAGACATCATCATGCCGCAGATGGGTGAGTCGATCGCCGAGGGCACTTTGTCGAAGTGGCTGAAGAAAGTCGGCGACGATGTGAAGCGCGACGAGCCTATCTTCGAGATTTCCACTGACAAAGTGGACGCGGAGATTCCTGCGTCCAACGCGGGTGTGATTGCAGAAATTCTCGTGAAGGAAGGCGAGACGGTCGCGGTGCAGACCGTTGTCGCGAGACTCGAAACGGAGAAGGGCGCGTTTACAGCTGCACAGGGTAAGGCGGAAGAGCCGGCTGCCGCAAAGCCAGTCGAGTCCGCGCAGCCCGTTGGAGCGAATGCGCCGGCGAGCGGGGGGCCCCCCCCGAAAACAGAATCTATCGCTGCAGCTCCACCGGTACGTCACCAGAATGCAGCAGCCGCAAGCGCATCACCGCAGAACGGGAACGGGAATTCGTTCGAGGAGAGAATTCGCTCTAAATCTTCTCCCCTTGTTCGCAAGATGGCCGCAGAGCACGGGCTCGATCTTCGCGGCTTGCAGGGCAGCGGCATTTCCGGACGCGTAACCAAGAAAGACATTCTGGGATTCATTAATGGCGGCGTTCCGGACGCTTCGCGCGTATCGATGCACGCACCCGGTGGCGCAGACGCCGGTCACTATCCAATGCCGGAGCCATGGGCGGGCGACCGCGTCGAATCGATGTCAAAAATGCGCGCGCTCATCAGCGATCACATGGTCGCCTCGCGCCGCACATCGGCACACGTCACGTCGTTCATGGAAATCGATCTTACGCGCGTCGCGGGAATTCGTGCTCGCAAGCGCGCAGAGTTCCAGGCCGCAACCGGTGAGAAGCTTACGTATCTCCCGTTCATAATCGCGAGTGTTGTACAGGGAATCAAAGCATTCCCGATCATGAACTCTTCGGTCGCCGGCAAAAATGTTATCTACCGCCGACCGGTCAACATCGGTGTTGCAGTTGCACTCGACTGGGGACTCATCGTTCCTGTTATCAAGAACGCTGAAAATCTTTCGCTCGCAGGAATCACTCGCGCGCTGAATGATCTCGCTAATCGCGCGCGCGCGAAGAAACTTTCGCCGGAAGAAGTACAGGATGGAACGTTCACCATCACGAATCCTGGTGTATTCGGTTCATTGATGGGAACACCGATCATCAATCAGCCTCAGGTTGCAATCCTTGGTATCGGTGCGATCGAAAAGCGGCCTAAGGTCCTTACCGGCCAGGACGGAGAAGACACAATTGCAATTCGCACATGCGCGTTCTTCTCGATTTCTTTCGATCATCGCATTATCGACGGCGCAGTAGCTGATCAATTCCTCGCTTACGTAAAGAAAGCAATCGAGGAGTTTCCCGAAGCAGGAGTTTGATGTGCCTCGGCGGCTGACCATCCAACGCACGACCGTGCCGAACTCCGAGCGCGAGAAATATTTCGCGCGGCTGAAAGCAGCGAAGGCTTATTACCAGGACGCGAACTGCAGGTTCTGGGTGTTCGAGGAATCAGGATTGCGGGGCGCGTTCGTCGAATTCACAGAGGCTGATGACGAAGCCGCGCTGATGAAGGCGCAAGCCGCGGCTCCGCTGAAAATTCTGGATCCCGGACGCATTTATCACGAACTGGAGATTGGCTGATGCCTGCTCGGAAGATTGAAGTTGGTGGCAATACGTGGAGCGTCATGCCGTCCGGATTCATTACATCATACGAGCAGGACGAATTCGGATTGATCTTCACGCGCGATAACGATGGAAAGAAGGAAACGCGCGTCACTCGCTACTCACCTCAGGGCGCAAGGTCGCGCGAGCGATCGTTTCGCGAGCTGAGCGACGAGCAGCTTCGCGCCTACTTCGAGCAATCACAGCCAAGCTTCACATCGCCCGAGGCCGGCTACGCGCGGTGACTGAGGTCGGCGACGCCGCAAAGACCGCGGGGTTCGTTGATCTCCACAGCCATTCGACGGCGTCGGACGGAATTCTTCCGCCCGACGAGGTAATTGCCGCGGCACACAAGGCCGGCCTGAAGGCTGTCGCGCTTACTGATCACGACACATTAGCCGGCGTTCCTCTCGCGACGATCACCGGCGAGACCCTCGGCATTCGCGTTGTCCCGGGCGTTGAGCTCAGCGCAAACGATTCCGATCGCGAGATTCACTTGCTCGCACTCCATGTTACCCGACTCGAGCTGCTCGAGTCGAGACTCGAAACGTTGCGCGCGGGACGTACTGTGCGCGCATCTAAAATTGTCGAGCGATTGCGTGAGCTTGGAGCGGAAGTAACCGTCGACATGGTGATGGCCGAAGCGGGTACGGCGTCGGTCGGACGTCCGCATATCGCGCGAGCGATGATTCGGGCCGGAACCGTTCGCGATTTTCGCGAGGCGTTCGATCGCTACCTCGGCGCCGGCCGCGCGGCGTTCATTCCCAAGGAACGACTCGAAATTGCGGATGCTATTGCGATGACGCATGAGGCAGGCGGAATTGCAGTTTGGGCGCACCCGGGCTACGACGGACGTCGCGAGCGTCTCGAGCCACTGGTAGCAGCGGGACTCGATGGCGTCGAAGTTCGCCATCCAAGTCATGACAAGGAGGACATCAAGCGCCTTGCAGCACTCGCCGAATTTTTCGGATTGGTCGCGAGTGGCGGTTCCGACTGGCACGGATTGACGGAAGGCCCGCGGACGATCGGCTCGATGCAGATTCCGGAGGAGTGGCTCGCGAAGCAGGACATTTTGGTCGCGTCGCGACAGCAACCCGTGACACAGCAATGAAGCTCGACGGAAGGGTCGCGCTTGTTACCGGCGCAGGACGTCGGGTAGGACGCGCACTTGCGATCGCACTCGGAAAAGAAGGGATGCGGGTTGCCGTTCACTACAATGCATCCGCTCAAGGTGCCGATGAAACGGCTGCGGCAATTCATAGCGCGGGTGGTGACGCAAAGCCTTTTCAGGCGGATTTGACCACTCCGCGCGGACCAAGCGAATTAGTTGAAGAGGTTGCGCGTTCGTTTGGATCATTAGGCGTCGTCATTAACTCTGCGGCGGTTATGGAGCGTACGCCGTTCGGCTCAGTTACCGCGCAATCGTGGGATGCAATGTTCGCGTTGAATCTGCGAGCGCCATTTCTGATTTCGCAGGCGGCGGCAGCCTTTCTCCGCGCTGAAAGTGGCTCGATTGTGAACATTTCCGATCTTGCGGCGTTCGAAAGTTGGCCGGCTTACATACCTCATTCGATAAGCAAAGCGGGTCTTGTCAAAATGACGTCTTCCCTGGCGAAGGTTTTCGCGCCGGAAATTCGCGTCAACGCAATTGCGCCAGGTGCTGTCTTGCTTCCCGAGGGTTGGGAAAAGGAATCGGGTGAACGGATCGAATCGACGACGCCACTCGGCCGCTTAGGTGACCCTGCCGATGTCGTCGATGCAATGTTGTATCTGCTACGCGCGGATTACGTGACGGGCGAGACAATTATTGTCGACGGTGGACGTCACATTCGGAAGTAAAGCTTTTCCAGAGCTTCCGCACTCACTTGCAGGGTTGAATAAGTTTCCTTTGTGGAGACTCCTCGCGATTATGACGTTCTAATCATCGGTGCTGGGCCGGCCGGACTTACGGCTGCGCTGTACGCCGGAAGGTCGATGCTGCGCGCGCTGGTTATCGAGCGCGGCATTCCCGGCGGTGAGCTGCTGAACACCGAGCTGGTCGAAGACTACCCCGGGTTCGAGTCGATCAAGGGATACGAGCTGGCGGAGAAGTTCGACAGTCACGCAAAGAAGTTTGGGGCCGAGTTCGCGCAGGAAACCATCGTGACGCTCGAGAAACTCGCGGATGGGAATTTCCTCGCGACCGCCGAAAGTGGAAAGACGTATCGCGCACCAACGGCGATCATCACTTCCGGTGGGACACCGATCAAGCTCGGTGTTCCCGGAGAGCTCGATTATGCAGGGAAGGGAGTGAGCTACTGCGCGATCTGTGACGGTCACTTCTTCAGGAATCAGATAATTGCTGTCATTGGCGGCGGTGATGCCGCCGTTGAAGAAGCGGATTTTCTTACGCGTTACGCCGACAAGGTCTATTTGATCCACCGTCGGGACGAGCTTCGCGCATCGAAGATTCTCCAAAAGCGATTGATGGAAAATCCAAAGGCCGAGATTATCTGGAACAAGGTTGTCGATGAAATCGACGGTGATGCGCAGGGTCTCGTCAACAGCATCACTATGCGTGATGTGAACACTCACCAGACTTCGAAGCTCGATGTAACCGGAGTTTTCATCTTTGTCGGCTTCCGCCCCAATACAGGAATCATTGAAGGGCACGTCGATCATGATGAGATGGGATATCTCCGGACTGACATGAACATGGAAACTTCCATTCGCGGATTGTTCGCGGCCGGCGATGTGCGCGCTCAGCTGACTCGTCAGGTGACCACTGCTGCAGGGGATGCTACGACGGCTGCAATTGCCGTCGAAAAATATTTGACGTCGCTCAGGAGCGGCGCTGCGGTTCCTGAGATCATCGGGACAGGTGGCTACTCCGCATGATCGTCACGCGTCTCGTGACGGGACCATTTCAGGAGAACTGCTACATCGTCTCCGATCCGGCGAGCGGCGCAACCGTAGTAGTCGATCCTGGCAGTGATGGCGATCGAGTAATCGCTGAAGTCGAGCGAACCGGGCACGAGCTCGATGCAATCTGGGTGACCCACGCGCATGTGGATCACATCGGTGCAGTCGCGTCTGTAAAACGCCGGTGGAATGTGCCGGTTTATCTGCATCCGCTCGATGAGCCGTTGTACCGGGTTGGTGGAAGGCAGGCGCAATTATATGGGATCCCATATGAGGAGCCGCCTCCGCCGGATGCACATTTCGAGGAAGGCCAGACTTTAACGCTTGGAAACATCACGCTGTCAGTGATGCATGTGCCCGGACATTCTCCAGGGCATGTGGTGATTTACGGACACGGAAATGCGCTAGTGGGTGATTGTCTGTTCGCAGGATCGGTCGGTCGAACTGATTTGCCCTTCTCGAATGCGGCGCAGCTCGAGGCTTCATTGGCACGCATAATTTTGCTTCCCCCGGAGACAGTGATTCACCCCGGACACGGTGATAACTCGACGATCGCCGAAGAAAAAATTTCGAATCCATTCCTCAACGGAACTGCCCGGCTTTCACGCTCGGCAGCGCAATAATAGGGAGCACTGGCAATGACCGATGACACACGGACTGAAAAGGACCCTCTCGGCGAGCTAGCTGTTCCCACAACTGCTTTGTACGGCGTTCAAACGCTCAGAGCAGTTCAGAATTTTCCAATCAGCGGATTGAAGCCGCTGTCTGCTTTCGTAGATGCAACGATTCGCATCAAAAAAGCGGCTGCGATGACGCACAAGCAAACCGGTCGGCTGGAAGCTCGACTCGCGGACGCAATTATTGCTGCCGCAGATGAGGTTCTAGCCGGCCAGCATCGCGATCAATTCGTTGTCGACGTGTACCAGGCCGGTGCCGGCACTTCGCACAACATGAACATCAATGAAGTGCTAGCGAATCGCGCAAACGAAATTCTCGGCGGGAAGCGCGGCGAGTACACGCCCGTACATCCGAACGATCACGTCAACATGGCGCAATCGACCAACGACGTGATTCCGACGGCGATTCGTCTCGCATGCGTGACTGAGCTGCCGAGGCTCGTGAATGCGTTCGAACGATTGGCAGATGCGTTGAGTGATAAAGGCCAACAGTTCGATGACGTCATCAAGTCCGGCCGCACGCACCTGCAGGATGCGATGCCGATCAGACTCGGTCAGGAATTCACTGCGTACGCCGGCAGTCTTCTCCGTGGAATTCGGAGAGTCGGAGAAGCTGCGAATTATTTGCGCGAGCTGGGAATTGGCGGGACTGCAGTTGGAACCGGCGTAAACGCCGAGCGTGAGTATCCGGATCTGATGGTCGGATTTCTCAACGACATGCTTGGCGCAGATCTGCGCGAGGGAATCGATCGAATTCAGCTGATGCAGAGCATGGGTGACGTCGCGGCATTCAGTGCGCAGCTCAAAGTTCTTGCGCTCGACCTGAGCAAAATTGCGAGTGATCTCAGAATTCTTGCGAGCGGCCCGCGCACTGGTTTCGATGAAGTCCGGTTGCCGGCTGTTCAGCCCGGCTCGTCGATTATGCCTGGCAAAGTGAACCCATCGATTCCGGAAATGGTGAATCAGGTTTGCTTCCAGGTTGTTGGAAACGATGCGTGTGTCGCGATTGCATCGGAGCACGGACAGCTCGAGCTGAATGTGATGATGCCCGTGATCGCGTACAACGTTCTGCTCTCGATGAAAATTCTTACAAACGCGGCGCTCACGCTCGAGAGCAAATGCGTGCAGGGGATCGAGGCTAACAGGGAACAGTGCGCGTACTGGGTAGAGCGGTCGGCTGCACTTGCAACGGCTCTCGCTCCGCAGATCGGATACGCTCGCGCGGCGGATCTCAGCAAGCAATCGGTGAAGGAGAACGTTCTCATTCGCGATCTCGTCAAACGCGAGCACGTTCTACCGGATGATCAAATCGATGAAGTACTCGATTTGCGGAAGATGACAGAAATCGGAGTACCCGGCGGCGCGCATGGCGGCGTATCCGCTGGATAGTCTTGCGTCATTCTCAATCCTCGGTCCTCAATCCCTGTAACGAATACTTGTAGTTTGACCTTTCGCGGTCTATCGTAAATCATGCGTATTACAACGTGGGCGGAGTATGGTGTTATCTGCGCGCTGCATCTTGCGCGGCGCACAGAGAAAGGGCCGGCCACCGGCAGGCAAATCGCGGCGCAGGAGCGTCTTCCCGCGGATTATGTCGAGCAGATTCTTCTGCGGCTCCGACGTGCAGGTGTCATAACGAGCACGCGCGGCGCGCACGGCGGATATATGCTGGCGCGGCCGCCCGAAGAAATCACGATTCGCTCGGTGATTCATGCATCGGAGCTCGAGACGTTCGATCTCCACTGCCTGAGTCATCCAGTAGAAGAAGATCGATGCAACGCATCTCACAACTGCAGCATTCGCCCGGTGTGGATGCTGCTGCAGCGAAAGATCGATGATGTTCTCGAGGGTGTTTGCCTCGCAGACTTGCTGCACGACGAGCCCGTCGTCCGCGAGAGGGTCGGTCTCCCGATTCTGGAGCCTGTTTAAGCGTTACGAGCTCGGAGTAGTATGAGCCGCCGGTGGATTCACGTCGCTGCTTTTTTCGCGGTTACACTTCCGGCTGGGGCTCAGGTCACTGGAGTCGTTGTCGGATCGAATGGAATCCCGCTTCCATATAGCACCGTAACCGTCATCGAGACGGGCGCTTCACGATTCACCGGCCAGAATGGTGACTTCGTAATCGCGGGCCTCTCGCCAGGGGCTTATCACCTGCGAGTGAAGCAGCTCGGATTTGTCGCACAGGATACCGCGATCGTCCTTCGCGGCGGACCACAGCAAATTCGTGTCACTCTGCAACCATCGCCATTCAAGCTGTCGACTGTGACAGTGCGTGCTACAAAAGGCTGTATTGCTGCGAATGACCGCAGGGGTGCCGCGGATTTTCAAACAATTCTCGCCGAGCTGCAGAATAATGCCGAGCGCGAGCGATTACTCGTCAAGTCTTATCCTTTCGAGTACCGCATCGCACGTACGTTTGATACTCCGACTCTCGCGGATGCAATGCGCCGGGAATACGACACCGCATCATTTCGAAGCGACACGCGCCCGCCGTACCTGCCGGGGCAGTTAATACGCGACGATCCCTCGGCACATCCGCCGAATAGTAAGCAGATGACCATCCCGGTTCTCGAAGACCTTGGCGACCCGGCGTTCCTTCAAAGTCATTGTTTCTCTTACGAAGGAATCGCACGTGAAAAGTCGTCAGCGACATATCGCATCGATTTCCGCCCGGTCAGCTCCCTTCGAAAGCCAGACATCGAGGGCTCGGTATTTCTCGACACGGCATCGTTCGTGGTTCGCCGCGCGGAGTTCCATCTAACGCGACCGGAACAATTCAATCTGGCACTGCGCGAGCTGCAGGTGACGACGAATTACCGCGAAATATTTCCCGGCGTCACCGTTGTCGGCGACGTTGTGTCCATTCAAATGCTGAAAGGATCCGGCGTGGGTGGGCGGGTGACACGCCTCACCGAAAAGCAGCGGCTGCTCGACTTTCAGTTTCTGGGTGCGAAACCAGGCGAAGCGACGATAAAACAATAGTGCCGAAGGGGGGACTCGAACCCCCACGGGCTTGCACCCACTGGCTCCTGAAGCCAGCGCGTCTACCAGTTCCACCACTTCGGCAGAGGAATTTTTGAACTTAGAATGGCAGTAGAGTGAAGTCAAACACACTCCACTCGTCTGTATTACGACGGTGCGTCCTGAATTTCCCCTTTCTCGTGTTGAATCCCCATTCTATGTTGAACAAACACGATGCCAGCCGCAGCACCTGAAAAGACCGAAAGGGAATCGATCGCCAAGAATCGACGCGCGCGACACGATTATCACATCCTCGATACTTGGGAAGCGGGGATCGTGCTGACGGGCAGCGAAGTGAAATCCCTTCGCAATGGCAAAGCGAACATCTCGGATGCTTACGGGATAGTAAGAGATGGCGAAGTTCAGCTTCTCAACCTTCACATCTCGCCGTACGAGCAGGCGAGCTATTTCAATCATGAGCCGACGAGAACGCGCAAGCTCCTGCTGCACAAGCGCGAGATCAAGAAAATGATCGGGTCTGTCGAGCGTCAGGGCCTGACGCTCGTGCCCCTCGAGCTGTACTTCAAGCGCGGAAAGGTGAAGGTCGCGCTGGGCCTTGGCCGCGGGAAAAAACTTTTCGATAAGCGCGCGGATGAAAAGAAGCGCGATGATGAGCGTGACATCGAACGGGCGGTGCGTCGTAGATGATCGGACTGTTGTTCTTTCTGCAGACGGCTGTAGCGGCGCCGCAGAATCTCGTGGTCCGGCAGGGCGAAGCGGTGAAGGTGGTTCCGGTCACAGGCTCGACGACGGGCGCATACATTCGCGCCGACTTGCTCGCTGCTGCTCTCGGTGGATCAGTGGCAAACGCGCCGAACGCGCACTACCGGGTGACACTCGGCGACACGCAGCTCGAGCTGGTCGAGGGAGTTCCGTTTGTACGCTCTGGCGTGACGGTCATTCCGATGATGTTGCCTGCTCTGCGAAGCGGCCAGACTTTTCTGCTGCCTTTTCAGTTTGTCTCTGGTCTAATCCCGAAGCTCGCGAGCGGATACTTCTTCGACAACGCGTCACGCGAGCTGAGAATATTCACCACCGTCGTGCGTCATCCGGCTGAGCCTCCGCCAGCTGCGACTCAGCGCGCGACGGTTTTGCCCTCCCAACCATCGTCCTCCGGTCGGCCGCCGAAGCGTACTACGAGATATCTCGTAGTTGTCGATGCAGGACATGGCGGCCCTGACAATGGAATGAGCGGCCCGATTGGGGGAGGCCCGCGACTCGTCGAGAAATACATTACGCTCTCGGTCGCGAAGCTAGTGGCGCAGGAGCTTCGCAGCAGTGGCGTCGACGTGCTCATGACGCGAACTACTGACACTCTCATTGCACTGTCGGATCGTGGCCGGATCGCGAACAAGAACAAAGGCGACGTGTTCGTGTCGATTCACGTGAATGCGACCGGGTCTCGTGGCGCTTCCGCTGCGCGCGAACGCGGTTTCGAGACATATTTTCTCGCCGAGGCGAAGAGTGAAGATGCGCTGCGCGTTGAAAAAATGGAAAACGAAGCCGTTCGATTCGAGACTGGCGCATACGCACCAAAGGGTGATCCACTGAGCTTTATCATCAACGACATGGCGCAGAATGAACATCTGCGCGAGTCGAACGATCTTGCCGAAACGATCCAGCAGGGTCTTCGCACTTTTCATCCGGGACCGAGTCGCGGTGTGCAGCAGGCGAATTTTGCGGTGCTGAGGGGATCCTACATGCCTGCTGTTCTTGTGGAGATCGGGTTCGGGACGAATCCCGCTGAAGCTGAGTATCTCAGTGACTACAGCAATCAGCGCGAAATTGCTCGCAGCGTAGCGCGTTCTGTCCTCGACTATATCAATCACTATGAGGCGCGTGTGAGCGGCGCAACGAAATGACGGCGAGCTCACCGCTCGCCGTTTCTTTTGCCTCTCACGAATTTCAGAACCCCTTAATTCTCGCGTCGGGAACCGCAGCGTACGGTCGCGAGATTTCTGGCGTGATCGATCTCGATTCGCTCGGCGGAATTGTTACGAAGGCAGTGAGCCCGAATCCGCGCAACGGTGCGCCTGCGCCGCGAGTTGCAGACTTCGATGGTGGAATGATCAATGCTGTGGGCCTCGCAAATCCCGGCGTTGATACAGTGCGGGATCAGGAGCTTCCGTGGCTTGCAGCGAATCTCAAAAAAGCGCGTGTCATAGTAAATGTGGTCGGGGATTCTGTCGAAGATTTCGCGACAGTAGTCGGAGAGCTCGATAGTGCGCAGGGAATTTCTGCGTACGAGCTGAATGTCAGCTGTCCGAATGTGAAAGCGGGCGGAATGGAATTCGGCGCTGACAACAAAACGCTGACTGCCCTGGTCAAGCTCGCGCGTGATGCAACGCGTCGCCCGATCACTGTGAAGCTTTCGCCGATGCTGCCGGACATTGCGAGCACTGCACGTGTCGCTGTAGATGCAGGCGCGAATGCAATCACGCTTGTGAATACACTCCCCGGTTTAGTGATCGATGTCGAGTCTCGACGCCCTGCACTCGGGTTTGGCAGCGGGGGTGTGAGTGGAGTTGGATTGCTGCCCGTCGGAGTTCTCGCCGTTTGGAAAGTGAGAAGAGCAGTGGACGTTCCATTGATTGGAGTCGGAGGCGTCATGCGCGGAACCGACGTTGTGCAATACATGATGGCGGGAGCTACTCTGGTTGGAATGGGGACTGCGGCGATGAAGGATCCGCGTGCGCCACAACGTGTTATTCGGGAGCTGCGTCAGTGGTGCGACGCGCATCGCGTGAGCTCGCTTGGTGAAATAGTCGGAAAGGTCGAGTGGCCCGCGTGACAGTGCCCATCGTTGCGCTCGATTTTCCCACCGAAGCCCGCGCGATGGAGATCGTCGAGCAACTCGGTGACTCCTGCAATTTCTACAAAGTTGGAAGTGAGCTTTTTACTGCGGCGGGACCGGGCGTCATCAAACGACTGCGAGAGCGTGATTGCGAAGTTTTTATCGATCTCAAGCTTCACGATATTCCAAACACTGTCGCCTCCGCGATGCGCGTGCTTGCCGGTCTGGATGTTCGCCTTGCGACTGTGCACGCTGCAGGGGGAAGAGCAATGCTCGAAGCTGCAGTGAAAGCAGCGGGAAGAAAGTGTGGAGTGTTTGCTGTCACTGTGTTGACGTCTCTCGATGCTACCGGGATTGCGGAGATTACCGGAGTAAAAACGTCGACACCCGCCGACACGGTAATGCGACTGGCGGCGCTCGCGAGCTCGTGCGGAACTCGCGGTGTTGTCTGCAGTGGTCAGGAGGCGGCGATGATCCGGGGACAGTTTGGGGCGACTTTCGAGATGATCGTGCCGGGGATTCGGCTTCAGGGCGATGATGCGGGCGATCAGTCCAGAGTCGTTACACCGGAAGCGGCGACAGCCGCCGGGGCGGACTACATCGTCGTGGGCAGAAGCGTGACGGCGGCCTCGGATCCGCTAGCCGCAATGCAATCAATTCGAGAGGGACTAACAGCCACGCGATAACGGTTGTTTAGAGCACATTTCTAATGGCCGTCGACACTTCCCCGTTTTGGGTTGCGTCTGAGGGGTAACCCCTTTAATTTCAAAGGCTAACTCAAAAATCCCTCCGGTTTGTTGCGGGGGGCTTTGCGCGTCCCATTAGGAGCACCCGTGAAAGTACGCAGCAGCGTCAAACCAATTTGTGAACACTGCAAGGTGATCAAGCGCCAGGGCGTTGTTCGAATCATCTGCAAGAGAAACCCCAAGCACAAGCAGCGACAGGGATAAATGGCACGTATTGCAGGCGTGGATCTTCCGCGCGAAAAGAAGCTCGAGATCGGACTGACGTACATCTACGGAATTGGCCGCGCGACCGCGCGAAAGCTTCTAGAAGATGCTGGAGTCAATCCTGAACAGCGCGTCCGTGATCTCAATGACGCAGACACTAACCGCCTCCGCCAGACGATCGAAAAAGATCTTCGCGTAGAGGGCGCCCTCCGCACCGAAGTCGCGATGAACATCAAGCGATTGATGGACATCGGCTCGTATCGCGGGAATCGCCATCGCCGTGGACTTCCGGTTCGCGGACAGCGCACACATACAAACGCCCGCACGAAGAAGGGGCCGCGCCGCGCAATCGCCGGCAAGAAAAAGGTGACGAAGTAAAACATGGCTACTGGAAAAAAGACGAAGCGCATCATCGAGGCAGAGGGTATTGCCCACGTCAGCGCGACATTCAACAACACGACGATCACGATCACCGATACCCATGGAAATACGATTTCCTGGGGCTCGTCCGGCAAAGCCGGCTTCAAGGGATCGAAGAAGTCCACCCCGTTTGCAGCGACTGTCGCAGGCGAGCAGGCTGGACGCGAGGCCGTGACTCTCGGAGTTCGTCGAGTACACGTTCGTGTGCAGGGTCCGGGCTCTGGTCGTGAGTCAGCGATTCAGGCGCTCGTCGCAGCGGGGCTTCAGGTGAAGTCGATTCGCGACGTAACGCCGATTCCGCACAACGGCTGTCGTCCTCCAAAGCGCCGGAGAGTTTAACCGATGCGCTATACAGGACCGAGCTGCAGACAGTGCAGGAGAGAAGGGACGAAGCTGTTTCTCAAAGGAACCAAGTGCTTCACGGAGAAGTGCCCGGTCGAGCGCCGGCCGACTCCTCCCGGACAGCACGGGGCGAGCACTGCTCGCCGTCGAAAGATGTCCGAGTATTCCAAGCAGCTCCGTGAGAAGCAGAAGATCAAGCGCATTTACGGCGTAAGCGAAAAGCAGTTCCGGAATACATTCGAGCGCGTTGCTACGCTGCCGGGAATTACGGGACACAATCTTCTCGCAGCGCTCGAGTCGAGACTCGACAACGTCGTTTATCGAATGGGATTTGCGTCGAGCCGAAAGGCTGCGCGCCAGCTGATTCGTCACCGTCATGTCGAGATTGCGCAGAAGGCCGTCGACATTCCGAGCTATCTCGTGTCGCCTGGTGAAGAGGTGCGCGTTCGGATGAAGTCACGTGAGCAGGCGTCGGTGATGGCAGCGATGGATCAGTCCACTCGTGGCGCGCCGCTTTCGTGGATCGCTGTCGATCGCGACACGTTCAGCGGGCGGATGCTCGAGAGACCGACGCGTCCGAACATTCCGATTGCTGCACAGGAGCAGCTCGTCGTCGAATTGTACTCGAAGTAGGAACAACCCCAGGGACCCTATTCTCCCTTTACGGACCCACCGCGCGATAGGGGCGGAGTGGGACGAGGAAATGATCAAAAAATGGCACAAGCAATTGAACTGAAGGGTCTTGTCCGTCCGCAGCTCGTCGAGATGACCAAGCGCGAGGACAATCCCAACGCAGCAGAATTTCGTCTTCAACCCCTCGAGCGGGGATATGGTCATACGCTTGGAAATGCGATGCGGCGAATGCTGCTGTCATCGCTTAGAGGGTCGGCGGTCTGGGGAATCCGGATCGACGGCGTTCTTCACGAGCATCAGACCATTCCCGGCGTTGTCGAGGACGTGCATCAGATCATTGGCAATCTCAAGATGCTTACTCTGATTCTCGATGAAGGCGTTGAAGAAATCATCCTTCGCATTACGAAGGGCGAGTCGGGTGCCGTAACCGCAGCTGATATTCAGGCTGCGCCCGGTGTTACGGTGCTCGATCCGTCCCATCATCTCTTTACGATGCAGGACGATCGCGACCTGAACGTCGAGCTGTATGTCAATAAGGGTCGTGGTTATGTCGAAGCCGATCAGCACACACTCGATCGTGCACTGCCGGTTGACGTTGTGCGCATCGACTCGATCTACAATCCGGTTCGCCGCGCCAACTTCTCGGTTGCCGAAACACGCGTTGGCCAGCGCACCGACTACGATCGTCTGACGCTCAA
>DATLDN010000010.1:0-13298 GCA_035525855.1 Gemmatimonadaceae bacterium
CCCGGGAAGTATTACGGGATCCGTGCTCGTGAACGGATCGGGGCAAGCCGGCGTCGTCGTAACAGTGTCACAGGGCGGAACGAGCGTGGGTACCGGAACGACAGTAGCTCCGGGCGGGACCTACACTGTCGCGTCTCTTCCTCCGGGAAGTTACACAGCCTCGATCAACGCTCCGTCGAGTACTTCATGCACATCCACTACACAAACAGTGACTGTGCAGGCAAACCAGGCGTCAACCGCAAACTTCGTCTGCACGTCATTGCCGGGCACAATTTCGGGAAGTGTGTTTGTTGATTTGGTTGGACGCGTTGGCGTTGCAGTCACGCTCACACAGGGCGGGACCACAGTCGCGTCGACCACGACTGGTGCAGGCGGCGCGTATTCGTTTGCGAGTCTTGCGGCGGGTTTCTATTCGGTGTCGATCACCGCTCCAGCAAATACGACGTGTCCAAACAATCCAAGAGCTGTGGACGTCCAGTCGAATCAGACAACCACGGCGAACTTTACTTGCGCGGCAAATCCAAACGAGTTCTTGGTGACACTGGATAATCCGTCGCCGAGTTATCGGCACATCGTGGCTGGAGTTTCATCGGAAACGTGCACCGGAATGTCAACGAGTCCTGCTCAGCCCGGTGGATCATGGACCACGATGTGGACGGGCACCGGAACGGTAGGCGCAACGACACGCACGGGAGTTCTCGACGCGAGCGGCCGCGCCGTTGACCGGCAGGCGATCAACCAGTTCGGAACGTACAACGTGAATGCGTCGGTGACGGCGGGTGGTACTACTCGATCTACAACCGGCAGCGTCACTGTTACTGCGGCCGCTGGAGCGTGTCCGCCCTAGCTGCCGATTGCGACTCCGAACATATCGATCTGAGGCGGACGCATCGGTAGCTGCAGAGAATGCATCACCGTTGGAATCCAACCGTCTCGATCTGCCGGATCGAGCTCCTGCACCTCGACATCGAATGCCTGGATCAGCTCGTCGATCAGTGAATCGATCTCCGTCTGAAAGGTTCGGCTCGTAGCACGCGTGCCGTCGAACGACGGCGCTTCCAGAACCGGCACTTTATACAAGGCATTGTAGGTGCGAATCCAACTTCCAACGAGCGGATCGAGATCGGTGCGTCGTCCGACGCGGGCGACGAGGTACGCGTAGTTGTCGAGGACCGATCGATCGCATACGACCGCCTCGTAGTACGTTCCTGCCGCAATTTCTTCGGCGATTTGCGTATGAAGAATCCACGCCTGCGCATCCGGTGTTGTCTGCTCATTGATGGGAAGAGGACACCGTCGCGCGACTTCCTTTACAAGATCGACGCCGAGGTCGAGGCGCTTGAGCTGCGACGCGAGATCGAAACAAAGGGTGGTCTTCCCCACTCCATGCGATCCGACGAATGCGATCTTCATTCGCCGGCGACCAAACCCATCGATTGGAAATACATCACGCGCATTGATTATCACTTCTAAGATTTACGCACCCGACCCCTTCCGGTCAAACCGATTGCATTTGGCGGGCTGACCGTGTACTTTATGATACAAAGTACTTCACAGGTGGCCCAGTGAGATCTCTCGTTCCGATAATAATTGCCGCTCTCGTCGTTGGTGCGCTCGCCGGCTACGTCGATCAGCACAACGATGAAGTGCAGGCAACCGTCCTTGTCCTTGTAGTCGGCATGATCGGTGTCGGATTCGCGTCGCCCCGATGGTCCTGGCTCGCGGCGATGATCGCTGGCCTCTGCATCCTCGGCGCGGCTCTTGTCGCGCGCGCGATGGAAATTCCACCACTTTACCCGGTGCAGCCGAACATTTTTGCGACGCTCCTCGCGCTTATTCCGGCGTTTATCGGTGCTGGAATTGGAGCAATGATCAGGAAGGCAACGCTCTAGACGGCAGCCATCGGCCATCAGCTATCAGCCGTCAGCGTTGTTGTCAGCAGTCAGCAGTGGGCCATCAACTACTGCTGAGTGCTGACTAAAAACTCGCTGACGGCTAATTAGGTTTTTTGTATGCCAAATCGCACCGGCTCCGCGACGTTACCGCTCCACGGCGGCAAAGCCCCTCGTTGGCTCTTCAGCAGAATGACGCAGCTCGCCCCGGCAATTGCCGAGGTCATCGTGATGCAACAAGGCCGCTCTGCATTTTTGCAGCGACTCTCTGATCCCTTCTGGTTTCAGGCGTTCGGCTGCGTTCTCGGATTCGACTGGCACTCGAGCGGCGTCACAACCACAGTTTGCGGCGCGCTGAAAGAAGGACTTGCAAATCGCTCGAGCGAGCTCGGGATCTTTGTCGCGGGCGGAAAAGGAAAAGCATCACGGCGAACACCGGCCGAGCTGACGATGTTCGGCGCGCAGCTTGGGCTCGATGGCCCGCGGCTCGCCTACAACAGCAGAATGGCTGCGAAGGTCGACTCAGCGGCCGTGCAAGACGGATTCGGGATTTACCACCACAGTTTCTTTTTGACCGCTGAAGGTGAATGGGCGGTCGTCCAACAAGGCATGCGCGGCGACGACGGCACCGCGCGTCGTTACCACTGGCTCGGCTCACAAGTTCGAGATTTCGTGAACGAGCCACACGCGGCAATCGCGAGTGACGCAGGTGCCCAGCGTGTGCTGAACATGGTCGCAAACGAATCGTCGCCCGCACGTGTTGCATCAACTGAGTTTGCGCGACAGGAACCACGTCATGTCGATCGCGAGATTGCACGAGTAATCACGCTCGCACTTCCTTCGCGTCACTGGGTCGACATTCAACGCGACATCAATCCCGCCCATCTCAGAAAAGTCCTGGTCTCTACTTACGAAGCGAATCCGAAAAACTTTGAGGATGTTCTCGCGACTCCGGGCGTGGGACCGAAAGCAGTGCGCGCGCTCGCGCTCGTGGCTGATGTCGTTTACGGATCACCTGCTAGCATGCGTGATCCCGCGCGGTTCAGTTTCGCACACGGTGGAAAGGACGGGCATCCGTATCCCGTGAATCGTCCGGTGTACGATCATACGGTGGACTATCTACGCGATGCAGTGAGCAAAGCGAAAATCGGACAGACTGATCGGCTGCACGCCTTGAAGCGCCTCGCGGACTGGAAATAACCGCGACTGCGGACTGCAGGTGCAGAATTAACCCATCGAGTATGGGGTCAATAGTTCTCGGCAGTCAGCTAGTGGGTTTTGAGTTTTGGGCCGACAACTCATTACTCAATAGCCGAAAGCCGAGAACTATTGACCCCATACTCGATGGGTTAGTTCTGCATCATCGCCTCCATTCAGCGATGGCACTCGTATTCCCCGCTTGATCGACGGCTTGCGCGAGAACTCGATCAGTCGCTGCATCGACCGGCACAGTCAATTGTGTTCCGAAGACAATTCGAGTGATCCACTTCGAGCTGTGAATTCTTAGCGCAAACCATCTGGGAGCTTCTCCGACGCCTGGAGTGATCTGCACGGTCGACCCGGTCACACTCACACCCGGCGCAGGCGGAGGAGACGAGTCGAGCCACGGCATGGACGGCACCAGCGCTCCGTCTTTGTACAAGTCGGACGAAAGCGCGTTTGCAACTGCGCCACCATTCTGTTTGAGCGTCCACGTCGCGTTATAAAGAAAATTTCCGGAGTTCGCGCGAGTCCGTGTTGTTTTTATTTGGTTGGGGATTTCCGTCACAGAGTAAGCGCTCGATGTCCCGTTCAGCACGCGGTACGCAGCGAGACCAGGCCAAACGTGTCGCCCGGCGAGATTTTGCCCGTACCACCAATCGAGAAGCGCTGGAAAACTTTGCTGAGGCGCCGCGATCGCCCAGTAAAGTTGCGGCGCGAGATAATCCATCCATCCCTGCTGCAGCCATTTGCGTGAATCAGCATAAATCGTCGCGTATGCATCGAGCCCCTGAACGCCAGGCGGAAATCCTGGTCGCCAGATTCCGAACGGTGAAATTCCAACTTTGATCGTCGGCTTGATCACGTGCACTTCGCGATACAACCGCTCGACAAATCGATCGATATTCGCACGTCGCCAATCATCCCGCGGAAGGCCGGCGCTGTACTTCGAGTAAGTCGCGTCATCCGGAAACGCAATCGGATTTCCGTTGTCGTCATTCTCGATGTACGGATAGAAATAGTCGTCGAGATGAATTCCATCGATATCATATCGGCGCACGATGTCGCTGATGACGCGCATCGTGTGATCCTGAACATCAGGCTCGCCCGGATCCATCCAGATGTTGCTTCCGTATACGCGGATGAGATCACGTCTCGCCTTGAAGAGATGCAGCGCCGCAAGCTTCGCCGTGTCGGATGTATTCCCTGCGCGAAAGGGGTTGATCCAGGCGTGCAGCTCGAGTCCGCGCGCATGCGCCTCCTGTATCGCGAACGCAAGCGGATCGTAACCGGGGTCCCGCCCCTGCGTACCCGTGAGCATCACTCCCCACGGCTCGATGCTCGACTGATACAATGCGTCACCCGCTGGACGCACTTGTAGAACGAGAGTGTTGATTCCGGTGCTCACCGCACGGGCCATGATGTCCGACAGCTCTGCACGCTGTTGGTCAGCGGTCAACGTTTTCGAGGACGGCCAGTCGATGTTCGCGACCGTTGCGATCCACATTCCGCGCATCTCACGCTGAAGAGGAATTGCGGCGGTATCCACAGTGACGGGCGTTGGTTCCGTCGGCTCACCGGAATGCGAACACGCCGAGATGATCGATATTGCGAAGAGAATACGGCAACTGCGTGCGACAGAAGTCAGCTGCACGAGTCTCTATCCCTTTCGCTCGAGAGGAAAGCGATCGATGACCTCATATCTCGATGGACCGCCGCCAAGCAAGCTGCGCACGAGCGTCACTTCATGAATGTTCATCGACACAGCAATCGGCGGGTGTTCCGTCACAACATCCACGACTGACCTCGGCGGATCGACTCTGCTCAATGTAAGATGCGGCTGGAATGGCCGCGATTCGGCGGGAAATACTGCTTGCCGCGCAGCGTGTTCGATCTTCTCCGCGAGTGATATCAATTGCGCCGATCCTTCATTCACTCCAATCCAAACTATTCGAGCTCGTTTGGCTCGAGGAAAAGCGCCGAGCGATCCGAAACTAATCGGGAATGGTCCACCGAGTGACGATTGACGCATGATCGAGATGAGCGAATCGCGAGCGGCAGGGGATGTGTTTCCGAGAAATCGCAGAGTGAAGTGCCAGTTCTCCGGAGGAACGAGTCGGCCTGGAAGGTTGCCGATGTGGGTTGCGATTTTGCGTCGCGCTTCTTCAGTCAGCTGAACAGCAACGAACAGTCGCTCAGCCAGCACACCTCTTCACCGAAATCTTGTCGACTGGCGCGTTGCCGAATCGTTTGACGACGTGATCGACCGTCCAACGTTTCCCGGGTGTCTCGCGCGACGGAATCGAAAACCTGAAGTCCAATCCGCAATAGTCGTCGATGCTGACGTGAAGTCCGTCTTCTCCCTCGGACAGATGCACCACCTTTCTTTTTTCAACCAGGCGTGCCAACGACGTTCCAACACGAAGACCGGAGCGGGTTGCGAACATCGGCGAGCTGAGGTCGATCTTCCACACCAACCCGTTCACCACTTGTACTCGCACGGGGATGCCGTTGATCAGCACTGTCAATATTCGCTCCGGGCTGCCTTCATTCATCTCCTGCAGATCACGGCGGACGCGACACGTGCGTTTCACGACTGCCATAGTACGACCGACCTGAAGGTTCCCCATTCCCAGATTCGTTAATATCGGATTTCCCTTGATGCCGCACTTGAAATCCGATTTCACTTCTGGCTCGGGACCATCGACACGAACTGTATCTCGAGGAGAGGTGCGCGCCGCCGGGGCCGACGCATCGAACGCGGTCATGGTTCCTGACTGGGTGGGACCTTTAGTGGAAGCTGCCGCAACAGTCGCCGGCTTTGCGGCCGGTGTTAGCTCAGTTACTTCCGTGGAATCTTTCTGTGAGGCTGCGCCCGGCGCCTGTTCCCGTGTTGCGCACGCCAGAAAGACAACGGGCGCAACCAGCTTTGCCACCCGGCCGAAACTGATGAATTGCATCGTCTGGGAAAGATGCTGGAACCGCGCGGAAAAACAAACAGTTCCGCACAAATACCGCCTTACGTCAGCTGCACCACCAATGGCTGTGTGAGCTTCACGGTAATCCGTCCGCCACTGGGCACACATCCATCCATTTTAGCATTAGCTCGTCCAATCGCCGCACCCGCAACTGCACCACCTGCGGCGCCAATTACGGTCGACTTCGTCTTGTGTCCAAGTATCTGCCCTAACACGGCGCCGATTGCAGCGCCCTTCACTGCGTCGCCGGTCGTATTCGATTCGCCGCGCACGCGCTCGACCTGAGCGTAGCTCACCTCCGATGTTACCGGATACGTCTTTCCATTGAAGGTGATCGATACAACACGCAGCGCGATCTCGATATTGTCGTTCGCGCGCTCGCTGCGTTTGAGCGACGTGACCTCAACAATTGCGCTCGATCCGGCGGGAATTACCGCACCATTCGATCCCTGCACGGGATCAGAAATTTGTGCAGTGAACCTGTCACCAACCTGATTCGTGTTCGTGCATATTCGCTGTCCCGCATAGAACGACATCTCTGAGCCGGACGACACTGTTCCGAGTGCGCGCTCGGATCCTTTCGCTTCCGCGGTGACTGTATTGCCACTTGCTGTTACCACCGGCGCTCCGGGATCTGGCTCTGTTCGAACTTTCTCCGGAGGACGCTGAACAGTGCGGACAACCGCGCGCGGCGGCGTGGCCGCACGAGGACGTGGTGAAGGTTGCGGAGCTGCGGGTGCGGCAACGGGAGCCGTCTCGACGGGAACGTCCTTCAACTGAGGCTGCACAGCAGTGTCGGCGTTCGCGAGCGCGAGATCCTTGTTCAGCGAGGTATCCTGCGCCAGCGAATCATTGCTTTTCGCGTCACTGCATGCCACGAGGGCAACGGCGACTAGTGCGATCGCCGAAGCACGGATGAATGTCGATGAGATTTTCATTTTAGGACGTGCTCTGATGTGCGTAGGCGCCGCGCAAAGAATTCTTCGCGCGGCGCCTGCAGTTGATGTTTAGCGTCTGCCGATTCGTCCGGAGCCGGGGAATGTCCCCTGAGGAATCCGGCTGTTGATCGAGATCGGGACGTGACGACCGTCGGTGCGTGGATCGCACGCGTCGCCGTCTACGCCACCGCCGCGAAGCACAATCGATATTCCGCCGAGAATTGTGCCGAGACCCGAACCACCGCCACGACCCACCGTTGATCCGCCACCGGTCGATATCGCGACCGGCCGAGGACGAGGTGATTGCGTGGGTGCGGGCTCGACCGGAGCCGGCTCGACTTGGGCCGGCTGCTCCGCGACTTCCTCACTCACGTCTGCGTTCTGAGTCTCGACTGGCGCGGGTGTCCGGGTGGGAGCTGCCTTGTGCTTCGCCACTCGCCGCGACGGTGCAACCTGTCGTGGTGCGGGCGGATTAGCCTGCTCGATCGCCGAAACGACCTGGCTTCCCTTGGACGCTGGGCTGGCGAGAGCGAGTCCGTCGGACGTGGACGCCTGGTCCAGATCCTTTTTCAGATCATCGCTCATCTTGCTGTCTTTTCCACTGCATGCCGCGACGATAAGTCCGGCAGCGCTGATTAACACAAATCTCGAATTCGTGCGCACGGGTCCTCCTGGTTTGGCACAGCGGGGGTGCAACCGCTGAGCCAGGTCGTTCTCCCTCTACAACTGCAGCTCGAAGATCTTTTCTGTCCACCGAATGTGACAGGTGGATTCCAGTTACCGGGACAGAACCGCCTCGCTCTTCGCGAAGCTCATCCCTCACTGACTAAACCCTTGAGACCTGCAGTACCCTACGGCACCCTATACACTCTCAGCGCACGAACGTGCCGTCGTTATTCCTCGGGCTCAGCCGATGCGTCAACAGACATGCTCAGGTCGGAGCGCAGATTCGCATCGCCACTCGCAATTGCGGACCATGATACCTCGTTTCCCTTCCGGAAGCCTTTCTTGGTGATCTTCACGCCTTCCGGCGAAATGGTCGCAATGTGCGGCTCACCGTTAATCTGTATCTCACGCTTCAGCGTCTTCTCGAGCTTCGTGGGCATCAGTTGTCCTCCGCTGTGGGGTTCGATTCCTGCACTAATTTCGCATACTATGCAGCAGTTGCCACCTTTCTAACAGTAGAGTCAATGGACGGGAACGCAACAGACCAGGAAAAAGCTACGGCCTACATCGTCTACGAGTTCGAGCGCCGCGCCTATCCTCTATCCGATGAAGGATTCACTATCGGCCGAGATGCCGGCAGTGACATTGTGGTTCGCGAGCCATCGGTTTCCCGCTCACACGCCGAAGTGCGCGCGGAGGGTGGTGAATATGTCCTGCATACGTCCGGCGCAACAGGAACCCGGCTGAACGGCGAAACGGTCAATACGCCGCGGCAGCTTCAGGAAGGCGATCGAATAGAGATAGGGACGGCGGAGCTGACATTCCGCCGCACGAAGCTTCCACTCGGTGTATCCGTGGTGGACCGCGCGGTGTCGCGGCCGAAGCTCGATGATGTAGACACGCGTCGCACTACAATCGCCAATCCGATACTTGGCAGTCACGAATCAGAGGGTGGGAGCAAGATGTGGCTGATGATCCTCTTCGTGATTCTTGTCGGCGTCGCGCTCTACTATTTCCTCAGCCGGTAAATCTCTCGAGCACTCGCGCTTCGAGTGTTTCCTTCAGTGAAGCGAGCGAAAGCCGCTCGAGCACGTCGGCTGCAAACGCATAGGTGAGAAGCTTTCGCGCGACTGATTTACCGAGTCCGCGGCTTTGCAGATAGAAGAGCGCGGTCTCATCGAGCCGCCCGACGGTTGCACCGTGCGTGCACTTCACATCGTCCGCAAAAATCTCCAGCTGAGGTTTCGTATCTATTCGCGCGTGCTCCGAGAGCAGCAGGTTGTTGTTGCTCTGCTTGCCGTCGGTTTTTTGTGCTTCCGGATGAACGTAGACCTTTCCGTTGAATACGCCGTGTGAGCGACCGTCGAGTATTCCCTTGTACAGCTCGTGACTCGGACAATTCGGTGCGACGTGCTCGACGTATGTCTGGTGATCCATGTGCTGCGTTCCGTCCGCGAGATACAGTCCATTAAGAACGCACTCGGCCGCATCACCCTCGAGGATGGTGTACGTGTTCGTGCGCGAGAGCTCAGCGCCCGAAGAATACGCGAATGATTCGAAGTAGCTGTTTCGCGGTTGTTTCGCCTGCGTTGTGCCGATGTGAAACGCTTTGTCGCTTTCGTTCTGAAGCTTGTAGTGAACTACTCGTGCGCCTTCGTCGAGAATCACTTCGGTGACCGCATTCGTGAAGTACGCGCCCTCCCCGAAATAACTTTCGATGACTGTCGCGGAAGAATGCCGCCCGCCGACGATGATGTTGCGCGTCTGTACCGCCCGGCCTTCGGCGGTGGTGAGATGCACTATGTGGATCGGTCCCGCTTGTGTATCCGGTGCAATCCGAATGAGCGCGCCATCGCGAAACAATGCGCCGTTCAGCGCATTGAACGCACTGCTCGTGCTCTTTGCTGCTGCGCCAATCTCGTTTTCGAGCGACGGACTAGTGCGTATTGCTTCGGCCAAACTCTGAACAGTGAGTCCCCGCACGTCTTGTGACTTCAAAGGAACGAGACGCCCGTTCAGGAAAACGATGTCCGCTGGAGGAACAGGCGAAAGGGCGAGACCTTTGAAATCATCGATCGATACTTCGGCCGAATGAAAGACTCGATCCGCAATGGGCGCGACGCTGGTGTAATGCCAGTCTTCATCCTTCATAGTCGGAAAGCCAAGAGTCTCGAAGCTTTCCATTGATTGAGCTCGGAATCGCTTGACCCATTCCGGCTCGCCCGAAAAATCGGACGACATCAGCCGTTCGAAGTCTGCGCGATACGCATCCATCGACGCAGCGTGGGCGCGAGGACGCTCTGTCACTACCGACGTCATGCTGTTGCGCCGGCGGGTTGGACCACGCCGGATAGTCCTTCGTAGCCTTTCTCTTCGAGGAGAAGCGCGAGATCCTTTCCGCCCGACTTCACGATGCGTCCGCCTGCCAGCACGTGTACCTCATCGGGGACGATGTGATTCAGAAGTCGCTGATAGTGGGTGACGACGATCGTTGCATTGTCGCGAGTACGAAGCTTATTCACTCCCTCTGCGACAATTCTTAGTGCGTCGATATCGAGACCTGAATCTGTTTCATCGAGAATTGCGAGACGCGGAGCAAGCACTGCCATCTGCAGAATCTCATTGCGCTTTTTCTCTCCGCCGGAGAATCCCATGTTCACCGAGCGATTCAGCATCGCGGCATCCATGTCGACCAACTTCATCTTCTCTTCCATCAAGTCGAGGAACTCGAGCGGATCCAGCTCCTCCAATCCCTTCGCTTTTCTGATTTCGTTGTATGCCGAGCGAAGGAAGTAAGCGTTCGTTACACCTGGAATTTCGACAGGATACTGAAACGCGAGAAAGATTCCCTGCTGCGCGCGAACTTCAGGATCGAGTGCGAGAAGATTCTTTCCGTCATACGTGACAGAGCCTTCTGTCACCTCGTATGCAGGGTGCCCCGCGAGAACCTGCGCAAGTGTGCTCTTTCCGGAGCCATTCGGCCCCATCACCGCGTGCACTTCGCCGGCATTAACCGTGAGGTCGATGCCCTTGAGAATTTCGTTGCCCGCTATGGATGCGTGAAGATTTTTTATTTCAAGCATTTCGTTTGAGTTCAATTGAACTGCGCGGTACCCGGCGCCTAATGGCGCGTGCCGAGGCCCGATGTCTGAAACAACCAGTACTGTGTCAGTTTTTTCTCGGACATCGGGCCTCGGCACGCGGCATCGGGCGCCGGATACCGCGCAGTTTCAAGCTGTTAGCCTACCGATCCTTCCAGAGTGATACCGAGTAGCTGCTGAGCCTCGACTGCAAACTCCATCGGCAAATTCTGAAAAACCTCTCGGCAAAACCCGGAGACGATCATGGACACTGCATGCTCAGCTGAGAGCCCGCGCGATTTGCAGTAGAAGATCTGATCCTCTCCAATCTTCGATGTCGATGCCTCGTGCTCGAGCGTCGCAGAGTTGTTCTGCACTTCGATGTACGGGAACGTATGCGCTCCGCAGCGATTTCCAATCAGCATCGAATCACACTGCGTGTAATTGCGCGCATTGGTCGCTTTCGGCAGAACCTTGACCTGCCCGCGATAGCTATTGTTGCCGTGGCCCGCGGAGATTCCCTTCGAGACGATCGTCGACTTCGTGTTCTTCCCGATATGAATCATCTTCGTGCCGGTGTCGGCCTGCTGATGATTGTTTACGACGGCTACAGAGTAGAACTCGCCAGTCGAATTGTCGCCCTGAAGAATCACGCTCGGATATTTCCACGTTATAGCTGAGCCGGTCTCGACCTGCGTCCACGAAATCTTCGAATTAGCCCCCGCACATTTGCCGCGCTTGGTTACGAAGTTAAAAATCCCGCCCTTTCCTTCCGAATCACCGGCATACCAGTTCTGCACCGTCGAGTATTTGATCGACGCGTCCTCGAGAGCAACCAGCTCGACAACCGCTGCGTGCAGCTGATTCGTATCTCGGCGCGGTGCAGTGCATCCCTCGAGGTAGCTCACCGTCGCACCCTTGTCGGCGATAATGAGCGTACGCTCGAACTGTCCGGTATTCGCGCTGTTGATTCTGAAGTATGTCGACAGCTCCATCGGACACTTCACGCCCGGCGGCACGTAGCAGAACGATCCATCGCTAAAGACAGCTGCGTTTAACGCCGCAAAGAAATTGTCGCTATGCGGAACAACGGTGCCGAGGTATTTCTCGACAATCTCTGGATGTGTTTGAAGTGCCTCGCCGAAGGAACAGAACACAATTCCGTACTTCGAGAGCTCTTCCTTCATCGTCGTACCGACGGACACGCTGTCGAAGATTGCGTCAACGGCAACGCCCGCGAGCATCTTCTGCTCGTTCAGTGAAATGCCAAGCTTCTTGTATGTCTCCAGCAGCTCGGGATCGACTTCGTCGAGACTCTGAAGCGGCTTCACGCTTTTCGGAGCCGAGTAATAGCTCAGGTCCTGATAGTCGATGGGATCGTAATGGAGATTCGACCAGTGCGGCTCTTTCATTGTGAGCCATCGGCGGAATGCTTTGAGCCGCCACTCCGTCATGAACTCGGGCTCGTTCTTTTTTGCCGAGATCAGACGGACAACATCTTCGTTCAAACCCTTGCCGATGGTATCCGTCTCGACATCGGTTACGAAGCCGTACTGATACTCTCTATTGACCAGTGTCTCGATCGCTGAGCCCACTCTAACTCCTTGGCGTTACAGCACTTCCTTGTGTAGATTGAATCCTAAGTAAATTTGTCGGGATAAGCAACCGACGAGCCCGCAGCCGGAGCATGATTTGGAAGATTCCGGGTTTGAATCGGTGGCAAAAATCGAAGAAGTTCCTGAAGAAGGAACGCTGGGAGTTGTCAAAGCCACCGGTGAGCCGGTGTGTCTCATTCGCCACGGCGGGCGGATAACTGCCGTGTCCGATACCTGCACTCATCAGGAGTTCGCGATCTCGCTTGGCGATGTACTTCCCGACGGAACCATCCAATGCGCCTGGCATGGAGCGCGATTCGACTGCGCCTCCGGCGCGGTTCGACAGGGACCAGCGCCTGAGCCTCTTCCTGTTTTTGAAGTGCGCATCGAGAATGGAATGGTGCTCGTTGGATCAGCTTGTCCGAGAAGCGGCGACGGCCACGCCATTTCTGAAGCGTGGATTCCCGCAGAGGAAATCGGATCGTGACTATTCGAGGAGTTCGTAAGGATTTTCCACTTCTCGCCACAAATCCTGAGCTTCACTATCTCGATTCAGCAGCAACGTCGCAGAAGCCTCGAGTGGTTCTGGATGCAATCACGGAATTCTACGAGACGAGCAACGCGAATCCGCATCGCGGAGCGTATGCGCTTTCGGTGGCCGCGACTGATTGCTATCACGCCGCACGCGAGCGAACTGCACGGTTTCTGGGTATCGCCGATAGCGACTGTTTGATCTTCACGCGCGGAACGACCGAGTCGATCAACCTCGTTGCCTCAGCATGGGGCCGTGAAAACGTTCAGGCAGGCGATGAGATAATCGTGACCGCCCTCGAGCATCACGCGAATTTCGTCCCATGGCAGCAGCTCGCAATCGACCGCGGTGCGACGTTTAGAATCTGCGAGCTCACCAGTGACGGACGCGTCGATCTCGATGAGCTGCGCTCGATGG
>DATLDN010000033.1:0-15220 GCA_035525855.1 Gemmatimonadaceae bacterium
GCCGATCGCCTGTATCCACTGTAAATTCCGAGCCAATGCTCGACTTTCACAATCATTTGATGCCCGGCGTTGATGATGGCGCCGCAAATCTCGACGAATCCAGGGCCGGCCTGGCTGCGTTTCGGAACGCCAGAATATCCGAGGTAATTACGACGCCGCACATACGCGCGTCGATGATGGACCGGCCGGAAGAGTTCGACCCGTACATGGCAGCTCTCGACACAGCGTGGGGAGCTCTCACTCAGCTGGCGACCGAAGAATTCCCCGAGATGGCCCTCGATCGTGGGACTGAAGTCATGCTCGACATCCCGTCGCCGAATCTCTCAGACCCGCGCGTGAGGCTTGCCGGCACGTCCTTCGTGCTCATCGAGTTCCCGTTTATGAACATTCCGCCTCACAGCGTGCCAGCAATTCGGAATATCGTGGAGTCAGGATGGATCCCTGTGATTGCCCATCCCGAGCGATATCGCAACATGCCCGGCAATCACGACCTCGTGGAGCATTGGCGTGAAGCCGGCGCACGCATGCAGGTAAATACAGGCTCGCTCGTCGGCCAATACGGATCTACGGCCAGAACGATTTCGTGGGAGCTGCTTCGCCGGGGTTGCGTCGACTACTTGTCGAGTGACTATCACGCACGCGGCAAGTGCACAGTCGGCGATGCTGTTGCATTGCTGGAGAAACGCGAAGCGGTCCAACAGCTTCATGCGCTTCTGACTGGAAACGCGGAGCGTTTGCTGCGTAACGAGATGCCACTCCCTGTCGAGCCACTCGAGGAAGAAAGCACCTCGGTGTGGAAACGCCTTCTCCCCTGGTCCTCCGACTGATCAGTCTGCTTCCTGTTGCGGCCGGTCTCGCCGCTACACTGTTGGCGGCGATTGCGTTTGCGGGATGGATCGCCATTGGAACTTTTTTTCTTCCATCGTCCGTCCGATCTGAAATTCGTTTAGCCGGCTCCGTTCTAATTGGAAGCGGAATCACTGCTTTCGTATATGCGCTGCTCACCCGCGGTGGTCTCGTAGACGCAGCGATTGTCACTATAGCAATCGTTTCTATAGCTGCGATTCTATTGCGTCGCTCTGACATGCGACGAGTAGTGGCCGCGGGGACCAATGAATACAAGGAGGCAATCAAAAGCAGCAGAATGCTGCGCTTCCTCTTCATTCCGATCTTGCTTCTGATGTGGATTTACGCGATTGCGCCGCCACGCGACGGAGACGTGATGCGCTATCATCTGGCTCACATACGGCAGATCATAACCGACGGCGGATGGCAGCCGATTGCCGACTACCATTACGCATTTCCGTTTGGATGGTCGCTCAACTATCTGCCGTTCGAGCGACTGCATCTTCCCCAGGCAGCGGCACTGGTCAACGTCGCACTCTGGCTTGTGATTGTCAGCGGCTTGCTTTCGATCGCAGGCAAGGGTCGCGGCCGACAAGCTGCACAGCTGGCTGTCGCAGCGTTGTTCGTTCATCCGAATGTGATGCGGACATTCGGGAGCGCAATGGTCGATGGCTATGCGGTGATCGTAGTGTACGCAATCGTCGTTTCTCTGCTTTTTCTGGATGAGCTGAACGGACTCGCCGTAACGTTGCTTGGATTCGTGTGCTGGATTGGCTTGCAGAGCCGCTATCAGCACATCGCGTGGGGAATTGCTGGGACGCTTGTCTTCTTATTCTTCGCAGCGCGAAAACGTCTCCCCGGCCATTTGAAAAATTTCTCGATCGGTTCGGCCGCAGCACTTTTTTTGAGCGCACCCTTCTATCTCGCGAACCTTCGTCTCTTCGGAAATCCGCTATGGCCACTGATGATTCGCCTCGATGGCTCATCGAGCTACGCAGATCAGGTCGCCGCTTCCTACACGCACGACATGACGGGCGAATACCATGTGCGTTACGTCCTGATGCACATTTGGGAGCTTGTCTCCACGCCGTCGGTTTTTCCGATCGCGATAGCATGTTCGCTGCTGGTGATCGTCGGTCTCTTTCTGCGCGACCGATTCACGCGGGTTGCACTTTGCGGCGCAATCTTCCTCGCCATTTGGCTCATTGCGGAGCCGAGGCTTTATCCCAAACACATTCTCCTCGTTCTTCCGATTGCCGCCTTGATTGCGATTGCGATCATTGACCGCTCGGCGAAATGGGTTCGCGTGTTTCGATTTGTGAAGGTTGCTGCCGCCACAGCTCTCGCCGGCATGTTCGCCGTCTCGGTGGGATTGTCCGGAGATTATGCGCGCTATGCGGTGACAGGTGACGGGGCGAGCTACCACCAATTCACCTGGTATTATTCCACATACGACTGGGTTAATCGAAACACTCCGCCTCGGGCACGTGTTCTTGTTATTGTTCTTTCGGGACACAGCTACTATCTCGATCGCCCGTATAGACGTGCGGATCCCTGGCTCAGCGGAGTAGTGGATTGGTCGCGGTTAAAATCGGGCGCCGATTTATCGAACGTGCTGGCCCGGGGGCGTTACCAGTACGTGATATACGACGAGCGCCAATGGAAAGGATATGTTGGCGGCGAGGAAATGGAGCGCGCACTTCGCGAGATGATTGCGAGCGGTTCGCTTGTCCCGGTCCATCAACAGAGTGAAACGCTTTACACGAGCCGCGCGATGCGCGAGTTCGAGGCGACCAACGTGTCAGTCCTGCGCGTGGCCGCCAGGCCCGGAGGAGCTTGATGTCTGATAATTCACACCCCGCCGTCGGCGAGGTGTATGTCGATTTTGATGGGCAGCAACTTGTTGTAGCGAGCGACGAGCCAAAGGTGCTCGATTACATCCGCAGCAAGTACGTCCACATGGTTGTCCCGCGCAATTCTGAACCGATCGGCAAGCTTTCCGTGCGAACCACACGGGATGGCTATGTCGTCAACGGCACGAAAGAGCTGCAGCATTCCGATACTATCGAGACGCTGTACGATTATCTGTGTCATGACATCTGGCAAAGCTTTCTGCAGATACGCTTTGATTTGTTATGGCTGCATGCAGGAGCTGTTGAAAAGAATGGCTGCGGTGTCGTCATTGCCGGTAAGTCGGGAAACGGAAAAAGCACTTTTGTAACTCAGCTTTTGCAGCGAGGATGGAATGTGCTCTCCGATGAGTACGCGCCCATCCGTCTCGAGACGAACGAAGTGGTGCCTTACCCAAGACGTCCGCGGCGCCGTGTTTTTCCTGGTCGGGAGCTCGAGGAGATGGAGTTTGGAGAGTTCGAGACCGAGGACATAGAGATTCCCGCAGATTCCGTACGCCGCACGCCGGTGGTGCTGGCCAACATGGTGTTTCCGTTTTTCAAAGTTGGCGCAACGACACAGCTCGAGAAGTTGTCACCCGGAGATGCAGTGATGGAAATCATTCGCAACACGACGAATTTCAAGCATCACCGCCGACTTGGAATCGAATGGGTTGTCGATTTTGTGAAACGGGTGCCGTGCTATCGCGTGACCTACGCTGATGGGGCGGATGCAGCAGAAGCTGTCAATACGGAGCTTGGCGGAAAGTAGGCGTCTCTGAAGCGATTGTAGAACTCAGGTGGCATGTTGCCGCTCCACGTGTTCACGATTCGTCCGCCAGTTACAAGAACAGTTGTCGGAACGCCGTAAACGAGACGATTCATCAAAGTCTGCGGAATCATGTGCACAGGAAAACGAATGCCCGAAGTGTCGACGAATTCCTGAAGTTTTTCGTTCGTGGTAGCGACCACTCCATCCACACTCGGCAGCCCGTCCTTTCCATAGACGACGTTCAGCACGCGCACCCAGCTTTTGCAGTGCGGGCAGTCGGGGCCGAGGAATGAAATCAGGTGCTCACCGTCGTCCGAAAGATGAGTGCCCCATCGTGAGCGCCAGGCGCGACCGATCTGGAGCGGGCTGGTGTTGATGAGAAACGCTCCGGTTTTCGCCAACGTCCGTAAGCCGGCGAGGGCGAGACCGCCGCTGGCGATCGCTGCGACGAGCGCGACGATGATCTTCCAGGTGTCACCGCCAAAGGTGACACCGCTCTGGAGCGGGGTCAGCAGCAAAAGCAGGACGAACACACCGTTCATCGCGACGCTCTGTGCCATCGAGGGCACGACGTATCCGCCGTAACAGCCGCAATCGGTGGTGCGACCGCTTTTAACGCTCCACACTGTGATTGCTGTAAATACAACGAGGGCAGCAACAGTCAGTGGGATCATCACCGCAGGGGCGGTTCTGAAAATCAGTGCGACACCCCAGCCGGTTTCGGCTGCGGCCGCGGCCACGACGCTTGCCGGAATGAAAGTCCACGAAATCCAGCCCAGCTTCGACAAATGCGTCTGAAAAACGTGCGGAGCGATCGCTTTGATCACTCCGGACGAGATAAACGTCAGCCCAACGATGAGTGGCCCTGCAACCGACAGTATGGTTGTCGTATTCAAAGTCGCGATCATTTACGAAGTAACTGTACTTTTGAAAGGATTATGTCGCCAAAACGTTGTATAGGGCGCATCCGGAAATTTACCTACTCTTCATGAGCAACAGCGCGACAAAGACCGACCGTGAAGTGAAGCTTGCGATTCTTCTCAGTCGGGTTCCGCTCGATACGCCGATGATCGATGAGGCGAGGCGGCTGGCTGAGCAGGGAGTCGAGTGGAAGGAAGTCGCTAATTTCGCGACTCGACTTCTCATCGAGCCGGCAGTGTTTGGCAATCTTCGAACGTTTTTTTCCGAGGAAATCGATCCAGAGCTGCTGAAAGATTTTACGCGCCGGGACTACTTCGCGAGAGCGACTGCGCTAACTCAAACCGTGCGAGTTCTGGAAAGTTACCGGAGTATGACTGCGGCGGGCATCGATGCCCTCGTGTTGAAGGGTCCCGCAACATCGGTCACAGGCTACGACAATCCATCTCTGAGATACTTCTCGGATATCGATCTTGTGATCAAGCGCGTTGACCTGGCGGCCGCACAAGCGCACCTCGAGAGTCGTGGATACAAACCGTTGTTCGACAGCCAAAGCAGAGAAAGTCTTATCACGGGTCAGCACGCGCTGGAATTCGAAGGGTCGGGTCCGCCCGTTGAGCTGCATTGGGCTCTCTTGCCACGGCACCTGAAATTCGATCTCACGCCGGAGGCGCTCTGGAACGAGGCAGTGACGATTGAATCTTCAGGGACCGAGTTCAAAGCGCTCGCGGCGCATCATCTCTTTCTTTATCTGTGCGCGCACGGAGCAAAGCACGCGTGGAATTCCTACCGGTGGGTTTGCGATGTCGCTCAGCTCGCGCGCCGGTTGACGGCCGCCGAGGCAGAGAAGGTGATCGCGCTGGCTGAGCGAACACATACGAAGCGAATCGTTGCTCTTGCGTTGCGTATTGTGCGAGAGACTTTTGGCGAAGAGCCCTCACCGTTTTCGCGTGACGCGTTTGGCGAAGACCGCCAGGTAAAAAGCCTCGTGTTGATGGCTCGGGCAGGATTCGACCCTTCCCTCGAAGGGCATCCGATTTTACCGAGGCGGCTCGCTCGATTGCATCCCTATGCTGAGCCGCTCACGTTCTGGATTCGCTCGCGCGAGCGGCTGAGAGACCGGGTGACAGCTGCAGCGCGGTTTGTATTCGAGCCGGCGCCGGGAGACAGGCCCAAGGGCGCAGCGAATATGGTTCTGCGCCCGGCGCGGATGGTGAGGAACGCACTTCGTAGCGCTGTGCGACCGCGCGACTGAAACATTGGGAAAAGGAAGGCGAAAGACTGCGCGGCATGAGGCTCGATAGGACATTGTAATTAAACTGAACGGCTCCGTAAGGAGCCGTTTTAGGACTGTATCCCACCGGTCGCGCACACTTCGGCAACTATATTTGCCCGACAGTCAGCCTATCATGCTTTTCAATTCCTTCACCTTTCTGATTTTCTTCCCGATCGTAGTGGCGGTCTATTTCGCCATTCCGCACCGGTATCGCTGGGCGTGGCTGCTAGCCGCGAGCTGCTACTTCTACATGGCGTTCATTCCCGTGTACATCCTGATCCTGTTCTTCACGATCGCGGTGGATTACGCAGCAGGAATTCTCATCGAGAATGCAGCCGGCCGCCGCAGAAAAATGTTTCTGCTCATGAGCATTCTCGCCAATGTAGGCGTTCTCGCATTCTTCAAGTACTTCAATTTTCTGAACGCAAACGCGCACGCGGTCGCCGAAGTGTTTCACTGGCCGTACGATGTTCCGGCACTGAACATCATTCTGCCAATAGGGCTGTCGTTCCACACGTTTCAGGCGATGAGCTACACCGTGGAGGTGTACCGCGGCCGGCATAAAGCAGAGCGAAATCCCGGAATGTTCGCGCTGTACGTAATGTTTTTTCCGCAGCTCGTCGCCGGTCCGATCGAGCGTCCGCAAAATCTGTTGCATCAGTTCTACGAGCGGCACGAGTTCGACTACGATCGTGTTGCAGATGGTCTCCGCCGAATGGGGTGGGGCTTGTTCATGAAAGTTGTCATCGCGGATCGCCTGTCGAATTATGTGAATCCCGTCTACAACTCTCCGTACAGCTACGAGGGACTCACGCTCGTTGTCGCGACAGTATTCTTTGCTCTGCAGATCTACTGCGACTTCGCGGGTTACTCGCACATCGCAATCGGGGCAGCGGAAGTTATGGGATTCCGATTGATGCAGAACTTCAACCGTCCTTATCTGTCACGCTCCATCAGCCAGTTCTGGTCACGCTGGCACATCTCGCTCTCAACATGGTTCCGCGATTACGTCTACATACCACTCGGCGGAAATCGGGTGAAGAAGCCCAGATGGTATTTCAATCTTTTCATAACCTTTCTGCTCAGCGGATTATGGCACGGAGCGAATTGGACGTTTGTCATCTGGGGAGCGTTGAATGGATTTTATCTGATCACGTCAATTGCAACGCAGGATGTGCGACGCCGAATTGCCTCCGCTGCAGGTCTGGTTCAGCGACCGCGTGCGTACGCGGTGTGGCAAGTGGCGATTACCTTCGCGCTTGCATGTTTCGCATGGATTTTTTTCCGCGCCGGCTCCATACAGGATGCGGGACACATTATTACGCACATGGCAGTGCGCCCAACGCCGCATCAAATTCTACCCGACGGGTTGCGTGCGGAGGGAATCACTAAGCTCGAGGTGTTATTCTCGGGACTGTTGATAATGGGCCTCTTCATTTCGGAAATCGTCAGCACACGGATCGATCTAGCGAAAAGATTCACGCTTCAACCGGCGTGGATTCGGTGGCCAGCATACTATGCGCTCTGCATGTCCATCTGGCTGCTCGGTGTCAGCAACGAAGCGAAAGCCTTCATCTACTTCCAGTTCTGATCCACGTGACCTCAAACGGCAAGACAGCTCTCATCTGTGGTGTTTCGGGACAGGACGGCACGTATCTCTCGAAGCTTCTTCTGGAGCGAGGGTACACGGTGCACGGGGCGTCGCGCGATGCGCAGGCGTCGAGCTTCCGAAATCTTCGCAAGCTCGGGATTCGCGAAGCGGTTCGGTTGGAATCGATCAACATCTCCGATTTTAGAAGCGTGATTCAGGCCCTCCGGAGAGTGAATCCGGACGAGGTATACAATCTTGCGGGGCAAAGCTCAGTCGCGCTGTCATTTGATCAGCCTGTCGAAACGCTGGAGAGTATCAGCGTCGGAACATTGAATCTTCTCGAAGCGATTCGTTTCAGTGAGCGGCCCGTACGGTTCTACAATGCGGGATCGGGTGAGTGCTTCGGTGATACTCCCCACCCGGCGGATGAATCGACCGCTTTCCGTCCGCGCAGCCCGTACGCTGTCGCGAAATCGGCTGCTCACTGGGAAGTCGCGAACTACGCAGAAGCCTATGGATTGTTCGCGTGCACTGGAATTCTTTTCAATCACGAGTCTCCGTTGCGTGCTGAGCGGTTCGTTACACGAAAGATTGTCGCGGCTGCGTGTCGGATTTCACAAGGCAGCAAGGAGCGCCTGTCACTCGGAAATCTTGGCGTGCAGCGCGATTGGGGATGGGCACCGGAATACGTCGAAGCAATGTGGATGATGCTTCAGCAGGAGAAGCCGGAAAGTTTTGTAATCGCAACCGGCAAGTCACACACGCTCGAAGAATTCGTTGACTGCGCGTTCGAAGAAGTCGGACTAAAATGGCGCGACCACGTTGATATCGACGAGCGGCTTTATCGCCCGGCAGACATCACGTACGCACAAGCGAATCCGTCGCGTGCCCACGACCGGCTCGGATGGCGCGCGAAGGCGTTGATGCCTGACGTCGTCGCGATGATGACGAAAGCTCAGCTCGCCGAGATCACGAGTTGAGCTCAGCGGCGGCAAGTCCGCCGGCAGCGGCTGATAACCGCGTCGGCAAATTCCTCATCAAGTCCCTTCTCCTCGGTCTGGCGATCATCGTAACGGGGATTCTTGTCAGCCAGTACGATACGCGCGGTGCGGATAACAACTATCTCGCTGCTGTTCTCGAGAAGGATCGGCTGATTCGAAACACACCATCGCCGAAGATTATCCTCGTTGGCGGATCGAATCTGGCTTTTGGTGTCGACAGCAAGCTGCTGCAGGACTCACTCGGTCTCCCCGTAGTGAACATGGGCCTTTATGCGAAGCTCGGGCTTCGATACATGCTCGCGCAGGTGAAACCGTACGTACACGCCGGCGATGTCGTCGTCGTGGTGCCCGAGTACGATCAGTTCTACGGCCAATTCTCGGAGGGAGACAACACTCTCAACACGGCGCTGCTCTACGCGCCGCGTGACAGAATTCCGGATTTTGTAAGATCGTATTCGGTTGTCGATGTTGTTCTTCGCCCACGCGTTGAAAATGCGCGTAGATCATTTCTTACAGGTGTAGCCGATCTTTTTGGTGTGAAAAACAAATACTTTCCGCCCGACACGAATCCCGTTTACAACCGCCATTCATTCAACGCATACGGCGATGCTGTAAGTCATCTCGGCAAGACACCCGAGAATCCGGATTCAATCTTCGTTAAGCCCCACCCGCCTCCGTCCGACTTCAGCAGGAAGGCGCTTTCAGAGCTGAACGATATCGGTGATATAGCGCGGGAGCGCACGGCTCATCCTTACTTCATGTTCCCATCGTATCTCGATCGAGCCTACGCGATCAACGTCGAATCAATTGCAGGCCTTCGGACGAAGCTCGAACGTGAGATGCGGCTACCGATACTCGGCTCTGCTCAGGAATTCATTTATCCGGGCAAATGGTTCTTCGATACACGATACCATTTGAATGAGATCGGGCGGGATGTACGCACAATGCAAATGGTTCAGTTGCTGCGTGCTGCGCGAAAGACAGATGGGTGGTAGTTGTCATTCTTGTGCATGGAGGTGTTGGACGGAAAAGCTTTGACCCATCCGGTATTGGGTCAATGGTTCTCGGCAATCAGCTCGCGGGTTTTGGGTTTTCGGACCGACCACTCATTACTCGAACGCTGACTGCCGAGAACCATTGACCCAATACCCGATGGGTCAAAGCTCTTCCTTCCCAACACCCCCATGCATCGCAGGAGCGATCTTCTTTACTCCGCACGCTCCGTGACCCCGGATGGCTCCTGGATGTACACCGTTGCTCTTGGAGGGAAGAGATTGAACCGAACGATGTGCCAGAACGCTGCAACCCCGTCGCGCCAACCGATCTTCTTTCCCTCAGCATACGTGCGACCGGAGTAATTGATCGGCACTTCATAAATTCGCGCGCGTGACTGCGCCAACCGCGCAGTCAGCTCGGGCTCGATGCCAAACCTCTCGGCCGTCAAAGGAAAACTCTTTGCGAGATCGGCACGCATCAGCTTGTAGCCGCTCTCCATGTCGGTGAGGTTGAGATTCGTGAGAATGTTGGACAGAGTTGTCAGGAAATGATTTCCGAGGCTGTGCCAGTAGTACAACACCCGCACAGTTTCTCCGCGGAAGCGACTGCCGATAACGGCGTCTGCTCTACCTTGTAGAATCGGCTCGAGAAGCCTGGGAATGTCGCGCGGATCGTATTCGAGA
The DNA here is from genome assembly GCA_035525855.1 of Gemmatimonadaceae bacterium. Lineage (GTDB taxonomy): Bacteria > Gemmatimonadota > Gemmatimonadetes > Gemmatimonadales > Gemmatimonadaceae > UBA4720. The sequence continues at coordinate 9,973 of DATLDN010000033.1, forward strand.
TCCGCATCCTGAATTACAAGAACCTCTCCAGTGGCTCGCTCGATCGCAGTGCGGACAGCGAACCCCTTCCCGCGGTTGCGTTCCTGCATCACGAGAGTGTCGATCTTTTTCTCTGCGTGCAGACGCTCGAGAATTTCCCTGGTACCGTCCGTCGATCCGTCATCGACGACAATAATCTCAGCATCAAGCCCGACAGCGTGAACGCTCTCGATCGCCCGCTCTACACGCGCGCGCTCGTTGTACACGGGGATCATGATGGAAATTTTCATTGTGTGGCTGTCACGCTATCACGCAGCGGCGAGCGACAGATGCAGAGCGCAATTATGCGCGGCGAATAGTCTCGCTGACGCGAACCTCTTCCTCGTGTTCCTTTGCTCCGTGCGGATGGAAGTCGGGCACAAGCGTCTGAAGCAGCTTGCGAACCTCGTCTTCCGGCCGGCCAGTGTCCGTCGCCCGCGTGAGCGCTTCGATTCTTCTGACCGTCCCGTCAGCGAGCAGACCATTTCGCGCGCGCAAAACCTTCGGGTGATCGGTGGGAAGAACGTTCTCTGCCGTGAAGAACATCTCCTCGTAAAGCTTTTCACCAGGGCGAACGCCGGTGAATTTGATATCGATGTCGGCGCCGACTTCGAGGCCTGACAACCGGATAAGGTCCGTCGCGATATCGACAACGCGGATCTGCTCACCCATGTCGAGCACGAACACCTCGCCGCCTCGTCCGAGCGCACCCGCCTGCAGCACAAGCTGCACTGCTTCCGGAATGGTCATGAAGTATCGGCGCATTTCCGGGTGCGTCACCGTCACCGGACCACCTGCGCGGATCTGCCGAAGGAACGTCGGTACTACGCTGCCGCGGCTCCCGAGGACGTTACCAAATCGGACCGACACGAAGTTGCGGTGATGCTTTGTTGCAGCATGCTGAACGAGCTGCTCTGCAATTCGTTTCGTCGCCCCCATCACACTGGTCGGGCGAACTGCCTTGTCTGTCGATACGAGAACGAAGTGCTGCACGTTCGTCTCGATGGCTGCATCAACAACGTTACGTGTGCCCGCGACGTTGTTCGTCACTGCCTCGAGCACGTTGTCTTCCATAAGAGGAACGTGCTTGTGCGCAGCCGCGTGGAATACTGCATGCGGCCGATGCTGCTGGAATACGTGGAAGATTCTGCTTCGATCACGGATGTCGGCGATGACCGGCATGAACTCGACATCGGGGAACGAGAGCGAAAGCTCCTGGAAGATGTCGAAGATCGAATTCTCGCCGTGGCCGAGTAGAACGAGGCGTGCCGGCGCGAGTCGCGCCAGCTGTCGGCAGAGCTCGCTTCCAATCGATCCACCTGCACCAGTGATAAGAACGGTTTCGCTGGTGGCAAGCTCTGCTACTGCGGCAAGATCGGTCTCCACAGCGTCGCGACGAAGAAGATCCTGAATCTCGACTTCACGCAGACCAGTCGCATTTCCCTGACGCGAGATGATCTCGGGAAGGCTCGGGACGGTTCGCGTCGGAATTCCGCATGAAAGCGCAGCGCGCACCACCTGTCGAATGACTGTGCCGGGAGCGGAAGGCATCGCGATGATTATCTCGGCGACCCCGTATCTCTCTACAATTTCAGGGATGTGTGCAAGTGGTCCAAAGACGGGTAGGCCAGCCAGCATGTGGCCATGCTTCGTTGCATCGCTATCTACAAATCCAATTGGCTCGAGCCCGAGCTGCGATGTCGCGAACAGTTCTTTCACGACGAGCTTACCGGCGTCGCCGGCACCTGCAATCAGAACACGCTTTCCACTTTCATATCGGCGGCGACGGAGCGAGCCGTGCCGCGTAACGCGCACCATAAGTCGCGGCAGACCGATCAAAGCGCCGGCGAGTATCGTGTCGATGAAAACGACCGAGAAGGGGACTCTGGTCGCAGTCAGGTGGAAAACGGGGAGGATAATAAGTCCTACCAGTGCTGCGACTGCGCCTCCGCAGATCGCAGCAACAACGATCGGCCTCAGCTCTCCGACACTCGCGTGGCGCCACAAGCGGCGATACATCCCGGCGCCGTAGAAAATCAACAATCGGAGCGGTACCGAGAGTAGCAGGTACAGCCCGACTAGCCGCAAATTGTCGATTATCCACCGAGGTTCCTCGAACCTTACGAGGAAGGCGATGAGAGGAGCGAGAATTACCGCCAGAGCGTCGGCGACGAACAGGTGCCTGTTACGGAGTGACTTCAGGGTCAAAGGTGGTACGTGCTGGCGAAGGTCAATTGTCGATGCTGCTCTGGTCCCCACAGTACTCGGGCGAAAGTCCGAGGCAAGGGACATGCCGCGACCAATCTATAGAGACTTGTTGGGCGCACAACCTGCATCTCGCACATTGGCCGTTACTTAGCTCTCGTGACCGCTCCAGTTAAAGATTGACCTAGGCGGTAACGTAGGTGACATTTCCCAAGCTTTCCCGGTACCGTTCAATAAATATGCTGGCCGCCCTCGAGGCGCCGAGCAGTCGACGTCCGTCGCCGACCGGGTTGCCCCAACCCTTTTAAATGAAGACTGCGCTCATCACCGGCGTCACTGGGCAGGACGGCGCTTATCTGGCCCGCCTCCTCCTCGCCAAAGGCTACACTGTCCACGGAGTGAAACGACGCTCCTCGCAGTTCAACACTCAGCGTGTGGACAGCATCTACTCGGAGCCGCAGGACGTGCACTCGAGATTCGCCATGCATTACGGCGATCTCACGGACTCGACTAACCTCATCCGCATCGTCCAGGAAACTCAGCCCGACGAGATTTACAATCTCGGCGCGCAGAGCCACGTGCAGGTGTCGTTCGATACGCCCGAGTACACCGCGAATGCGGATGCAATGGGAACACTTCGACTCCTCGAGGCGCTTCGCATTCTCGGCATGCTCAAGAAGGTGCGGTTCTACCAGGCATCGACGTCGGAGATGTTCGGCAAGGTTGTCGAGACTCCACAAAAAGAGACAACGCCGTTCTATCCGCGCTCTCCGTATGGCGTGGCTAAACTCTACGCGCACTGGATAACGATCAACTACCGCGAGGCGTACGGGATTCACGCGTCGTCGGGCATTCTGTTCAATCACGAATCTCCGATTCGCGGCGAGACGTTCGTTACCCGCAAGGTGACGATGGCGGCCGCGCGCATCCGCGAAGGTCAACAGGACAAGCTGTATCTCGGTAATCTCGACGCGCGCCGCGACTGGGGATTTGCGGGCGATTACGTCGAAGGGATGTGGCGAATGCTGCAGATGGATCTGGCGGACGATTACGTGCTTGCCACCGGCGAGGCGCACACGGTTCGCGAGCTATGCCAGCTTGCTTTCAGCAGAGCCGGAATTGAATTGGAGTTTCGAGGGGAAGGAGTCGAGGAAGTTGGAATCGACACCAACAGCGGTCAGGAGCTGATCGCTATCGATCCGCGTTATTTCAGACCGACCGAGGTGGAGCTGCTTCTTGGCGATGCCACGAAGGCAAACACGAAGCTCGGATGGACTCCGACCGTCTCATTCGGCGAGCTCATCGATATGATGGTCGATGCGGATCTTGCCGCTGTTCAATCCGGAACTCAATTCACCGTCGAATCATCGAGCTCGACACTCCAAGCTTTGTTAAAGTGAGCTCACTGGCGGGGAAGCGCTGTTACGTTGCAGGTCATCGGGGGCTTCTTGGCTCTGCCGTTGTCCGCGCTCTCGACGCCGCTGGGTACGACGCACCAATAGTTCGCACGCGATCCGAGCTGGATTTGCTCGATCAGTCCGCCGTGCGATCGTTCTTCGCGAAAGAAAAACCTGAAATTGTTTTCCTCGCCGCAGCGAAGGTGGGCGGCATTCAGGCGAACAATACTCAGCGCTGGCAGTTCTTATATGAGAATCTTGTGCTCGAGTCGAACGTTCTCGGCGCGGCGCAGGAAAATGGTGTAGAGCATTTCGTGTTCTTCGGCAGCTCGTGCATCTATCCGCGAATGGCGCCTCAGCCGATTCGCGAAGATTACTTGCTGACGGGTCCGCTCGAGGCGACGAACGAGCCGTATGCGATCGCAAAGATTGCGGGACTCAAGCTGGTCGAAGCAGCGAATGCCCGTGAAGGACGTCGGTGGGTCTCGGTGATGCCGACGAATTTGTATGGGCCTAATGACAACTTCAATCTGGAGACGTCGCACGTTCTGCCCGCGCTGATTCGAAAATTTCACGAGGCGAAGGAAGCACGTGAAGCCGGCCGCGAAGCAACCGTTACGCTTTGGGGAACCGGCACTGTGCGACGCGAGTTCCTGCACGTCGACGATGCCGCTGGTGCTGCGCTTTTGCTGATGGAGCAAGGCTTGACCGGGCTGTACAACGTTGGATATGGCGAAGACCTGCCGGTGAAGGACCTCGCCGCACTTGTTGCAAATGTCGTTGGATATGACGGCCCTGTTGTGTGGGACAGCTCGCGTCCCGACGGTACGCCGCGGAAGCTTCTCGATTCTTCACGTATCCGCGCCACAGGGTGGGCGCCGAAAATTACTCTCGAAGAAGGCGTTCGCTCGGTGTACGATTGGTACCGTGAAGCAAGCGAATCATTGATGGCGAGGATCGGACAATGACAACACCACGACCCCGTGCGAGCGAGCCGTTGATCGTGCCGGCCGCTGTCGATCCGATTCGGCCCGAAGGCGACGAATTCTCTGTTATCTCGCTGCTCAACACGGTTCTTCGACATCGATGGTTGATCCTCCTCATTGCGCTCATCGGTGCCGGGTGGCAGGCATATCGCGCGAGTCAGCTTCCGTTTGTGTACTCGACCGAAGCCCAATTCATGCCGAAGGGCGGCCGCGGTCAAAGCCAGATCCAGGGGCTGGCACAGCAATTCGGAATTTCAGTAGGAGGCGGTGATGCTTCGCAGTCACCAGCGTTCTATGTCGACTTGCTGAAGTCTCGACCACTATTGTTGTCGGTCGCTGAGAAGCAGTATCGAATTCGCACTCCTAAAGGCCTCCGAACTGGAAATCTCGCCGAGCTCTACGGAATTCATCACAACAATCCCGAAGTTGTCCGCTCGCGTGTTGCAGGCCGACTCAAGGGGCAGGTAAACCCGAATGTCTCCGCGCGCACAGGAGTAATCACCGTTTCGGTGTGGGCGAAATACCCCGAGCTTGCGGTTCAGATCGCGCGCAATGTTCTCGACGAGGTGAACGTCTTCAACCTCAGTAGTCGCCAGCAGCAGGCCGGTGCGGAGCGCGCGTTCATCGAGAAGAGGCTGGCGG
>DATLDN010000036.1:0-4892 GCA_035525855.1 Gemmatimonadaceae bacterium
TGCAACGCAGGACGAGATAAAGAAGGCGTATCGCAAGCTCGCGAAGAAGTATCATCCGGACGCGAATGCAAGCGACGCCAAGGCCGCCGAGCGCTTTAAGGAAATTTCTGAGGCACACACGGTTCTCGGCGATGCAGAGAAGCGAAAGCAGTACGACGAGATGCGCCGGTTGGGAGCGTTCGGCGGATTCGGTGGGTTCGGTGGAGGCTCGGGACCGACGCGTTCTTCGACGCGGCCTGGTGCGGGTGGCGCAGGCGCACAGAACATCAACTTCCAGGATTTCGACATCGGCGGGCTTGGTGGCCTGGGCGATTTATTTGGGTCGATCTTTGGAGGAGGCGCGCGAGGAGGCGGTCGGCCGTCGGGTCCCCAGCGGGGACAGAACGTAGAGACTGCTCTCGATATTCCTTTTCGCACCGCGGCCCGGGGCGGAAAGGTTTCTGTCGATCTCGAGGTGAACGAGGAATGTCCCACCTGTCACGGTTCGGGCGGAGCGCCCGGCGCGACGACGAAAATCTGTCCCGAATGCAGCGGCCGCGGTGTAGTGTCTTTTGGTCAGGGCGGCTTTGCTGTGAACCGTCCTTGTCCGGTTTGCCTTGGCCGTGGCCAGGTACCGTCGCAGCCATGTCCGACGTGCAATGGTGCGGGCGAAGTCAGAACGCGAAAGAAAGTGAACATCACAGTTCCGGCCGGTGTTGACAATGGCTCGAAGATCCGGCTCAAGGGACAAGGCGGAAAAGGATCAGGCAACGGGCCGCCTGGTGATTTGCTGATCACATTCAACGTGCAGCCTGACAAGTTTTATAAGCGCGATGGTCTCGACATCATTGCGACTGTGCCGATAAACATCGTGCAGGCGACACTTGGATCGAAGATCAGTGTAAAAACTCTCGATGCGAAGAAAGTGCTGGTGCGGATTCCCGCGGGTACGCCGTCGGGAAAACGTTTCCGAGTGCGCGGGCAGGGAATTGTGAAAGCCGAAAAACGCGGCGATTTGATTGTCGAGGTGAGAATCGATGCGCCGGAGAAGCTTTCCGAGGAGCAGGAGCGGATGATGAAGGAATTCGCTGAAGCCGGTGGGCTGAAGTATTAACGAGTACGACAGGGGAATCGTCGCGACATTTGTCGGGTCTGTTCTGCTCGGCCTGATCTACACGACAAAACCCGACGCTTCTCATTCGCGAATTACCCTGAGTCGTCAGGGCGACACGGCGACTGTCATCGACACGACAAAATCCGCGAAGGTCGGAACAAGTCCCGACACAGTTAGTTTCGTTCCGGCCGATGCGCCGTCTTTTCAGACTGCACCGACGAGTGTGGGTCCCGCAGCGCCGGTAGATCCTGCGAGCGTCAGTGGTGCGCCGCTAAGAGCTGGTGGGTCATCTTTTCCCGCCGTCACCGCGTCCGATCTCGCAACTCTGCGCGCGCATAAGCTGATGATGCCAGCCCAGGGCGTTACGCCCGAGAAGCTGATCGACAGCTTCGATGATTTGCGTGGTGGAACTCGCCGTCATGAGGCGATAGACATAATGTCTCCACGCGGGACGCCTGTCGTGTCAGCTGACGATGGGCAGGTCTTGAAGCTTCACAACAGCGTTGCCGGCGGATTGTCGATATACATGGCCGACACGTCGCAGCGCTACATCATGCTCTACGCGCATCTCGATCGATATCAGCCTGGGCTATCGGCAGGAATGCAAGTGAAGAAAGGTCAGGTGATTGGTTACGTGGGGTCGACAGGTAATGCGTCGCCGGCTGCACCGCATTTGCATTTTGCGATCGGGCGATCAGACAACATGAAGGAGTGGTGGAAGGGCACTCCGATGAACCCATTCCTCATTTGGAGGGGGAAGTAGGAGTCGGTTTCGGTGTCGTCGGCTTTCAAAGCTGACACTGTCAGCACTTCTGCCGGCGTTTACCGGCATACATCGTGGCTATGCTGCGAGAATCGGAAGTCCGGCTGATCGATGACTCGCCGCGGACTCTATGAATCCTCCGCCGAGTACACGGTCGTTGTCGTAGAGCACGAGTGACTGCCCCGGGGCGATCGCCATCACCGGCTCGTCCAACGCGATCTCGATGTCATCGTCGTCGATTCGAACGATTTCTCCTCGGGCCAGCGACGCTCGGTGCCGAATTCTTACAGTAACTTGTTTCCCAACTTCCGGAGGGTCTACAAGCCAGTTCACTTCGCGGGCGACAATCCCGCGTCCAATCAACTCATCGCGAGGGCCGATAACTACTGCGCGATCTTCCGGACGGATTGCGATGACGTACATCGGACGCGAGTAGCCGCCCGGTAATCCTCGACGCTGTCCGATGGTGTACCGGGCGTGACCTTCGTGCTCACCGACGATGTTGCCGTCAGATGTCATGACAGGTCCAGGTCGAAGTGACGGCGCGTCCGGTCCGAGCTTCCGCTCGAGAATTCGAACGTAATCCCCATCGGGGACGAAACAGATTTCCTGACTTTCAGGCTTATCGGCAACGACTGACAATCCCAGCTCTCGTGCCGCAGAACGAATTTCGCTCTTGGTGGAATCACCAACGGGAAGAATCATCCGCGACAAAACAGCGCGGTCAATTCCCCAGAGGAAATAGGTCTGATCCTTATTGTCGTCGCGGCCACGATACAGAACGCCGTCACGAACGCGCGCGTAATGTCCAGTCGCGAGCCACTGTGCGTCGATTGAATCGGCTTTTCTCAGAAGGTCGCGAAACTTCGTGAACGTGTTGCAGCGCACACATGGAATCGGTGTGCGGCCGCGCGCGTATTCCTGCGCAAAGTTGTCAACTACATCGTGGCTGAAGCGTGACTCGAGATTGAGAACGTAGTGCGGAATTCCAAGCTGCTCGCAAACCCGGCGCGCGTCGTTTACGGAATCGAGTGAGCAACATGGACGATCGGGAACTTCATCTCCCTCGCAAAACAACTTCATCGTCGCGCCGACCACATCGTATCCTGCGCTTACGAGCAATGCAGCGGCAACGGACGAATCGACACCCCCGGACATTGCGACGAGAACGCGTTCCTTCATGAGAATTGCGCCGAGACTCAGTTAGCGGTGCTGAACTGACGCGCCTTTTGCACGAGAGCCGGCAGAACCTCAGTCACTCTCTGGATTGCGTCCTCGGTCGTCAGCGAGCCAAGGCTCATTCTGATCGCCGCGCCGGCGAGATCAGGCTTCACCCCGAGCGCGAGCAGCACGTGCGACGGATTGATACTTCCGCTCGAACACGCAGAGCCTCCGGATGCGGCAATTCCCTTCAGGTCGAGCGCCATCAACATCGATTCGCTGTCGGTTCCGGGAATCGAAACATTGAGAACATGCGGCGCGCGTTCGGCGTTGCGACCATGGACCACTGCGTCGGGAACGCTCGCGACGATTGCAGCCTCCAGCTTGTTGCGAAGCGCTTCGAGGCGACGACACTCATGATCGTGCTCCTCGATTGTCAGCTCTACCGCGCGAGCGAAGCCAACCGCGAATGCGACGTTCTCCGTACCTGGCCTCCGTCCACGATCCTGCGTACCACCGTGCATCAACGGCTCGAGCGGCGTGCCTCGGCGAATGTACACTGCGCCGATTCCCTTTGGCGCACCAATCTTGTGACCTGAAATAGAAAGAAGATCGAACATCTGCTTTGATGCATCGATCTCGACTTTGCCAAATGCCTGCACGGCATCGGTGTGCATTACAACACCGCGGCTCTTTGCCTTCTCAGCAAACTCCGGAATTGGCTGGATAGTTCCGATCTCGTTGTTCACCCACATGACGGAGCAAACAGCAACCGAGTCGTCGACCTTTGCGTCGAACGATTCCATCGTTACGCGTCCGTCGCAGGAGACATCGAGCATGCGTTCTTCCGCTCCCTCGTGCGCAGCCTGATGAATCGCGCCAAGGACTGCCTTGTGCTCGATCGGTGACGCGACCACCGCTCTGCGTCCCTTCTCGCGCATCGCTCGCCAGGCGCCGAGTATCGCGAGGTTATCGCCCTCTGTCCCGCCTGAGGTGAAGCAGATCTCGTCGCTTTTTGCGCCGACACAGCGCGCTACGCGCTCACGAGCCTCATCGAGAGCTGCTCGCGCTTCACGTCCCCACCTGTGCGTGCTGGACGGGTTGCCGAAGCGGGGACCGAAAAATGGCCGCATCGCTTCGAAAACCTCGTCGCGCACAGGCGTCGTCGCCGCGTGATCGAGATAAATGGGGTTCGGAGGCATCGCTTCAAGTTAAGCAGACGTCGGGGTGCGGGCTATTGAGCCCTCTTCACCCCGCGAAGAATTTGCTCCGTACGGCCCACAAATCAGGAAAGAATTTTTGTGTCACAGTCTTCTGCAGATAACGAGAGCCTAGAGTACCGCCGGTACCGCCGGTGAGAGGTCCGATAATTCGCTCGACCAGCTGAACGTGGAGAAACCTCCACATCGCAAAGCCCTGCTCGTACTCCAGCAATCCTTCGGCGAGCATCTGAAGTGGCCGCTGATGTTCCTCACGATAAACATCCTCGAGCGACACGTTATGGCGCTCCAACAGCTCATTGAATAACTGCTGCAACGGCGGTTTCTCCATCGCTTGCTGAACGAGCGCGGGAATATCACCATGCTCCGCTAACACGCGAAGAAAGTGTTCATCGCGCAGACCCGACATCGCTTCGATCGCACGGAACTGCTGACTCTGCGATCCGCTCGAAGTGCCGAGGTATCCCCGGAACTGCGCAAAACGCTGTGGCGGCAGAGTTTCCAGAGCGGTGAGCTGCGCGGTAACGATTCGCACCAGGGCGTTTACCCGTTTCACCGCGGCAACTGCGCCGAGCGTGTCGTTTGCTTCGAGAATTGTTACGAGCCCGCGCAGCTCGTGAAGTATCAGCTTGAACCACAGCTCGCTCGCCTGATG
>DATLDN010000051.1:0-3470 GCA_035525855.1 Gemmatimonadaceae bacterium
ATTCACGTTTTCGCTAAAGGCAAGTCAGAGAATCACGCACTACACGAGACTCAAGGCAGAATCCGAATCTCTCGTTTCGTTCCTGCTCAAAAACACTTCAGTGCTTGGCGACCGGCTCGGCCCGATTCTGTTCCAGCTTCCACCGAATCTGAAAAAAGACATAGAGCGATTGAAAAACTTTCTCGGATATCTGCCGGTCGAGCGGCGGTATGCGTTCGAGTTTCGTCACGAAAGCTGGTTCGACGATGAGACGTTCGCCGTTCTACGGGATCGCGACATCGCTTTGTGCGTGTCGGAATCGGCGGAGCTGCAGTGTCCGTTTGTGTGCACGGCAACCTGGGGATATTTGCGCCTGCACAAGCTCGACTATTCGGCTTCCGATCTGGAGACGTGGGCGCAGCGCGTTGCATCGCAATCGTGGAACGAGGCGTACGTCTACTTCAAGCACGACGAGGGTGTTGGGTCCGGACCGCCTGCAGTCGAGGCATTCGTGAATGCAGGGCGGATCGCAAGTTGACGTCGCAGTAATAGAGCCCACGCTACCGCACGAGCACTTCTGCACGTTGACGCGGATCGAGAGACGACACTGCAACAGCAACCCACGGCTCATTCGATCTGACAATCCTGGCAGTAAATGAGCGCGGGCCTGTGCGTGTCACATTCAGGTTGTGCGACTGCAAATCGAATTTCCCCGTTCCGCCAACCTGAATGTTCAAGTCGCCATTCGAAGAACGCGTACTGGTCGCAGACACGCGACTCGTATGTCGCGCGGCGAGATCTCCCATCAGCCAGATCCATCGCGCGACAGGATGCACCCAGACTTCCTTATACACGTACATGTTCTGCGATGGCCAGTACGGCAGATCAGTGGTGCCGCGACTCTGCATTCCAACAGGCAATGAACCGACGAAATCTCCAGACGAAACGCTGTACTGCTGTGCCCAGTTGTAGCCCTCGCCGTACATCGTGCTTTGCCCGAACGGATTGCGTCCGATAACCCACTGTGCCTGCTTCTCGGCGAGATCTAGACCCGCCGAATCGTTACGCATTAACGACGCAGCGGACAAAGCTTTCGCCTGCGACAGAAGAACGCCGTAATTGCCGCGGCGGGCGAACCAGACTGGAAACGCTTTCAGATAGTATCCGTCACCCATCGGCATTCCGCCGAGGACCTGCTCGCGAAACGCTTCGCGCGTTGCATTGTACGGTCCGCCCTTCTCGGGAACGTTGAGATATTCCTTGTCAGTGTAGACATACGCAGGCAGAACTCCCCATGGCTCCGTGGTTTGAGCGCTCTTCTTCTGATACTCCGAATACATCGCGACCGTCGAATACCACGTCATCCAGTCCGGATGATTTGGAAATGCTTCGATGAGCTTTATGAGCCCGACTATCGGCGCCTGATCGTTTGCTCTGTGGAATTGATGAAAGAGCGTGTCCTTCGCCGGATTCGTGTAAAAAAATCCTGCGAGCGGAAATTGCGAGCCGACGTATGTCTTCTGCTGTGACTCGACGATTGTCGGCGCGAGCTCGATCGCTTTGTCCGAGTAAATCTTCTTACCGGTTGCCCGATAAAGCTCCATGGATGCGAGAATACCAATGCCGGCGAGCTCGATCGGCGTTGCTGCATAAGCGGGAGTTGCCCAGGTGTCGGGTCCTTCATGACCGGCGATGGCATAACGCCAATCAGCTTCCGCCGTTGCGAGACTTTGTCTGGCTCGCTTCGGATCTGAGGATTTCAATACGCGATACGCAATCGCTTCGGCAGCTGCAGCGATGTAATTGACGTTCGGATCATTCTTTGCTTCACGCGTGCGATCGTCTGCGTCGCCGACGATGTTGTTCGTCCACAGATTGTGCGACGCAAAACCAATTCGATATCCTCCGTCGAACTTTACCTTGAGAACCCAGTCGAGTCCCCAGTTGGCTTCTTCGATCACCCGCTTAATGAGATACGATTCGCGGTGTGCCGCCTGCAGATCTTCGGCGAGGGCGTACATCGCGTACACCGCTTCGCCAGTGTTCACGAGGCCTTGAGATAGATCCCCCGCGTCGTGCCATCCGCCACTCATCGTGATTCGCTGATCGCCGTGTGTAGCAAACCAATCGAGATGGTCGACGCCATGAGAGCCGGGGACGGCAAAGCCACAACGTTCGCCAAAGAAGAAGTTGATGGCAGCCCATATCGAGACATCCCATACTGTAGGTGCAATTGAAAACGCTTTAGTTCGTACACCTCCGCTTTCTATCACATACGTCCCGAACGTTTTCACAGACGAGAAATCCAGCGTTTGAAAACTGCCGAGCCGCGTCGTAACTGTTTTTATCGGTTTGGTTACTACCGCGCGAGGATCACTGATCCGGACGATTTTGAAATCACTGCCCGGAAGTCCATTCGCCACAGCGATCTTCGAAAATGCGGCATCATACCCAGAGTGGCTGAAAGAAATCGTTCCAGGCGATACTGACCATCCTTCGTAAATATCCGGGTTAACGAGCTGCAGATCGATTCGTCCAATCTCGAACGCAACGCGGTCGGACGGCTGAGCAAGCATCTTGTTCACCCAGTATCCAATTTCGATCCCGGTGATTTTATCGCGCGCGAGCGGGGTGATCTCCCAGTTCACTTGCGTCCATCGATTATTGTCGAGGGTGACGTAGTGAATTCCTTCGCGGTAGTACGCATCCGGTACTTTGACGGCGCCGTCGTTGTGAAGCACGATCTGGAGCGGCAGCATTGGAAATCCTGAGACCAGCGGACGAACCCAGAAGGAAAGTCGATTGTATTTCGTCCAATCGTCTCCGGCGAACGTGCGCTTGAGATTTACCGACGAGAGCTGATTCCGCGTTGGTGCCGGCTTGTCGGTGAACATGTCCATGTCCACACGCAATGCCGGGCGTCCCGCCTCCGCGCTCGGCGGAAGGAAAGAGATTTTTCCAGTGCCGGTAAATGTCCAAGCCGTGGGATCGGTCATCGACTCTACCGTCCGACTCGCCAGCACCTTCTTCGATTTCCACGCGTCTTCGGCGGAATTCTCGTAGGTGATGGACATCGGCATTATCGGTCCCTGAGCAAAGGCAGGGATCGCACACAAGGTTGCAGCTAGGAAAAACTTTGAAAAACGAATCAGAAAAAACTCTTTGATTTGGAAAAACAATTATGCGGATCGGGAATAGGTTTGCTCAAGCTTTTGACCGATAAGTCCACTCAGTTTGCGCGTTTGGAGATTTCAGTTAGTCAGTTCAGAGATTCCAGTAGCATTGCTGGCGGACGCATCTGGGAGCAAGGCTTGAGTGGATTGCGACGGATGCTTGGAGAGGATGGGGGAGAGAGGTGTGATGCGTCGTCACGGCAAATGCTACTGGAATCTCTGAACTGACTAACTGAAATCTCCAAACCCGCAAACTGAGTGGACTTACCGGTCAGAACGTTTTGGCAAACCTTTTCCAACACTTCCCGAAAACTCCCA
>DATLDN010000052.1:0-5701 GCA_035525855.1 Gemmatimonadaceae bacterium
AGCAGTTGACCGCGACAAAGTGGGTCCTCTGAAGCTCCCAGGTGTCTCTCTCCCAGCCTCTTACTTTCTCCACTGCCTTACGGCTTCGGTCTCTGCACGATCAGACTGTAATTACCGGAGAAATATTCGGTCGTCGCCAGAACGAAATAGTACCCGCTTTTTAGCGCAGTGAACTTGATGCGAGCCGCGTACTCTCCGGTCTCATTCGACGACGTGGACGTGCTCGTGATGTACCCTCCCGTCGGGTCCGACACCAGGATCGCGTTGTCCACCTCGTTGGAAGCCATCGTAACTTCAACTTGCCCGCCGGCTTCAACGAAAACGCGATATGAATCGGCATAGATCGACTTCTGCGGCTCGCAATCACCCTTCTGAAGTACCTGCGAGACTTTTGTGTCGAAGGCCAGAAAAACGTCTTCGCAGCCGGTTTCAATCGACATCGTTTCGGTGAATCCGATTTGATACGCTCCGAATTGCGACGATGACAATGACGCCACTCTCAGGACGTACTGCCCTTCCTTTAGATACGCACGAAAACGTGAGGTGCTCGCCGCAGGCGTGCTCGCGTCTGCAACCGGAGTCCCATTGGGTAACGCAAGCGTGATCACTCCGTTGAGTGTCGTAGATTGCGATTTGAACTCATACAAACCTGCGGTCGCGACAGTGATCGCGTAAAAGTTTGCGCGCCGGCCGTCGGAAAGCGCGCAACCAAACGACTCGAGATCAGCCAGCGGTGGCGAAGCGCCCGCCCCAAGTGGAATCGAGCCACAGGGACTTTCAAAAACCGTCGCAGTGAACTTTACCGGTGCCAGTCCGTCTACTACCGCAGTCAACGTCTGCACTCCGGCCGCGCCGAGTGTCCAGCCGAATAATCTCGCGACACCACCACCATCGGACATCGCTGAGGTCGTCGCGATAGAACCGCCTCCGCCAGTCACCTCAAACTTTACCTGCGCGCCTACTACGGGATTTCCATAAGCATCGCGGACCAGAACACTCGCCGGCGTCAGAAGGGTCGACTTCGGAAAAGCAAACTGATCGTCTCCGTCCTGCTTGAATAGAGTAGCGGGCGGTCCAGCGGTACCGGTCGCGGAAAAAATCACCGCGGGTATACCAGCCGACGCAATCAGGAGATTGGTCCCCGACGTGGTACTGAGAATCCATTCGCCAACTGTCGCGCGGCCGGACGCGTCAGTCACGACATTCGTTCCAGAAAGTGTTCCGATCTCTTCCTTTGGCGTGAAGTGAACTGAAACGCCCGACATTGGATTTCCGTTTTGATCGAGGACAACTACGGTTGGTCGATCACTGACCGATGACCCGACCCTTCCCTGCAGGAACACCGGCGAAACAGCGACAATCTTCGTCGCGATCGCCTTGACTGAAGGAGCGGTGACATCCTTACCGCACGCGGCCAGTGCGAAGATCGACAGCACGTACAACATTCGATTCATTTTCATAAAAAGCTCCGCTAAGTCGCAGTTACTACCATCGCGGCCGCCAGCAAATCAGCTGACGGTCGCGGCAGTAGCACACAAGTTTTTAGGATTTGCCGTGAATGGGTCGCAGTGCGTTTCTCACGACGTATTTTCCGACGTCGCGCCCCTGCTTCAACCCGACTTTCGTCGCTTCCCTGAAGTGGTAGCCCACAAGAACTCGACTCAACGCATTTTCATCAGCCGCGTCGCCGACATCCTTGAACGACCGTGTTACGCCGGGTAGCGAACCGCTCGTGGTTGAGAATTTCTTTCCACCACCGGGAATTGCATCCTCGATTACTTCCGCTGCACTTCCACCAGCAGTCGCATGCGCGCTCGGATAATCCGGAACAGGCGGAGTTGGGAACGCGACCACGTCCCAGCCGCCTGCGAATGACGTCGACGGATTTCCATCAGTCGCAGCAAGCGCAACTGCAGTGACCGGTCTCCAGAAATTGTAGTGGTACTTGGCCTCGAGGCTCGCCGTGTACGCATCGAACTGGCCCATCTGCAGCAGCGCAAAAAGCCGGGCTGTCTCGAATGCATCCAGCTTTCTCTGCTCCGCGATCGTTCTCGCAATTCGATTCCAACCGGTCGGTGAATTCTCAACCCAGAACAGTGCGATCTCGGTTTGATCGGGCGTACGAGTGCAACCGTTGCAGCCAAGAGCCTTTACTTCATTGAAGTCTGCAGTGTACTGCGCGGTTTGGACGGCGAGCGCATTCGACGCGGCACCATATGGAGCACCCGGGCGGAATTGCGACGCGCTTGTGAGCACAAACGGCGTCACTATGGCGCCCCAATTCGAAGCATCTGCGAAGCCGCCACCGAAGCCCGGAGTATTGAACGGGAACGTGAACTGATAATCGCCAATGCCTGATCCCGGCGTGTATGGTCCGATACCACCAGTGGGGTTCACGCCATCGGTAAGACGCATTGCGAGAATTGCCGCAGCAGCTCGCTGCCCGATTGCTATTCCATCCGCCAATCCCGGTGCGCCGCCAAAAGGAGTCATCGCAGCTGTGTACCATGCATTCGTCGCGGCCGCTGCACCCGGATCTGCACCATTGATCGCATCGCGCGCTGCGGTGAGAACCGCCACTGCCGCGTTTGCGTCACTATCGATCGCACCGTCATCAGCATAGCGCTCATACTTTGGAATCACTGCATTGAGAGCATCGTGCATCGCAATGTTGGCGATTGCGTACAGTCGCGCTTCAATGAAAGGCGCGAGCGGCACTCCTGGCGGCACGAGCGAGGGGGCCGCCGCAACGCTTTGCTCGTTTCCGGAACGGACGGCGTCGAGTGCTGCCGCCATGTCATCGTGACTGAGCTTCTGCTGAGTGATGCCCACGCCGAGGTCCGCAGCAGGTGAAGCCGGGGCGGTGCCGGATTCGCAGCCGGCAAGAGTGGTAGCGGCGACTATGGTCATGACCTTAGCCGCGCGCTTAAAAAGAGGGGATGCAGACAACATTGAGACGACTCCTCGCATGAAGGTGGGTTGAACACGCGGGGAGGATAGAGCCGGCATGTGAGCCTACCGTCTCACAGCCGCCTTTTAGCCGTGAGTTGGGCGATTTGTTGCAAAATTCCGCAAAAAGTCCGTCATTTGTCGGATGATCGCGTTCCGAATGCTCGGGGAAATTCACCTTCGCTCTGCGGATGGCACTGACCTCGACGCACTTCTTCGTCAGCCGAAACGGCTTGCTTTACTCGCGTATCTCGCGAGTCCGGCCCCCGGAACGTGGCATCGCCGAGACCTTCTGCTTGCCCTCTTTTGGCCGGAGCTCGACACAGCGCACGCCCGAACGTCGCTCCGCAACGCAGTGTACGTCCTGCGTCAGAGCCTCGGCGAAGACGTACTTCGGAATCGTGGCGACGAGGAGATTTCAGTAGACCCCGCCGCAATCGAAACGGATGTCGCAGCGGTTTGGGACGCACTCAAAAACGGCAGGCCGGACGATGCGCTCGCGAAATACGGCGGCGATCTCCTACCCGGTCTTTTTCCTTCGGACAGCGAAGGATTCCAGCGCTGGCTCGATTCCGAGAGACTTCGCCTAAAAGTCGCAGTGTCGTCATCGTCGATCGAGCGAATCAACGAGCTCGAGCGTGAAGGCAGGCTGAAGGAAGCACTGACGATTGCGCGACGCGTTACTGAGATACAGCCCGACGACGAAACAATCGTACGACGAGTGATGTCACTGCACGGCGCGATGGGCGACCGAGCTGGAGGACTGGCTGCATTCGAGAGTTATCGCTCGCGATTGTCCACCGACTTCGATGCTGAGCCGGCAGCTGAAACTTTGGCGCTTGCAACAGCCTTGAGGGCCGCGACCGCTGCACCGCTCGCTGTGCAGTCTTCACCTGCCCGCCTTGCGCCTTCGCCACGTCGAGCAGAAGCGGTAAGCGAGCGGTTGCCGTATGTCGACAGTCCGCGTCGTGCTCAGCGCAAACTCGCTCCGATTGCAGCGCTCATTGCAATAGTTGCAATTGGAGGGATCGCTGCATTGAAGATGTCATCCAAAGAGACGTCAATCTCGATCGCCCGATCGATGCCGCTTACAGTCGAGGAAGGACTGCAAGTCGAGGCTGCGATTTCACCGAACGGCCGACTCGTCGCGTACGCGAAAGGAAATTCGAGTCACCTCCACATTTTCGTGCAGAGAATTGGGGGAGGCGCTGCATGGTCACTGTCGCCTGATTCGTCTGACACTCAGCTGATGCCGCGCTGGTCGCCCGATAACGATGAGATTCTTTTCCTCGCGAAGAACAATGCGTATGCCTCGCCGTCGTTAGGCGGGTCGTCACGATTGATCGCCAAAGGTGGCGAAGGCGATGGGATGATCAGGTCAGCTGCATGGTCGCCGTCAGGTGATTCAGTTGCGATTGTGCGAAGCGATTCTCTCCTCGTAAAACCTGTCGATGGGAGCAATACTCGCTTCGTTGGAAGAGGATATCAGCTTCACTCGTGCGTCTGGTCACCAAATGGAAAGTGGATTGCCTGCGTATCGGGAAATCAGATTGCGTTTACTCCAGGGCCTCTCTTTGGAAACGAAGCGCAAAGCGCAATTCTCCTTTTTCCGGCGAAGGGAGGAAAATCGATCGACGTCACGGGCAATGCTTACGAATACAAGAGTCCTGCGTGGTCGGCCGACGGAAAAACTCTCTGGATGCTTTCCAATCGTGATGGCGTTTCAGGAGAAGCGTATGCAATCGACATCGGTTCCGACGGTCGCGCCGAAGGCCAGCCGACTCGAGTGGGATTCAACGCAGAATGGGTCAGTCTTTCCAGCGGGCGAGTTGCTTATTCGGTGCCGGTGCGCAAATCGAACATCTGGAGCATTCCAATACCGCACGACACTGCTCTGACGTTCTCGGCGGCAAAGCAAATGACGTCAGGAAATCAGGTGATCGAGCTTCTGACCGCATCACGAGACGGGAAGTGGCTGATCTACGACAGCGATCGTCGAGGAAACTCCGACATCTATCGAATTCCCACGACCGGCGGCGCCGAGGAAAGGCTGACGCTCGATGCAACTCCCGAATACGCAGCAGATCTTTCTCCGAGTGGAGAGGAGCTCGCGTGGCACAAGTGGTTGAAGGGTGCGCGACGCGTGTTCGTTAAGCGACTCGACAACGATCGCGAGCAGGAGTTGACTGGTATCACGGGTGATGCTGGTGTACCGCGCTGGTCGCCCGATGGAAATTCGATCGTCGCATGGTCGCATTCGAAGGAAACCGGTGGTGTGTTTCTCTTTCGCCGAGGTGCAAATGGCGCGTGGACGAAGCCCGTATGGCGATTGAACGATGGACAGCTGCCTGTCTGGTCTCCTGACGGACAGTCGATTGCGTATGTGCTTCTCGACGGAAGCATTCAGACAATACCTGCCGACTCGGGCGAGATCCGTACGATTTACGCGCCAAGGAAGAATTCAAAGACTGATCCTGTTCCGACGTACTTGCTATGGCGGGGTGATGGAGAGACGATGTGGTTCGTGGGAGAGGATAAGTCGGGTCACGCTGGCTTCTGGTCGTTGTCGCTCGGCGGTAAACGACCAGGCCGTCCGCGTCTTCTCGTCAAGCTCGATATGCCGCCCGGCACGAACTATGGTCCGGCGTTCACGTCGGACGGCAATCGTTTTTACTTCACAGTGAACGAGCGGTTGAGCAACGTTCGCTGGGCGGAGCTCGCAGACCGATAATCGAATCCGGCGGGTTCATTG
>DATLDN010000066.1:0-5516 GCA_035525855.1 Gemmatimonadaceae bacterium
CCGCCACTCTGTACCATGAGCAGCGTGGCCCACCCGTAGAGGAAGCTGACGACGGGATGATAGGCGCGGCGGAGGTAGACGTATGGCCCGCCCGCCTGTGGAAACAGCGATCCGAGCTCGGCGAATGCGAATGCGCCAGCCAGTGCGATGGCGCCGCCAACTATCCATGCGAGCAAGACTAGCGCGCTCGTGTCGAGGCGCTGCGCAACGATGTAAGGATTGATGAAGATGCCGGCGCCAATGATGCCGCCGATTACGACCATGGTAGCGTCGAAGGTGCCGAGCGCGCGACGGAACTCCGCTTTCTCTGTCATCCCCCCGCTAGCAAGAGGAGTCGCACGTAATTACGTCAGAGGCCTTTCTTGATCGCAGCTTCGAGATTTTGATCGCCGCCTAATCCCGTATAGACGACCTTTCCGGTCTTATCGATCACTACAATGTACGAAGTCGCCGGCGCATCGTACGCCTCGGCAGCATTGCCCTCAGTGTCGAACAAAATCTCGTGCGCGAACGCGTGCTTCTGCGAGTACGCCTTCACACGTTCTGCATTTTCGTTGATCGCAACTGCAACGCCGATGAATTTCATGCGGGAGCGATACTTCTTTTCCGCCGCCATCAATGATGGCTCGAGATGCCGGCAGTTTGGGCACCAGATCGCCCAGAACTCCATGAGAATCGGCGTCTTTCCAACATACGCACCCAGGTTGACGGCTTTTCCATCGAGAGTGTGCACAACCGCCGAAGGTGCGCGCTTCCCGACTTCGATGCCGAGATCCTGCGCATGACCAACCGCGGCGAAGGAAAGTGTCAGTGCGAGCGCGGCAGTTAAGATCTTGAAGTACTTCATTAGAAGAGAAGTTGCCCCATTTGAATCAAGTAATACTCCGCTGCGCCGATCATGACCACGGCAAAGATTCGCTTTACCCATACCATCCATACACCGGCGCGGGGTAATCGGGCCGCAGTGCCGCTAAAAAGTCCGACTCCTACAAGCACCGCACACATCCCGATCGAAAAGACGAAGAGATAAAGAAATCCAAGAGCGCCGTTCTTTGTCGTACTCACCCACGTGAGGACCGCCGCCATCACGGGCGCCGAGCAGGGTGCGGCAACGAGGCCGGATACTGCGCCCATAACGAATGCGCCCGAGAACTTTCCCGCCGTCCCGGCAGTTGCTGCGCGAGTGAGAAGCGCAGAAGGAACGCGAACCTGAACGACGTCGAGCAATGCGAGCGCGGCAAAGATGAGAAGATTCGCCATCGCGAAATACAGCCAGGGATTGCTGCTGATAGTCCCGAATATCGTGCCGGTCATCCCGGCAATTGTGCCGAGTATCGAGTAGACGAGCGCGAGTCCCAGAACGTACGTCAGCGTGAGCAGGACAACGCGCGATCGTGGCGGCGCTACTTCCCCGACCGACTGGCCGCCGACAACTGCCGCTGTGATCGGAATCATCGGGTAAATGCACGGCGTAAAGCTCGTGAGGACTCCCGAAATAAAAAGCACAGGGAGCGCCAAAAACGGGTTCGCCGAGAGCTGAGCGCTGACGCCCGAGAAATCCATGGCTATAAAGTAGTCGAGAGGTTCGGGCGCGGGTGGTAGATTTCCGCCCAATGAGATTCCCTCTAAAAGCGGGCGCCTTGCTGCTGCTGGTCATCGCGTTGGCAACGCAGGCTCGCGCACAGGCACGCGACCCGCTCGCCGGGTTCGATGACTACATCACGAAGTCGATGCGTGATTGGAAGATTCCCGGCGTTGCCGTAGGAATCGTCAGAAACGACTCAGTCATTTTCGCGAAAGGGTTTGGACTAAGAACTATTGGACGTCCGGAGAAGGTCGACGCGCACACTCTCTTCGCGATCGCATCCGACACGAAGTCATTCACCGGTATCCTCCTCGGAATGCTGGTCGATGACAACAAGGTGAAATGGGACGGACAGGTTACGAATTACCTCCCATGGTTCCGCCTCGCAGACGATTACGCTACTCGCGAGCTCACTGTCCGTGATTTGCTCACGCATAGAAGCGGACTCGCACGCGCTGATTTGCTGTGGACAGGTGGAACCCCGTATTCACGCCAGGAGCTGTTGAGGCGCATTCGCTATCTCAAACCATCCTGGAGCTTGAGGTCGCACTACGGCTACAGCAACCTGATGTACGCTGCGGCGGGCGAAGTCGCAGCGACAGTCGGCGGCAAATCATGGGATGATCTGGTTCGCGAGCGAATCTTCGTTCCCCTCGGTATGACCGAGACGAATACCAGCGTAACCTTGCTTCCTTCGCTTCCTAACGTCGCGACGCCGCACGCGAATTTCGATAGCGCTGTTCGCATCGTGACTTACACCAACATGGACAACGCCCCATCTGCAGGGGCAATCAATTCCAACATCGTCGACATGACGAAATGGGTGCGCTTTCAGCTCGACAGCGGGCGCGTTGGCGGAAAGCGACTGATCTCAAAGAGAAATTTCGTCGAGACACACCTTCCGCAGATGCCGCAGCGCATCGACTCGGCATATCGCGTGTTCAATCCGTACACACACGTTCGCACGTACGGCTTTGGATGGAACGTTCAGGATTATCGCGGGCGCGAGATGCTCTCGCATTCGGGCAGCCTGTCGGGAATGAATTCGATGGTTGGGCTTCTGCCGGAGGAACGAGTTGGTATAGTCGTGCTGACTAATATGGAAGGCAACGCACTCCGCGAGTCGCTGATGTACTACTTCTTCGATCGCGTGCTTGGCGCTCCTCAACGAGACTGGAGCAAGATCGCGCTGATCGAAAAGGCGTCGAACGATTCGATCGAGGCGAAGGATCTTCTTGCGAAAGAAGCAAAGCGAATAAAGGGAACGCATCCGTCGCTCGACCTGGAACGCTACGCGGGCGTGTACGAGGATAGCTTGTATGGGAAGTCAAAGGTGACGATGGAGAACGGTCACCTCGTTTTCGAGCTCGCGCCCAAGGAAGTTGGGGATCTGGAGCACTGGCATTACGATACTTTCAAGGTTGTATGGCGCGATCACCGGGATGGATGGAACCTCGTCACGTTTTCGTTGTCAGACGACGGAAAAATCAGCGGATACAAAACGGATTGGGGCGGACCGCAGGAAGAAATGCCCGTAATGAAAAGACTTTCTGACGCAGTCTCCTCAACATCGTCCAACAAGTAATGACAGCAGCAAACACGCGACCAGTAGCTAAAACCACGAGCCCGGTGAGGCCTCTTCGTCCGCTCAGGCGAACGACTGAGCTCCCGGAAGAGTACCGGCCTTCATATAAAGCGGCGGGAATCGCAGCGCTGCTTGTGTTCCTGTTGTACTTCATCACGATCGCGCCGTCGACGTGGATGTGGGACACCGGCGAGTACATGGCTGCCGCAAAAGTTCTTGGTCTTCCGCATCCGCCTGGAAATCCGTTGTTCGTGCTACTCGCGCATGTGTTCGGAATGTTGCCGCTTCCCGGCAATTACGCGCAACACATCAACACGATGGCAGCGTTTACCAGCGCGGCGTCGGCTGGTTTCTGGTTCCTCGTTACAGAGCGTGTTCTCGCAGGATGGATCGGGCGCGGATGGCAGCGCATTGCAGGAGCGGCACTCGGCACTCTGATCGGCGCGACCGCATACACGGTTTGGAATCAGAGCGTGGTGAACGAGAAAGTGTACACGGTGTCGCTTCTCTTTTTCTGCATCGTGTCGTGGCTCATGATTTCGTGGACGGATGATCCCGACAGTCCTTCCGCCGATCGCAAGCTGATTCTCGTCGCGTACCTACTCGGACTCGGGTACTCGAATCACCCTGCAGGAATGCTCGCAGCACCAGCGGTATTTTTTGCGATTGCCGCGCGAAAGTGGCGCACGTTCCTGCGGTGGAAGCTGCTGCTCACCGGGTTTGCGGTTCTCTTGCTTGGTCTCACTCCGTTCATCTACGAGCCTATTAGATCGGCGCATTTCCCGATGATGAACGAGGGGGAAACGACTGCCTGCACAACAAAGCTCGAAGCGTCCTGTACATTCACGTCGCTTACCAAACAGCGACTGATGGACAACATCAATCGCGAGCAATACGGCAAGAAGCTGGAACGCGGCGCGCCGTACACTGCGCAAGTGCAGATGTGGTGGCTCTACTTCGAGTGGCAATGGCTGCGCGATCCACACAATGAGCGCGCCGCTCTTCAGGCGCTGCTCGCCGCGCTGTTCCTCGTACTGGGGTTGATAGGAGGGTACGTCCACTGGCAGTATGAGCGGCGAACATTCTGGTATTTCGGGCCGTTGATGTTCACGCTGACGCTGGCTCTCATCTACTACATGAACTTCAAGTATGGATGGTCGCAGTCGCCTGAGCTTGGCGACACCGTGAACCGCGAAGTTCGTGACAGGGACTACTTCTACATCTGGAGTTATTCAGCCTGGGGAGTGTGGGCAGCACTCGGCCTCGTGTATGTGTGGCAGTCGATTGCGCAGGCACTCGATCGTGATCCTGAAGCACGTCCCGACAACGCGGGACATGCAAGCCGCCGCGCGTGGCTTCTTGCAACACCGATTCTTTTGATCGGGCTGATTCCCCTCGCAGGAAACTGGCGGGCCGCATCACATCGCGGCGAAACGTTCACCGCGGATTGGGGATCTGATCTTCTAAATTCAGTCGAGCCGTACGGAATCATTATCACGAACGGGGACAACGACACATTCCCTCTCTGGTATGCGCAGGAAGTAGAGGGAGTTCGCCAGGATGTGCTGGTGCTGGTTACTTCGTATCTCAATACCGATTGGTTTGTTCGGCAGATGATTCGTAATCCTGTTCGGCCGTACGATGCTGCGAAGGGCCCGGCAATTTATCGCGGAAAGAATTGGCCAGTGCCGAAGGGGCCGCCGCTCAAGATGTCGTTTACCGAAGCAGATTCGATTCCTGCGTACTGGGAGATTCGACAGCCTATGTCGTTCCAGCAGCGGAATCTCATTGCGACGATTCAGCCTGGATATCTCACACGCGATCAAATCATCACGCTGAGATTGATCAAGGACGCGTACCCCGAGCGGCCGATTTATTTCTCGACCGGTGGATATGGACGCTCCCTCGGTCTCGGGAATTACACTCTGCGACAGGGTCTGGCGGAGAAGCTCGTCGAGAATCCGATCGTCGCGAGCAAGGATACGATTCGCGTCGCCGACGGTTTTGTGGACTTGCCCCGCACGTATGCATTGTGGACGCAGGTGTTCAAGGCCCCGGGCGCGCTGATCAAGCGTGGTGACTGGATCGATCGTCCGTCATTCGGAATTCCCTACACCTATGCGGTAACCGGGATAATTCTTTCGGATGCGTTGAAGCAGCAGGGGCGGAACAACGAAGCGCAGAAGGTGCTCGATGAGGTTACCGGGATCGCGAAAGCAGCGAAACTGACCGACCTCCTCGCTACTGTGAACCAAGCCTCTCCTGGCGGTTAGGCCTCGACACGAGGGTGTGTCAACTACGGGGAATGTGAGAGGGAGTTGTTTGAGTGAGCGTCATGGCAGTTTT
>DATLDN010000070.1:0-7316 GCA_035525855.1 Gemmatimonadaceae bacterium
ATGAGCGCCGAAAAAATCATCGAGTCCGACCAACCCTGCCCGATCGTTCCCGCGCAGGAGCCCGCTCGTCGCCGCGTTCATAAGCGAAAGCGCTGGACGACCATAGAAAAAGAACTGCGAACTCTGCACGGCCCGCTCCTCGCCGGCGTGGACGAAGTTGGTCGAGGTCCGCTCGCTGGTCCTGTCGTCGCGTGTGCTGTGATCATGCCACCGGACATGCGCGCGATACACGGCGTCGATGATTCCAAAAAACTCACTGCCGACCAGCGCGTAAAAGTCGCGATAAAGATTCGTGAGCGCGCACTCGATTGGGCACTGGGCGCAGCCTCTGTCGGCGAGATCGAGCGCTTCAACATCTATCAGGCGAGTGTTCTCGCGATGAGACGGGCACTCAACCGCCTGAAGCTGCAGCCGAACCACGTTGTGATCGACGGCAAGCGAATGCGCACGCTTCCCGTCACGCACACGGCTGTGATTCACGGCGATTCACGCTGCCATTCGGTTGCTTGTGCCTCGATCATCGCGAAAGTCACTCGCGACTATCTCATGACACGACTCGCGCTGCGTCATCCCGGCTACACGTGGGAGCGCAACGTGGGTTACACAACACGCGCGCACATTGAAGGGCTCGCGTCACACGGAATTACGCGCCATCACCGCCGCAGTTTTTTCCGCATCAGTCAGCTCGTGTTTGACTTCGACAGTCTTCCATCGAGTGACGACCTGATGATCGTCGAGGATCTGGTACCAGAAGTTCTTCCGTCCTGAGAGTGGCGAATCCCCTTGTCGGCGTGATTATGGGGTCGCGCTCCGACTGGGAGACAATGCGATTTGCGATCGACACGCTCGACGCTCTTGGAGTTCCGCACGAAACGCAGGTTGTCTCTGCGCATCGAACTCCTGATCTGCTCTTTGAATACTCCCAGTCGGCGGAAGAGCGGGGAATCGAAGTGATTATCGCAGGCGCCGGCGGCGCAGCGCATTTGCCTGGGATGACATCTGCCAAAACAATTCTCCCGGTACTCGGTGTCCCGGTCGAGTCGAAGGCGCTGCAGGGAATCGACTCGCTTCTTTCGATTGTGCAAATGCCCGCTGGAATTCCCGTGGGAACTCTCGCAATCGGAAAAGCCGGCGCAATCAACGCCGCACTTCTTGCCGCAGCGATACTCGGCAACAAGCATCCCGAAATTCGTGATGCGCTCAGAACGTTTCGCGAAACACAAACGCAGGCTGTTCTCGATAACCCCGACCCGTCTGTAACCGGGTGAACGTCGGAGTACTTGGCGCAGGTCAGCTGGGCCTAATGCTCGGACTCGCCGCGCGGAGACTCGGTCTATCTACGCGATTTCTTGCGCCGGAGTCGGACGCTCCCGCGGGAACGTGCAGCGAATTGATCGTTGCCGATTACACGAACGAAGCGGCACTCACGCATTTCAATGAAGGGCTCGACGTAGTTACCTACGAATTCGAGAGCATTCCAATCGAGCCTGTTCAGTCGATCGCTCAAACAATTCCTGTAAGACCCTCCCCGCTTGCGCTCGAGACCGCGCAGGATCGAATGATGGAAAAGCAGTGCTTTGAGCGGCTCGGAATTCCAACGTCACGATTCGCGATAGCGAACACACTTACCGAAGCGCGTGCTGCATTGGAAATGGTGGGACGTCCGTGCGTACTAAAGACGCGGCGACAGGGATACGATGGAAAAGGCCAGGCGGTGATTCGTGAGCGAAGTGATCTCGAGCGAGGCTGGGTCACGGTGGTTGGCGCACCGTCGATTCTGGAAAAGTTTGTAACGTTCACTCGTGAGCTGTCGATCATTGCAGTTCGAGCAATCAGCGGAGAGATCGAGTTTTATCCGCTCGTAGAAAACCATCACAGCGAAGGAATTCTCCGCTTTTCGATTGCGCCCGCGCAGAACGTCTCGCCCGATATTCAATCACGTGCTGAGGATTACGCGAAGCGAGTTCTCGAGGACCTCGAGTACGTAGGTGTCCTTGCGATTGAGTTTTTCGAGACTGTCGATGGATTGGTGGCGAACGAGATGGCGCCACGCGTCCACAACTCGGGTCACTGGACAATCGAAGGCGCAGACACGAGTCAGTTCGAGAACCACCTGCGCGCGATTACTGGAATGGAGCTTGGGTCTACGGCCGTTCATGGCGTCGCGGGAATGGTGAACGTGATCGGGCGGGAGCCCAACGTCGCCAAGCTTCGTGAAATTCCATCAGTGCACGTGCACATGTACGGAAAATCTCCCGCACCACGGCGCAAACTTGGTCACATCACGGTGACGGCCGATGATCTGCCCAGTGTAGTTGCGCTCATCGGCCGGGTGCGCGGGGCGCTTGCGGCACGCTGAGCTGACAATTCGTTATTGTTAGGTATGCTACGTCTGCTCAGCGTTCTTGCGCTAACCGCGTGCGCGGTTGTCGGTACAAGCTCTCCGAACACGAAAGTCGTTAAGAGCGGTGAGGACTTCGAGCTTTCGCCGACCGAAACGGCGATTGTCGACCAGGGCGCTGTGACATTGACCCTGGTGAAGGTCAACGAAGACTCCCGATGCCCAATCGACGTACAGTGCGTCTGGGCAGGTGACGTCGCATTGGCGTTGCTCGTTGGCACAAACAGCAATGCCAGGAATCCGAGCACCATTCACACAAATCTCGACCCGCGCACGACCATCGCGGACGGATACAAGATCGAAGCAGTCAGCGTGCAGCCCGCCCCACGATCTCAATCGACGATTCCGCAGTCGAGCTATCGCATCACGTTCCGCGTTTCCCGGCAATAGGGTTCAAACGATGCCGGTGTTGGCGTTGTCAAATTGCCAATCACCTCAACATCAAAAATCCAATGCCTCGTAACATGAGCTTCGTCTACGCATTTATCGTGTTCGCCGCAATCATCCCTGTGCACAAAGCGCACGCACAACGCGACGACGCGGAATGGCTGCAGCAATGCAGAGACGATCGCCACTGGGATCGCCGCGAGCGTTATTGCGAGGTTCGTCACACGGCGATGCGAGCGCCAGGTGGCACGATCACAGTAGATGAGCAGCGCAACGGCGGTGTCACGATTTATGGATCGCGCCCCGACAGTCTCATCATTACGACGCGCCTCCAGGTTGACGCGCGGACTCAAAGCCAGGCGCGCGATATTGCGAAGCGAGTCCAGACAGTTGTTCGAGGGTCGAGCATTTATGCCGAGGGTCCACGTAGTGGCAATGACTACGACGACGATGTCTCGTGGACAGCGAATCTCGTAATCTGGGCGCCGCGGCAATCGGATCTTCGCGTTAGCACGCGCAATGGCCCGGTGCTCGTCGAAGACATTAATGGCGACATGCAGCTCGAGACGCGCAACGGACCGCTCGCGCTACGAAATCTTGCCGGAAATGTTCGCGCGCGAACCACCAATGGCCCGCTTTCAATCACCCTTGGGGGTGCAGGATGGACCGGCGCAGGCCTCGACGCCGAGACCAGCAACGGCCCACTTTCGCTGCGGGTCCCGGATGGCTATTCAGCTCACCTGGAAGCGGGTACGAACAACGGCCCAATGAGCCTTGGATTCCCCGTCACGGTCGTCGGCCGAATTGGCAGAGAGATCTCAACCGACCTGGGTAAAGGCGGTACGACGATTCGGGCCGTAACGCACAACGGGCCGCTGTCGATAGAGCGCAGATAAATCCATACAGCTTCAAACCTTTCAGGGCCGGAAACTATCTGATTCAGCAACGAAAGAGTGAAGAGTCTCAATTGGCAGCTGCGGTCTTGATGCAACCAACCACTCCGGTGGCAGATTCAGCGGACGTCGCATTGGCGGCGGCTGGGGACAGGCGTGCATTCGAGCGGCTTTACGCGGCAAACGTGAACAGGGTTTTCACACTTTGTACGAGGATGTGCGGAAGCAGGATTCGCGGTGAAGAGCTGACGCAGGACGTCTTTGTAAGAGCGTGGGAAAAGTTGCCGCAGTTCCGGGGCGACAGTGCTTTTTCGACATGGATTCATAGAGTTGCAGTGAACATCGTGCTAACCGACCGGAAGAATGAAGGCCGCGCACGAAAGAGAATGAAGGACGATGAGGAAGACGTTGGCGAAGAGAGATTCGCGAGTGCGGCGACAATGCCTCGCGACGCCGATCGGATGGACCTGGCGAAGGCGATTGCCGCTTTGCCGCCGGGAGCTAGACAAATTTTCGTTCTGCATGATGTCCAGGGTTACAAGCACGAGGAGATTGCAGAACTTTGCGGGATTACAGCAGGAGGAAGTAAAGCGCAGCTGCATCGCGCTCGTCTCCTACTTAGAGAGGCACTGACACGATGACCGAACACTTGATGACATGCGCAGAAGTTGATTCCGTACTTCTCGATTATCTCGAGGAGACACTCGACAGCGCTACACGATCGCTTGTGGACGAGCATGCTGCCGGCTGTCTTCGTTGCCATTCGCTCCTTCGGGACATTGACTCCATTCAAACAGAAGCGGCGAGGCTTCCAGAGCTTGCGCCGTCACGTGATCTATGGGCGGGAATTGCCGCCCGCATAGAGCCAACTGTTGTTCCACTCGGCCGTACTCCGCAGGAGAGGAATCGCAGGTGGATCCCGGCGGCAGCAGCTGCGGCTGCTGCACTTGTGATTGCGACTGCGGGAATCACCTACGTTGCAACGTCGCGTGCATTACGCCCGGCTGAGCAGCGTGTTGCTGTTGCAACACAACCGGCTGTGGTGGTAAACCCACCGGCTATTGTCGATGCGCCCGAGATGGCTGTTGCGTCGCGTGAGCCCGCAGAAGTCGCGGCTGCTCCACAAGCTTCGGCAGAAACTTCGGCAACACCTCGCGCCGTTCGCGAGCCGGCGGCTCGTAGAGCATCAACAGGTGCGAGCCTGGCTTCGCGGTCGAATGCGAGAGTACTCACCCCGACCGAGATCGCATATGGTGATGAGATCTCGCGTCTTCAGGCAATCATCACCGAGCGACGAAGAGAGCTCGACCCTTCGACCGTTACCGTTGTCGAGCAAAGTCTCAAAATCATCGACGCCGCTGTTCAACAGAGCCGCGCTGCACTCGCGCGCGATCCGAAGAGCGGCTTTCTAAGCGACCAGCTCAATCATGCGCTGGACAAAAAAGTTGAACTCTTGCGTACGGTGGCTCTGCTGCCGTCGAGGACATAGATAAAAAAAGTGGAAATGCGCACAATGGCGAGGGTTCTTCTCTCGGCCGTGCTTACAGTTGCCGGATCGGCAACGGCTGGAGCGCAATCGAGGTACTACGGAGAATCGCTCGATACGGTGGTTACTCTGGACCGGCAGGCAACTGTCGATCTTTCATTATTCTCCGGCCGCGTGACCGTCACCGGTGGCACGGGGAATCAGGCTCGGATTCATGCATTCACGGATCGTGGCGATCTTCAATTCGACGCCGAGCCCGGAAGAATTCGTCTTCAGATCGATCCGAGCCGCGGTGGTCGCGGAGACGGAACGTTCGAGCTGACTGTTCCCGCGGGAACGCGCGTAATCGTCAATTCGATATCAGCGCCCATCTCCGTTCGCGGGGCGAAGGGTGAAGTCGATATCAACTCCGTGAGCGGAGGTGTGATCGTTCAGGACGCTGCTCGCAAAGTGAAGGCGTCGAGTGTTTCGGGAAATGTGGATGTGTCGCAGGTGGCGGGTGACGTCCGTGCGAGCTCGGTGAGCGGGCACGTAGATGCAAACGATATCAGCGGCGACCTGGAAACTGAGACAGTCAGCGGGCGAATCATGATGATGTCGGCGAAGTCACGATTTGTCCGAGCGGGGAGCGTCAGCGGCAGGATATCTTATTCCGGCACTTTCGCCCCCGACGGGACGTATGAATTCAAGTCCCACTCGGGTGGTGTTCGACTCGTGCTTCCAGCCGATGTCGGGGCTCAGCTAAGGATCGAAACGTTCAGCGGATCGGTCGACAGTGATTTTCCGGTGACGCTTCAGCCCAGCGATGACGGGCGTGGGGCAGGCCGAAAAATGGAATTCAAGATCGGCAACGGGCGGTCGCGCATCGTCGCCGAATCGTTCAGTGGAAGCATCAAACTCGAGCGTGCCGACGGGCGCGACTTAAGGGACTGACACATGAAAACTTTCGCTGTTCTTTCTGTTACTGCCTCTCTCGCCATCGCCGCTGTTGCGCCTGCTTCGCTTCGTGCGCAGCAGGAGCTGGGTCGTAACGACCGGGTTTGGACGTGGAACGGTCGCGTTGAGAGCGGGAACTGGTTCATTCTGAACAATGTGAACGGATCGGTAAGTATCGATCCGAGCTCAGACAATTCGGTTCACGTTCGCGCGGAGAAAATTCCGCATCGCGACGGCGACATTCGCGACGTTCGCTTCATTGTATATCAAAATGGTGGTGACGTCCGCGTGTGCGCGCTGTTTCATCCAGACGATACGTGCGACGAAGAGGGTTACCATTCTTCCGATCACGGAAATCGTGGCGATCGCGACCGAACTGTCGAAGTGAGATTCACTGTGCAGGTTCCGCGTAACGTTCGCGTTCGCGCAGGAACTGTAAATGGTGCGATGTCAGTGCGCGGTGTTGGCTCGGAAGTTCGCGCGAGCACAGTGAATGGTGGCGTAGAAGTAAGTGATGCCGGCGGTCAGGTTCGCGCGTCGACGGTAAATGGCAACGTTCGAGTCACAACCAGCGCGGGACCGGTGAACGCATCGACGGTGAACGGAAATATCAATGCGAGAATGGTCGCATTATCGCGCGATCGCGATCGCGATGGCGATATGAAGTTCAACACAGTCAATGGAACTATTACTGTAGAAACTCCAGCATCGATCGATGCCGATGTTTCGTTGCATACGATGTTCGGTGGTATCGTGAGCGATTTTCCGGTTCAGCTCTCGGGGAAATTCGGTCCGAGGCACGCTGAGGGAACTATCGGGCGCGGTGGGCGGCGGATCAGTATGAACACCGTCAACGGAAGCGTGGAGCTGCGTAAGATTCGCTAACGGCTCGTCCCTGTTTTAATACGATTCATACTTTCTGACCGGCGCCGATGTATCGGCGCCGGTTTATTTTGTGCTTCGCTTATTTGCCGGGGCATGATGTGATTTCTATTTGCGGGCTCTCCGTACTTTCGATTGCGGTTTTCGCAGCTGCAGCAGGAGCTCAGGCTCCTCCTCCCGCGCAAACGGCGAAGACATTGCGGGAGTCTTTGTTAAAGGTCGATCGCGAGCTCTCAGCGACGGCATACAAGGATGGATTGCGTGCCGCGTTCTCGAATGTTCTCTCGGATGATGCGCGCTTTCTTTATGATCGAGCCCCCGTGGTGGCGGG
>DATLDN010000074.1:0-27957 GCA_035525855.1 Gemmatimonadaceae bacterium
AAACAAAAACCAACGATCAAACAGCCGTTGGTTTTTGTATTTATCCGCGTGAATCCGCGAAATCCGTGAGATCCGCGTACCCCCGCTGTCCCTTCTAAGCGAGACGCCTATACAGCATCTGACAGCGAGGTAAACGTAAAATCCTTTGCCTTAATCGCCGGCATCACTATCGGACCACCATTCTCGGTTCCACCGATACGAACTGCCGGACCAATTGCCTCGACATTGTTCAACATGAACAACGGCGACTCGTTGAACCGGAAATTCTTGATCGCCTTCGAGATCTTTCCATTCTCGATCAGGAATGTTCCGTCACGCGTCAAACCCGTATAGAGAATCGTTCGCGGATCAACTTGTCGCAGATACCAGAGCCGCGTGACAAGAATTCCGCGCTCCGTCGATTTGATCATGTCTTCTGTTGAAGTAGTCCCGCCGGCCATTTTCACCGATGTCGGGAAACCTGTCGCAACTTTTCCCTGCTTCTGCGCCCAGAATCTCGAATAGAAGAGCTGCTTCAAAACTCCGTTCTCCACCCAGACCTGACGCGCAATCGGCAGCCCTTGTCCGTCAAAGGGCTGCGCGAGGAGCTGCGGATCCTGAGGGTCAGAGAAAAGCGTCACGCGCTTGTCGACAATCTGATCGCCAATCTTGTTCCCGCCGCCCGGCTTCGCAAACGCGCTGCGCCCCTCGTCGGCTTGTCGTGCGCCGAGCGAGAAGGCCATCAGCTGAACCAGATCGCCAACCGCCTGCGGCTCCAGAATTACAGTGTACTTACCAGGCTCGATAGCGACTGGATTTCGGGACAATCGCGCTTTGTCGATCGCATGCGTCGCCAATCCCGGAAAATCGATCTGCTTCCAGTCCGGATGCTCGGCACCAGCCCAGCCCGATCCCGTTCCATCGTCGGTGCGAACTGTAAGTGTGTAGTTGGCTGTCGTTGCGCGGTTGTACGCAAAAAGCCCTTTGCCGTTGCCGAGTGCGCTGGCGCCGGAGTTGACGATGATGAAGCCGGCGGCTTTCAGGTCACCTGCTTTTCTCGCAGGCTCGAGCGCAGTCAATGCAGCCCGCGCGCGATCGGTTGGCGAAAGATCAGCCGTCGAGGAGAAATATCCGTTGACGGGAACGTATTGCTGCGGACCAAGCCCGGGCATTGTCTCAGGATCGTCAGGCGAAAGCTTTGCGAGAGCTTCCGAATCCTCAACTGCGCGACGCAATGAGTCGTCCGACAAATCATTGGTAACCGTAGCTGCGTGCTTTTTTCCAATCGTGCTTTGCACTACGAGCTGCGAGTTGATCACTCCGCCGGATGTCGACATCTGGTTTGCAGCAAATCGAACGTCGGCCTGATAGCCGCTGTTGACGTTGATCTGGATGTCATCGGCCTTAGACATCTTCGCGACTTTTTCAATGAGGGCCTGCGCCTGCTCGCGCCCCATAACAGCGCCTTCGGGCATCGACGAAGCCGCTTCAGCAAGCCTCCTCGGCTCACGAGAATTTGAAGAGCGGCTCATGCGCGCCTCCCGGTGTTGATGACGTTGATGTTGCGGAATCGCGCGGGAACGCAGCCGTGACTGACTGCGTTCGACTGGCCGGGCTGTCCCTTTCCGTCATTGAACGCCGATCCCATCTGATAGCTTGCCTTTCCTCCGATCATATCCATCGAGTTCCAGAAATCCGGAGTGCGCATCTGATACGCGACATCCTTGAGCGGTCCGACGATCTTGCCGCCTTTGATTTCGTGGAAGACCTGTCCGCCGAACTGCGCGTTGTAGCGCTGCTGATCGATCGAGAATGATCCATCCCCGACGATTGCAATCCCTCTATCCGTTGCAGCGATGATGTCTTCGAAGCTCTGCTCTTTGGTGCCGGGCAGCAGTGACACGTTCGGCATGCGTTGGAACTGAACGGTTCCCCATGAATCCGCATTCGAGTTGCCGTGCGAACGTGTTGGACGCCCCTGTTGATCGTACCACCACTTGAGCCAGTTGGCCTGCTCGCGAGTCGTTTGATAATCGTTGACTATTCCGTTCTTGATGATGAGGTACTGCTCAGGCTTCACGCCTTCATCATCCCAACCGATTGTTGCGCAGCCACCTTCCTGTGAGCGATCGCCCTGAATGTTCATGAACTCGGGACCGTATTTCAGTTTGCCGAGAACTTTTTCAGGCGGCGAAACAAAGCTCGTTCCGGCGTAGTTCGCCTCGTATCCGAGAGCGCGATCGAGCTCGGTTGGATGTGCTATCGATTCGTGGATGGTGAGCCACAGGTGACTCGGGTGAAGCACGAGATCGTATCGTCCAACCTCAACCGATTTCGCACCAAGCTTTGCCGCTGCTTCCTCAGCCCATTTGCCGGCGTTGCCGACGATGTCCTGCTCGAGAACGTATTCCCATCCGCGGCCCATCGGAGCGACAACATTGCCGCGCGTCTGGAAGTCAGAATTATCCGGGGCGACGGCGGTGATCTGGAACGGCACGGCTACGCGAACGATAGTCTGCGAAAGAACGGTGCCTTCCGTCGAAGCGAAGTTCCGATCTTCCTTGACGAATTGAAGACCTGAATTCACGAACTTCACACCTTTCACCTTCAACGCTTCTGCATTCGCTCTGAGAAGAAGATCGGCACGCTGCTCGATGGGAATCGTGAATGGATCGATCTTGAACGAGCTCTTCCAGGTACCGTTCGGATATGATTGAACCGGCGCAAGCACCACAGGCTGATCGCGCGCAATGCGGTTTGCTTTCGCTATTGCAACCGCTTCGCGTGCGGCAGCAGCAACGCCGTCATTGGTCAAAGTCTTTGTCGCGCCGAAACCCCATGTTCCGTCTACGAGTGCACGCACGCCGGCGCCGACATTATCGATATCGGCAGTCTGAACGATTTGACGCTCTCGCGTGAAGACGAAACTCGTTCGATAGCGACCAATGCGTACATCGGAATAACTGGCGCCGGCGGACTTTGCCGTGTTGATGGCGGTCATCATGAGCGCCTTGACGATATCGTCCGGCGGCATCGCTGCAGCAACCGACGATGCGAGGCCGTACGATTTCTTTGGCGAGAGGACAGTGCCCGCGGCGACAGCCGCTGCGGCGACTCCACTCTGCTTGAGGAATTCGCGTCTTGATTTCACTTGGTTGTGGTTGGAGTGAATCGAATATCGGAAGAGGAACAACCTGTCGCAATCAGTCGTACGACGAAAAAGCCCATTTAGTTAGGGTCTTACAAAAGAATTACAGTTTGCTGTTGCTACATTTAGATAGGGTCCCGGATACCTTTCGCATCCGCCCCCCGGACAGAACGGAAATGGCTCTTCAATCAATGACCGCCAAAGCGCATTCATCCTCACGCGAGGATCTTCTCGCGGCAGCTGCGCGTTTACGCAGCGAAGTCGCCAAGCGCATCGTCGGTCAGGAAGAAGTAATCGAAGAGATCCTGATGGCGCTGCTCGCGGGCGGTCACGCATTGCTCGTCGGAGTTCCAGGCCTGGCAAAGACACTCATGATCCGTAGTGTCAGTGAAGCAATGGATCTCGAGTTCAAGCGAATTCAATTCACGCCGGATCTCGTGCCAAGTGACATTACGGGCACCGAGATCATGGAAGAAGATACTGCGACGGGGTCACGCTCATTCCGATTCGTTCGCGGCCCGGTGTTCGCGAATATTTTACTCGCTGACGAAATCAACCGTGCACCGCCGCGAACACAGGCTGCGCTCCTCGAGGCAATGCAGGAACATCGCGTCACGGCTGCAGGCGATACAATGATGCTGCCCGAGCCGTTCTTCGTTCTCGCAACACAGAATCCAATCGAGCAGGAAGGAACCTATCCTCTTCCTGAAGCCCAGCTCGATCGATTCCTGTTCGACGTGCGTATTGGATATCCCGATGAGAACGCCGAAATAGGAATCCTTCGAGCGACAACGGGCGCAGATCCGGAGCCGCTCACTCCCGTTATTAGCGGAGACGAAACGCGCGCGCTCCAAAGAATGGTGCGCGACATTCCAGCTGCCGAGCCGGCCCTGCGGTTTGCTGCGCAACTCGTGCGCGCAACGCGACCGGCCGAAAGCGATGCGGGCGAGATGGTGAAGAAATACGTCCGATGGGGCGCAGGCCCCCGCGCCGGACAAGCACTGATACTCGGCGCAAAAGCTCATGCACTTCTTGCCGGACGGTTTGCTGTCGCACCTGCCGACATCATGCGCGTTGCACGACCGGTGCTTCGTCACCGCGTTCTTCCAAACTTCGCTGCTGAAGCGCAAGGCGTCAGCGCTGAGCAGATCATCGATCGCCTTCTCGAGGAAGTGAAGCCGCCGAAGAGCGAGATCAAGCTTTAGGTCGATGGCTCGTTTTCGGCGCGAGGGGACCGCCGCTGACGCGGGCGTGAAAGATTCCGGCAACGCTCAGCCGGGCGATTCATACAGGCAATTTGCTCCACTTCTGGACGCCGTCCGCGGAATTCGCTGGCCCGCGCGGTCAGCTGTGCGCGGGGGAATTCCCGGCGCTCATACCTCCAGACTCCGTGGAATCTCGGCTGAGTTCACGGAATATCGGCCGTATCGTCAGGGCGATGATCCGAAACGAATCGACTGGAAACTTTTCGCGCGCAGTGATCGAGCGTACATCCGTCTCTCTAATGATCGCGCGATTCTTCCGACAATGATCGTGCTCGATGCAAGCGCATCGATGGCGTTTCCCCTTGGGACTAATGCGAAGTGGCAGCTTGCAGGTCAGTTAGGTGTTGGCCTCGGTTCAGTTGCGCGAAACAGCGGAGATCCTGTCGGGCTTGTGATCGCGCGTGACGGAGATCCGCTGCTGCTTGCACCACGAATGCGAAGCAGTGTGACCCATGAGATCATTCGTGCTGTTTCCGAAACTTCGCCGAGTGGGACTTCGCCAATGTCGCCGGCGGTTTCCCTGGCGGCGCAGACCGGTGGGAGGATCGTGATCATCACCGACTTCCTCGGCGATGCTGAAGACCTTCTGTCAGTAGCGGGTCGATGGGTTGTCGCAGGCCGGGAGGTGCATGCCATACATATAGTAGCGCGCGAGGAGCTCGATCCATCCCACGACAGTGCGATGGTGGCTGACCCCGAGGCTTCCGATATCCGGCGTCCGATGATCGGTGATGCGCGTGATCAGTATGTGGAGGCGTTCGACGCGTGGCGCGATAAGTTGGCCCACGAGTGGAGTGATACCGGGGTCTCGTTCACGATGGCGATCCCCGGGAATGAGACGGTCGACCATCTGATCAGAAGAGTCACTGCGATCAGGACTGGAGCAGCGATAGCATGACGTTCCTCGCTCCGGGCTTCTTGTTCGGTGCGCTCGCAGTTGCTCTCGGAATTGTGGCGCTCCATTTCATTGTCACGCGTCAGCCACGTGCAGCGATTCTGCCGACTGCGCGCTTTGTGCCCGACTCGCCTGCAACCGCAATCGTACGCGACGCTCGTCCTTCCGATCTCCTGTTGATGTTACTTCGCGTTCTGATTGTGCTAGCTGCTGGAGCAGCGCTTGCGCGACCGGTGATCAAGCCTTCGCGTCAGGCACAGGGGCAGATTTTTGTTGTGGATGCTTCGCGCGCAGTTGCGAATATCAGCGAGGCGATTGACACGACAAAGCGTCTCTATCGTGAAGGTGATGCGATAATCGTATTCGATTCGTCGGCGCGCAATCTCGGTGGAATTGATTCGCTCGGAGTCGTTAAGCGTAATGCGAATACCGGAAATTTGTCCGGTGCGTTGATTGCTTCGTTGCGCGCAGCGAGCGCAATGCGTGATCGCGTAGACTCCATCGATCTTGTAATAGTATCTCCGCTCGTGGATGAAGAGTTTGACGCAGCGACTGATTCCATCAGAAAACTTTGGAAGGGCCGAGCTCGAATCGTGCGCACCGCTGCTCATATCGATTCCTCCAGCGCGGCGTCGACTAAGATCGATCTGCGCTCCAACTCTGAAGATGCTCTCGCTATTACGACTGCAATTGCGAACAAGCTGCCGGAGCAGAAGGCTGCGAGATTTTTTCGTACAGCGGCATTTACTCCGGATGAGAATCAACCCGTTGTAGTCTGGCCCGTGAGTGAACGACCACCGTTTGCTGTTGCTGCGTCACCCGACTTATCGGGCGGGGTAACGACCGGAGCGATTCAGGTCGTCGCGCCATTCTCCAGGCGATGGAAGTTTCCGGCGGATTCGATTCGAACTGCGCGAGTGATTGCATGGTGGGCTGATGGCGAGCCTGCCGCAATTGAAAAACCAATTGGACAGTCATGTATCAAGTCAGTGGCAATACCTGTCGTCGCAATTGGGGATCTCGTGATTCGCCCGGAATTTGTACGATTCGTGAGCTCGATCTCATCAGTCTGTGGTGGCGGCATTTCGTCGACACCTCGCCCCGTCGCGGCACTCGCAAGCCTCACCGGCAAAGGTCCACTTGCGTCGAGCAAGAATTTCTCCGCTCGTGAGGACATCGATTCACCTCTCGCACCGTGGCTTCTCGGCATCGCACTTCTTGCAGCGCTGAGTGAGCTATACGTGAGGCGTCGATGACGGCACGCGATCGCGTTATTCGCACGCGTCGCCAGCTACTCGCAGGCGTCGGGGCGTCCGCCATTGCATGGGGTGCCGGCGTTACACTCGCATCATTTGCGATTTTCGCATTTGTCGCATCGTGGCCACGCAGTCCCAAGTTCATCAGCGAATATGCGCTGCTTTTATCACTGCTCTTCGGCGTAATGGTTGGCGGAATTGTTTTGTGGCGGGCGCGACGCCTCATGTCCGACGGCCGAGTCGCGCTGTGGCTAGAGGAAAAACTACCTGCGCTGCACTACGCTCTCGTGACCGCAATCGATCCGGAACTTCAGGTTGATTCATCATCATTAGAGTCAGCCGTCGCGAGACAGGATATCGGTGGAGTCACAACAAACGCCATACAACGGTCGGTGGTTCCAGCGTTTGGAGCTCTCGTTCTTGGAGCCGCACTACTATATGTATTGCCATCAGACGCATTCGGACGGGCTGCATTGCTTGGACGAATCGCGGGCGCTAATGGCGCGAGGGGAATTCCGGCGGGAAGCCGACTGAATGACCTGCGAGTTGAGGTAATCCCTCCCGGCTATTCGGGGCAGCGGCGACAGCAGCTCGATGATCCCGAATCCGTTCGCGCTCTTGTCGGCAGCACCGTTCTTGTAACCGGTGTAGGGTCACAAGAGGGAGTCCAAGCGCGGGTCGGGGTGGCCGTATTGAGCGTCGACGGCTCGCGGTCGAGCTGGCGTGCGCAATTCGTCATGCCTGGAAAGCCGGCGCCGCTCACGCTTACCGATCGGTCGTACGAACGGATCATCGTCCTCGATCCCCAGGTGGATGAGGCGCCGAAAGTTGTGCTGGTAACTCCGGTGCGCGACACCACGCTGCGTACTCCGCAGCTTGTCGTGAACCTGCATTCTGAATTGACCGATGATGTTGCACTCAGCAGCGGATACTACGAGTACCTCATTACATCGGGCGCAGGCGAAGTATTCAGCGGTCGGACGATCACTACTCCGCCGAAGGAATTCGGTGGCGCGCGCTCCGGCTCGCTCGACGCATCACTCGATCTCAAATCACTGAAGCTCGCGCAAGGCGACGTCATATCGATCCGCGCAATTGTGCGCGATGCGAACACGCTGAGTGGACCATCGATCGGAACGTCCGACACGCGAACGATACGAATTGCTCGCGCTGACGAGTACGACTCCGTCTCCATTGAAGCAGCAGCGCCACCTCCGGTCGATAGCTCCGCCATGAGTCAGCGCATGTTGGTGCTGATGACGGAGGCGCTCGTGAAAAAAGAAAAAACCCTTTCGCACGCGGAATGGGTCAAGCAGTCGACTGATATCGGAATGATGGAAGATCGGATCCGCAAACGCGTTTACGACATTCTGTACCAGACCGAGTCGCAAGATGAAGCGAGCGACACCGAGGAGCAGGAAACGGGAACGGAGATGCTGGCGAACAAGGATCTGAAGGAGGCCTACGACAACCTGTGGACTGCTGTTCGATCACTCCAGATTGCCGAACCAAAGCCGGCACTTCCGCCGATGCGTGTAGCGCTCGCAGCTCTCGATCGCGCTCGACTTGCGCAGCGATTGTATCTGAGGGGAATGCCTCCAAAGATCGTCGTTGATTTGCAGCGCGTTCGATTGACTGGAAAAGATCACGGCGCCGCAAACTCCCGTACCCCGCGATCATTTGCCGATTCGGCGCGCGTGCGATTGTCATCGCGGTTCAATGCAGCACTTGAGCTGATCGCGCGACAGCCTTCCCGTGCCATCACTGAGCTCGCGCTCATGAGAGTCGACGCATTGACATCCGCACCGGACTTTGCCGCGCCATTAGCAGAGGCAATCGAAGCGATGCGCTCCGGGCGGGACGCGACATTGTTCTTGATTCGCGCGCGACGTGCACTCGATGGATCACCCGAAGCAACCCCCGGTCTTCCATTGTGGGCGGGCGGGGGATGAGTGATTTCGTCTTCTGCACCGGCCGATATGAATCCGGTGACTGGGATAGTGCGCCGAGTTTACCGGCGAATCTCATTGATTCGATTGCGCGCTATACGTCGATTGCCGTTGCGCCGACGGGCGCAATCATTCCGTTGTCCTCCGAGCTGATTCTCGAGTATCCGCTCGTGTATCTCACCGGGCACCTTCCATTTCGTTTCAGCGAAGCCGAGCGACGCAACGCTCGACGTCTGATTGATCGCGGTGGAATGATTTTCATCGACGATCATAACCACGATATCGGTGGCGTCTTTCACAAAACCGCAATCGAAGAAATCACGCGAACGTTTTCACAACCGAAGGATTTGCCGAACAATCACCCGTTGTATACAGCGTTCTTCAAATTCGAGGATGGTCCGCCGGCGACGAGCCACGAGCTCAACGGGTGGGGCGATAATCTCGTTCACAAGAATCTTCAGGCGGTAATGCAGGCCGATCGAATAGCGGTTCTATACAGCAGCAAGGATTACAGCTCGGAGTGGAATTACCATCCCGACAGCAAACGGTTCTCCACCGTAGACAACACACGCTTTGGCGTGAACATCATCGTGTATGCCCTCACGCGCTGAAACCCGGTCGATAATCGAGAGCGTCCTGAGCGGTGTCGTGATTGTCGTGCTCGGTATTCTGCTTTGGAACGCATTGCAGCATCGCGGATCCATGGAAGAAACTACGTATTCCGCGCGTGGCACCGCGTCATTTGCAGACTGGACGACACGATCGAATGCGCCGCCGCAAATTCACGTGTCACTCGATAACACGTCGTCCCCCATCGAGCGGGACTGGATGCGCGCTCTCGCTGCGGCGGGAAGCCGCGTTACCTGGAATGGAAATCTTCCCGCGTTGATGATCGCAGCTGCACCTGCTGCATCACCCGCTGGCGGGACGCGCGTTCGTGTTGCAGCACCAGACGGATCGAACGTGATCGTGCGCGATGATGTCGGCGTGGTCGATACTGTTCGCGCGCAAAACGCAGGTGCGTCGCTCGCCCTCACATCGGAGAGTGAAGCAACGAGTGCCAGCGTCAATGGATCACGCGCGTCGACAAGGAGAAGTGATTCACTTCGACTCGGAAAGATTCTCGTCATCGGGAATGCCGGTTGGGAATCGAAGTTCGTCACCGCTGCACTGGAGGAAGAAGGCTGGAAGGTCGATGCATTCATCAAAGTCGCGCCCGATGTCGACGTAACACAGGGTTCGATTGCATCGATTGACACGTCGCGATACTCCGCTGTGGTTGCAGTCGACGGTGGTGCGGCGGCTTACGCTGGAAGGATTATCGAATTCGTGCGAAACGGTGGCGGACTTCTGTTAGCTCCGGCAGCTGCCGTGACTGACGCAATGTCTGCATTGCGCCCCGGCGCAGCGACGCGCGCACCAGCAAGCTCATCGACAATCCAGGCTGCCGGCTCGGTCACGCTCGCTACTCTCCCACTCGGGCCGATCGCCTCACTTCGCAGCGACGCTGTGCCGCTCGAGAAACGCGCGTCGAGTGTCGCGATTGCGGCTCGAAGAATTGGCGCCGGCCGCGTGTTGCAATCCGGATATGAGGACACGTGGCGCTGGCGAATGGGTGGCGGAGCGAATGCAATGCGCGATCATCGTTTATGGTGGAGTGGATTGTTGAGCCGTGTCGCATACGCGCCGCGAATCAGTCGTGCACCAATAGAAGCCGAGCGGAATGCGGCGCCTCTCGCATCGCTTGTTGCCGCCGTCGGTCAGGCGTCGCCAGTCGCAATTCAATCGAGTGCGCAAAACGCAGAGCGGTGGACGCTGTGGTTGTTCGTGCTTCTATCACTTAGTGTCCTCGCGATGGTAGCATCACGCCGGCTTCGCGGAGTGAAGTAAAGCCGCAGCGTGGTTATTCTTGGATATGGCCGACGGAATAACGGATTACGATGACGTCGACGAGATAGGCGAGCTCTACGACCACGTTCCGCTGTATGAAAAGCGGCGTGATGTCGATTTCTACGTCGATGAAGCGCTTGCAATGGACGGAAACATCCTCGAGCTCGGCTGCGGAACCGGCCGAGTTCTGTTTCCGATGGCTCGGCGCGGCAAACAAATCACCGGCGTTGATAATTCAGCTCGCATGTTGGCGCGTTGCCGCGAGCGTCTGGCGGGCGAGACGGCAGAAGTGCGATCGAAAGTCACGTTAGTAAAGGCCGATATGCGTGCATTCAATCTCGATGCGCAATTTAGTACCGTATTGCTACCATTTCGGCCTCTGCAACATCTCGTCGCCGTCAGCGATCAGATCGCGATGCTTCAGCGA
The DNA here is from genome assembly GCA_035525855.1 of Gemmatimonadaceae bacterium. GTDB lineage: Bacteria > Gemmatimonadota > Gemmatimonadetes > Gemmatimonadales > Gemmatimonadaceae > UBA4720. The sequence goes on from DATLDN010000074.1 coordinate 10,810, forward strand.
GTCCATAAGCACCTCGAGCCTGGTGGGCGGCTCATGTTCGACGTCTTCAATCCGAACCCGACCTATCTGGTTCAGGATCGAACCGCCGAAACCGAGGATACGCCGGAGGTCGAGCTGCCGGATCGGCGCACGTTTCGCCGAACAGGGCGAGTTGCCGCTGTGCACATCGTCGAGCAGTACAGCGAGATCGAGCTGATCTATTATGTTCGAGGAGTGGATGGATCCGAGCAGCGTCTTGTGCACGGCTTCCTGATGCGATGGTTCTGGCGGCACGAGCTGGAGCACCTGCTCGCGCGCTGTGGGTTTCGAACGAAAGCTGTCTTCGGCGATTTCAATCGCTCTCCCTTAACCGACAAGTCGCCTGAAATGATTTTTATCGCTGAGCGAATCTGATGGACATTCTGAAGGGATATCTCGAGCAGTACTGGAAGATCATTCTGCTGGCGCTCGTGCTCGCCGCGGTCAATCAGGTTTTCTCGCTGCTGGATCCGTTGATTTTCCGGCACGTGATCGATGAGTACGCAACGCGCTTCAAGGATTACACGACGGGGCAATTCGTGCGTGGCGTTTCATTCCTGCTGTTCCTCGCGGTGAGCGTCGCATTCATCTCACGCGTTGCAAAGAACTTTCAGGATTACTTCGTCAACGTGATCACGCAGCGTCTCGGTGCACAGATGTACTCCGATGGCATTCGTCATTCGCTCGAATTGCCATACTCTGTATTCGAGGACCAGCGCAGCGGCGAGACGCTTGGCAAACTTCAGAAAGTTCGCAGCGACGTCGAGAAATTCATCTCGCTCGCGATCAACATGATGTTCACGACACTCGTCGGTGTCGTGTTCGTCGTGATCTACGCATTCTCAGTGCACTGGGTGATCGTGCCTGCGTTCCTGTTGACAGTGCCCTTGATTGGAACGTTGAGCTCAGTGCTAAGTCGTCGGATCAAGATCATTCAGAAGGAGATTGTTGCCGAGACGACGGCGCTTGCCGGGTCGACGACGGAGTCGTTGAGGAATATCGAGCTGGTGAAGAGTCTCGGTCTCGCCGATCAGGAAGTGCGGCGGCTCAACGCGACGACAGAGAAAATTTTGAAGCTGGAGCTCAAGAAGGTCCGTTATCTGAGAAGTCTGAGCTTCATTCAGGGAACGTTCGTCAATCTTCTCCGCACGAGTATTCTCTTTTTAATGCTGTATCTGATCTTCACGCAAAAGATCACTGTCGGCCAATTCTTTTCGCTTCTGATTTATTCGTTTTTCATCTTCGGTCCGCTTCAGGACCTGGGCAATATCATAAATACCTATCGCGAGACCGAGGTTTCGCTCAACAACTTCCGGGCGATACTCAGCATTCCAAAGGATCGGAAACCGGCCAATCCGGTTCCCCTCGCGGATCTGTCGACTCTCGAGTTCCGCGACGTCAGTTTCACTCACCAGACGGCGAGTACTCCGGCGCTCAGCAACATTTCATTCACTGTCGAGCGAGGGGACACAGTTGCGTTTGTGGGACCGTCGGGTGCAGGTAAGACAACTCTGGTAAAACTTCTCGTCGGATTGTATCCGCCGAAGCAGGGTCAGATTTTCTACAACGATTATCCCAGTGATGTCATCGATCTCGATCGTTTGCGCGAGAGAATCGGGTTCGTCACCCAGGATACGCAACTCTTCTCCGGAACAATTCGCGAGAATCTTCTGTTCGTTCGTCCTGATGCGACAGATGTCGAATGTCTGGATGTTCTGCACAAAGCGGCGGCGGATTCATTACTTGGTCGCGCGGACAAGGGGCTCGACACGGTGATAGGCGAAGGTGGAGTAAAAGTGTCGGGCGGAGAGAAGCAGCGCCTTTCGATTGCGCGCGCGCTTCTACGTAAGCCTCATCTCATCGTCTTCGATGAAGCGACATCATCGCTCGATTCGCTGACGGAAGAAGAGATCAGTCGAACGATGCGTGAAGTGGCGGGAGATCGCGAAGCGATGACGATTCTTATTGCGCACCGGTTATCGACGGTCATGCACGCGGACCGCATTTTCGTTCTCGAGCGTGGGCGCATTGTCGAAGCAGGCCGTCATGAAGAGCTGCTCGATCGGAAAGGATTGTACTTCGCGATGTGGCGACAGCAGGTTGGCGAAAGGCGGCAGCCGGCCGCCTTGGGCGCACCGGCGGCCCAAGTTGCGACCCGTCAACCCGCTGGAGTCGCATAGGACGCAAAACGGCCGTTGGATCGGCCATGTGCAAGACTGCGTAGACCGAACGTCTTATAGGAAACTGCAACAAGGAACCTATGAGACTGCTATCAATGGCGGCCGTTCTTCTGCTGGTCGCATGCAAGGGTAAAGAATCCGGTGACGGCAGCGCCGTTGCGACCGATCGACTGGCCGCGACGTCAAGCGCAAAGATCCAATTGCAGCGCGGCGAAGTTGGCGGCGTGATGGGTGAGCAGAACATGTCTGCTCCAGCCGTTCCGCCCGTGGCTGAGGATGCTGCCGCGTCAGTGACGTCCCCAACGCAGAACGATCTTCCGGGGTCGGCTGCAACGTCGGACATCGCGCCGACGATGGTCATTCGAAACGGCACCGCGTCGGTGGAAGTCGACAAGCTCGACCCCGCCGTCATAAAGCTTCGACAGCTCGCCGCACAGCTCGGCGGCTACATCGCCAATTCCTCGATGAGCGGTGGTCGAGATCAAGTTAGAAGTGCGACTCTCGAGCTCAAGATTCCCGCGCAGAGATTCGACCAGGCGATCAATGGATTGAACACGCTTGGGAAAGTCGAAGCGGTGAACTCGACGGCCGAGGATGTCGGGGAAGAGTACGTCGACATCACAGCGCGCGTCACGAATGCACATCGGCTGGAGGACCGCCTCATCGAACTGCTCGCGAATCGCACGGGGAGATTGCAGGACGTTCTCTCCGTGGAGCGAGAGCTCGCGCGAGTGCGAGAGCAGATCGAGCGTTACGAAGGCCGTCTTCGTTATTTGAAGTCACGTGTTGCGACGAGTACGCTAGCAGTCACAGTCCATGAGCCATTGCCGCTGCTTGGCGATGGGCCCGGTCAGAATCCCATCGTTGCGGCAATCCGTGCGGCGTGGCGCAATTTCGTCGGGTTTATCGCCGGCGGGATCGCACTTCTTGGAATTTTGATTCCGTTGGCTGCGCTCGTATTTGTCGGCTGGATTGCATATAGAAGGATTCGTCGCAAGATGAGCTGAGCGTGATCAGCCACGTGTCGCCCCATTTTTCGGTGCGTTGATCCCGCTCCACAAACGGTGATTCGGTCCGAGAGCTATTGTTTGATCTTACATGCGACGAACAATCGCGTTCCGATGTTTGTTGTTATGTGCGTGCGCCACTCTAGGAGTGGCGTGCGCATTACCGTCTGAGGCTGGGCCACCAACGGATGTGGTGGAGCGGCACGTGCGGCCATCGGCTACGAATTCACACGTCGTGAATTTCGATCAGGATCACATAGTCTGGCTTCTGAAAGACGGATCGAAACGACTACCGACGTTGATGCTATTGCTGGCGGGAACCAACGGCCAACCATCGAACGCAAGCCTCATCGGCGCGACGGCGGCGCGACAAGGATATCACGTCATTGGGCTCATGTATCCGGATGACGTCGCAGTGCAATCGGTTTGTCCGGGCGATCCGAATCCTTCGTGTGCGGCAGATCTACGGCGCGAAGTCATCACGGGCGAAAACATTTCGCCGTACGTCTCCGTCGACTTCGACAACAGCATCGATGGTAGGCTAACTGCCATCCTCCAGTATCTGATAAAACAATATCCGGATGAAAACTGGCAGCAGTTCCTCGACCAGAATCAGCCGCGGTGGGCGAATGTGGCCGTCGGCGGATTATCTCAGGGCGGCGGGCATGCCGCATTCATTGGGACGATGAGGCTCGTGCGCCGTGTAGTAATGTTTGGCGCTCCCGCTGATGGAATGAATGGCGCACCAACGCCGTGGGCGTCGATCGGAGCTACTCCGGCGTCACGTTATTACGGTTTCAAACACGAGCTCGACCCATTCACATCGATCGTTCCGAACTGGCACGCGCTCGGCATCGACGCATTCGGACCACCGATTAATATCGACGACGGTCTTCCAATTACTACAACGCACCTTTTCTTAACGAACGTCGCGGCGACAAGCGCACTAAACGCACACGCGAGCGTGTATGCGGATGGCGCTACGCCGGTGAAGGATGGAATTCCAGTCTTTCTCGCCGCGTGGAAATATTTGTTAGGGCCCTAGCCGCAGCCCCTTACGAAATCGTCCGTCGTCGATTCGAGTAGCGTGTGACACCGTACATCAATACTCCAATCATCGCGGTTGCAGCGCCGGCTCTAAACCACGGCATTGGATCGAGGCCACCGCACGGGTGGTGGCGAAACCTTTCCGCCGGGGTGAGAAGGATGTACGCATGTTCTGGACAGGGCACGTAGTCGAGGTGCATGAATGCAATAACCAGGATAACCGCACCGGCGCCGAGTAAAATTCCTGGGATGACGTTACGCCAACCGGGATATCGCTTCGAAGCGCGATAACACGCCCACACCGCGAACGGCATGACAACCCAGCCGATGGTCGCCAGCGAGATCACGGCGAACACTAGGAGGGCGCCTGCCAACGCCCAGCCCGCTACTGCGCGCCAACCGCCTGTCATAGGACGACCCCGCGAAGATTAGGGATAATTTAAACCCGCATTCTCCGGGCGGCATCATATTCTCAACAGAGAATGACTCGAAACTCAGCAGTGAGGAAATTGACGATTCCGTTGCAGCACGAAGAGAGCGGTAACGAATCGAGTAGGGATCTGGTACGCCGAGCGCAAAGCGGCGATGTCGATGCATTCGAGCTGATCTATAACGAGCATTCGGGCAGAGTGTACGCGCTCTGCCTGCGATTAATGGGCGGCGATCAGGCCGCGGCAACGGAATTGATGCAGGACGCATTCGTTCGTGCGTGGCGGAATATCGACAAGTTCAGAGGAGAATCAGCATTCTCGTCGTGGCTTCATCGCCTCACAGTGAATGCGATGCTCGAGAATGCGCGAACAACTAAACGACGTATCGCGCGTGTGCTCCCAATGGAAGACACGAGTCAGATTGGAGCTTTGGCTCCTGGCGACTCACCCGAGCTCAAGATCGACCTCGAGCGCGCAATCGCGCGGCTCCCCGATGGTGCACGCACCGCGTTCGTGCTTCACGACATCGAGGGGTATCAACATCAGGAGATTGCGCAGCAGCTTGGAATTGCAGTTGGAACTGTGAAGGCACAGGTGCATCGCGCACATAAGCTTCTAATACAGGCATTGAACAGATGACAGAAGATTCGATAGATGAGAAAAAACTGAGCGAGCTGATGGCTGAGGTCGCACAACTTCCGCGAAGTATCGATGCTCCGGCTGGATCGTGGGCGAAGATTCGCGCAGAGATCGAAGCCAGGCCTGTTCGTACCGCATGGTGGCAGCGTCCGGTATTTCTCGCTGCTGCTGCACTCACACTTGTTGCTGGGTCGTCGATAATAACAGCGACAGCACTCGCTCGACGCCAGCCAGCAGCAGCGATACGTACGTACGCGTCCGACTCTGTCAACGGTGTTGCGTCACTGGCGCAATTCACAGCTGTCGAGACGGATTACATCCGTGCGGTGAACGATCTCACTTCCACATTGGAATCGGACAAGGGAACACTCTCGCCGGAAACAATCGAAAAGCTTCGCGCGAGTATTAAAGTGATCGATGCCGCAATTCTCGAAGCGCGCAACGCACTTGCGACTGATCCGGCAAATCGCACGCTCATGCAGATTCTCGCGAACTCATACGAGCAGAAAGTCGATCTGCTCAAACGAACGACAGAAATGGCCCGGGGCTGACGTTGAGTCGATTCATCATCGGTACCGCATGCTTACTACTCAGCGTTACAGCCAACGCTCAGGAGAAAGTTGAACGCGGGCTTCGTCTCAACGCTGACGGCGCCGTCAGAATCTCGAACCTTGTCGGCAGCGTACACGTCACAGGATGGGATCGCGATTCAGTCGCCCTCCGTGGCTCTCTTCCGAAAGGCGACAAGCTTTTTATGGGTGGCGGCCCGCAGGGAATGAAGATGTTCATCGAGCCAGGCAACGATCGAAATCCGCAGCCCACGCGACTCGATGTGATGGTCCCCGCGCGCGCGAAGCTTTGGATCAAAACTGCAACTGCTGACATCGAGGTGTCAGGAGTTACAGGCGAGCTCGATCTGTATGTTGTCGGTGGAACGATTCGAGTGAATGGGAATCCCGCAGAGCTCAACGCTGAAGCAATCGATGGTGACATTCACGTGACCGGCTCACCTGGTTGGCTGCGCGCAAAGAGTGCAAGCGGTGATGTAACACTCAAGGGCACCAGTGAAGACGTTGCGATATCGACAGTGAGCGGTGCAATTGGTGTCGACGGCGGGAAGTTCGAGCGGGCGAAAATAGAAACTGTGACCGGCGGAATTCGATTCAACGGCGACATCGTCAGAGGCGCCGCAATCAATTTCGATTCACACAGTGGCCCACTCGACATTACGATTCCTCGCAAGACAGGCGCGGACTTCAACATCGCATCGATCGCCGGATCCATCACGAACGATCTCAACTACGCTCGGCCCACAAAGGGACGCTATGGTCGAGGCTCGGAGCTCGTCATGACGAACAGCTCCGGTGGCGCCCGTGTTACGGTTACATCATTCAAGGGATCGATCACGCTGCACAGCGCGAAATAGTTTAAACTCGCGGCGATTGACCGGCATCGTATGAGCAACTCCAACACGAGCTTCATATGATGCGATCACCTTCCAGAATTCTCGCCCTTCTTCTCGCGCTCACTGTTGTTTCGGCGACGAGAGCATTTGCCGGTCCGCCGTGGATTGCAATCGAGTATCCCGCAAATCCACATGATCCCGGAACGCGCGGCGCTCTGCTGACAGTTCGCACGTATCATCACGGGGAATTGATGTCGTACGAGCTCACTGGAACCGCGGAAGGAATAGTCAACGGCAAGCGTCAGACTCTTACACTCGATATTCGGAGACTCACGCAGACGGGGATGTACTCCGTGCGGTTCCAGAAGCCTGCTCAGGGTAGTTGGGTACTCGTTATAACATCGAAGCAGAGCGGCTCATTCGCTGCGACTGCGGTCGTGTCAATCGACTCGCAGGGTGCAGTCGCAGCGGTAGATGTCCCGTCGAACACGATCGAGAATGGTCGTTGGCGCGTTCCGCGCAAAGTTACTGCAGCGGAGATTGATGCAATGCTGAAGGCAAATTCCGCAGCGGTTGTCGCACGGCAACGGTAAAGCTCAACCCATCGAGTATTCGGTCAATGGTTCTCGGCGATCGGTTTTCGAGTAATGCGTGGTCGGTTAACCGATTTCTGAAAACCCGCGAGCTGATTGCCGAGAACTATTGACCGAATACTCAATGGGGTTAAGCCTTGTCTCTTACTTCCGGCCAGCCCTTGGCAGCGGGGTCGCGGGGAACGGAATCAGAACCATTGAGAACTATGGACGAAATCCCACGCGCAGAGTTGACTTAACTCACTGTCCCCACGTAAGTTTAGAGGCTGTTCCCAATCGCCTACATCACACCAAAAGCCCTGCCCGCGAGACGCAATCCCGGGGGCCAGGCTTAACGCACGTTAAATGAAGACTTATACCGCAACTCCGTCGGACATCGAGCATAAGTGGTTCATCGTCGACGCATCTGGAATGGTGCTCGGCCGATTGGCCGTTGAAGTCGCAAAGATCATCCGCGGAAAACACAAGCCGATGTACACGCCCCATATGGACACGGGCGACAACGTGATTGTCATCAACGCATCGAAAGTCAAAGTCACCGGACGGAAGGCAGAGCAGAAGCGCTACTTCCACCACACCGGCTACATGGGCCACGAGCGTTTCACGCCCTTCGCCGCGATGATCGAGAAACACCCTGAGCGAGTGATCGAGAAAGCGGTATATGGTATGCTGCCAAAAACCGCGCTCGGCCGGCAGGCACTGCGCCGCAAGCTGCGCGTGTTTGCAAATGCAAATCACACCCACGCTGCGCAACAGCCGAAAGTCCTGGACCTCGGAAAGAAGAGTGAGACGAAGTAATGGCAGATAGCAACACAACGCACACCATCGGCCGCAGAAAAGAAGCGCGCTGCAGACTTTATCTCAAACCAGGCTCAGGAAAGTGGCAAGTGAATGGACGCACGCTGGGTGATTACTTCCCGCGCTCCGCTCACGTCGCCGCAATTCAACAGCCGTTCACAGCAACCGATTCACTCGGTCGCTTCGACATCATCGCGAAAGTGGAAGGCGGCGGACTAACGGGACAGGCCGGTGCGCTTCGTCTCGCTGTCGCACGAGCTCTCGTGAAAGTCGATGAATCACATCGCCGGAAGCTTCGGGATCTTGGCCTTCTCACTCGCGACGCACGCGCCGTCGAGAGAAAAAAGCCGGGTCGTCCGAAAGCCAGAAAGAAATTCCAATTCTCCAAGCGTTAACCTTTACTTAGTTGAATGTCTGAGCCAAACCTCGATCAGCTGCTAGCCGCCGGAGTTCACTTCGGTCACCAGACCCGTCGTTGGAATCCGAAGATGCGTCGTTTCATCTTCGCGGAGCGCAACGGGATTCACATCATCGATCTCCAGAAAACGCTTCGTCAGCTGGAGCTGGCGAAGAAGCTGGCGCGCGATGTCATTCTCCGCGGTGATTCAGTTCTCTTTGTTTGCACGAAGCGTCAGCTCGTCAACATCGTGAAGGAAGAAGCCGAGCGTTGCGGCGCAATGCACGTTACCGAGCGTTGGCTTGGCGGTCTGCTCACGAACTTCCAGACGGTGAAGAAACAGGTTCGCCGCTTGAAGGAGCTCGAAGCCGGAAGCGAGGCCGGCGGAGACTTCGAGAATTACACGAAGAAAGAGCAGCTGATGATGGGACGCCAGCGCGACAAGCTCTCGAAGAACTTGTCGGGCATCAAGAATCTCACGCGTCTTCCCGGATTGATGTTCGTCGTCGATTCGAAGAAGGAGCGCATTGCAGTTGCTGAAGCGAACAAGCTTGGGATTCCGATCATCGCATTGGTGGACACAAATGCAGATCCGGATCTGATCACAGTGCCGATCGCAGGCAACGATGATGCGATCAAGTCAGTCGAGCTCGTCACGCATGCGATCGCAGATGCGATTGTCGAAGCACGACGTGAGGCTCCGATTCGCGAGGAAGTCGAAGAGACGGAATCGTACACGTACAGCTCCGATCGTGGAGCCGAGCCGGAAGGCGAAGGCGATCGCAAGAGAAAGCGACGTCCGCGTCGCCGACGGGCTCGTCCGGAAGCAATTGCAGCGCGTTTGAAAACCGGTGGTGAAGCCGAGGGCGGCGAAGCCGAAGCCGCTGGTGATGCCGGTGGAGAAGCGAGTGACGCGGGAGCTAACGCGGAGCCCGCAGAGGGTTAACTTGAACCTGCCCGCGGGTAGGTAACCCGCCGCCGGCTTCGTTTGCCGGCGGCGTTCTTATAAGTGCCACAAATAACCACGCGCTTTTAGCGCGAGTTTTTCTAAAAGGAATAGATCGATGATTACAGCAAAGGATGTACAGACTCTGCGTCAGAAAACGGGCGCGGGAATGATGGAGTGCAAGAAGGCCCTCGAGGAAAACGCCGGTGACATGGCGAAGTCTGAGGAGTATCTACGCGTCAAGGGAATTGCAAAGGCGGGTCAGCGCTCGGGCAAGCAGACGAGCGAAGGCGTCATCACGAGCTACATCCATCACAATGGGAAAGTCGGCGTGATGGTCGAGATCAATTGCGAAACGGATTTCGTTGCGCGCACGGATGATTTCAAACAACTCGGACGCGAAATCGCGTTGCATATTGCCAGCATGGCACCGTTGGCGGTTGATCGAGATGGCATTCCAGCGGACAAGGTCGAAGTCGAGCGTCGCATTGCCGAAGAGCAGGCATCGGCAACCGGAAAGCCTGAAGCAATCGTGAAAAAAATCGCCGAGGGAAAAGTCGAAGCGTTCTTCAAGGACGTGACGCTGATCAATCAGCCGTGGATCAGAGAGCCGAAGAAGACAATCGGCGATCTCATCAAGGAAGCTTCAGCGAAAGTCGGCGAGAACATTCAGGTTCGGCGATTCGTTCGCTATCAGATGGGAGAGGAGTAACGGCGTGGCGAGTCCGGTCGCCTACACGAGAGTATTGCTCAAGATCTCCGGCGAGGCTCTCGCCGGAGGTCGAGGCACCGGATTCGATTTTGACACGCTCTCCCGTATTGCCGGCGAGATCAAGCAAGTACTCGACGCAGGCACCCATGTCGGTCTCGTGATTGGTGGCGGCAACATCGTGCGAGGCGCGCAGTTCGCGAAAGTCGGAATGGATCGCGTCGGCGCTGACTACATGGGAATGCTCGGCACCGTGATCAATGCGCTCGCAATGCAGGACGTGCTCGAGCGCGCCGGAATGGAAACGCGTGTGATGACCGCGATCAACATGGAGCAAATCGCCGAGCCTTTTATCAGACGCCGGGCGATTCGTCATTTCGAGAAGGGTCGCGTTGTTCTGTTTGCGGGCGGAACGGGAAACCCCTACTTCTCGACCGATACCGCGGCTGCGCTGCGCGCGATTCAATCGAAGGCGCAGGTGATCATCAAGGCTACGAGCGTAGACGGCGTTTATTCCGCGGATCCTAAAAAAGATCCGGCGGCAACTCTGTTTACCGCGATCAGCTACCGGGACGTGATGCTGAAGGAGCTTGGCGTCATGGACCAGACTGCAATCGCACTGTGCAGAGAAAACAATGTTCCAGTCATTGTCCTGAACATCAACACACCGGGAGCGATCGCTCGCGCAGCCAGTGGCGAGCGGATCGGAACGATCATCCAATGAGCACGATACCGCAGATACAGAAAGAGTCGCGCGCAATGATGGACAAAGCGCTCGAAGCGTCGAAGCGCGAGCTGTCGTCGATTCGCACGGGAAAGGCGAGTGTAAGTCTTCTCGATACCGTGAGAGTCGATGCATATGGGCAGACGATGCCGCTCAATCAGGTTGCGAGCGTATCCGCGCCGGAGCCGCGTCTGCTCACGGTGACTCCGTGGGACAAGGGGCTGACGCAGGCAATCGAGAAAGCATTGAGAGAATCAGATCTCGGCTTGAATCCAGCGGCGCAGAGCGGTGTGATTCGCGTTCCGATTCCTGCTTTGAACGAAGAGCGTCGTCGGGATCTCGTGAAGGTCGTGCACAAGCTTGCAGAGGAAGCGCGAATCGGAATTCGTCATGCGCGAACTGAAGGTCGCGATCGTTTGAAGAAGCTGGACAAGGTTTCGGAAGACGACGTGAAGCACGCGGAGAAGGATCTTCAGAAGCTGCATGATGAGTACATTGCGAAAATCGACGATCTGCTGAAGGGGAAAGAAGCAGAAATCATGGAAGTCTGAGCTCGTGTCGGAGCTCACCCGGCGCGTAATCTTTTCGGTGATCGCCGCGCCGGTGACAGTCGCCCTCGTGTATTTCGGCAACTGGGTTTTGACCGCATTCCTCGGCGCGATCGCAGCGACCGCCGCGTGGGAAGCTTTCCGAATGGCGCGTGCAGGCGGCGCGAATCCGATGGCGAGAAGTGGAATTGTTCTCGCTGCGCTCATTCCCCTCGTAGTGCACGCGCACTACCTCGGCATTTTTACACTCTCGATTCCCGCAGGCGCGGTTGTGTTCCTCGGGTTACTCGCGAGTGTCTTATGGTTGCGCGCAGTAGCAGATCGACCATTCGTCGCCGTTGCCATTACTGTGTTCGGAATTCTTTACGCCGCGATGATCACGTTCATCTATCCTCTGCGTTACCATCCTTATGCGATTGGTGCTGGAGCGGGAACTGCTCTGGTGATGTTCCCGGTGCTCGCCGTTTGGGGAACTGATACAGGTGCGTACGCGTTCGGAAGATTATTTGGCAAGCACAAGCTCATGCCTCAGGTGAGTCCGAAAAAAACTATCGAGGGCGCGATAGGTGGGATGTTCGTGACTGTGATTACGTGCTGGCTGTACACGAAGTGGGTGCTTCAACCATTCGCGCACCTGACGCTTTCACTTCAGGGGGTTGTGCTCTTTGCTATTGCGATAAGCGTTGCCGCGCAGATTGGTGATCTTGTCGAATCGCTCTTCAAGCGCGACTCGGGCGTGAAGGATTCGTCAGCGCTGGTTCCCGGTCACGGTGGGATTCTGGACCGAATCGACAGCCAGCTCTTTGCGCTTCCGGTTGCGTATCTGATCATCGGATATCTTCTGATCCCGCTGCCATGACGACGCGTGGGATTGCAATCCTCGGCTCGACAGGTTCGATAGGAACCACTGCACTTCGCGTTATTGCTCGTCAGCCGGATCGGTTTCGTGTTGTTGCACTGACTGCGCACAGCAACGCATCCCTGCTTCGCCAGCAGGTGCGCGAGTTCAAGCCGACCTACGTAGGCATGGTGAACTGTGAAGAGTCGAATGGCGACGGATGGCGTCGCGGTACTCAATCACTTGTCGAGGCTGCAACCCGGGATGACGCTGACATCGTATTGAATGCAATTGTCGGTGCTGCCGGCCTCGATGCAACACTCGCTGCTCTTCGGCATGGAAAGCGAGTAGCGCTCGCGAACAAGGAGACGCTTGTCGTTGCAGGAGAGCTCGTCACACGCGCCGCAGCAGAAGGTCGCGGTGAGATCGTACCTGTAGACAGCGAGCACAGCGCGATTCTTCAATGCATTGCGGGCCGGGAGCTGAGTGAGATTCGCCGAGTGATACTTACTGCTTCAGGTGGACCGTTTCGCGGATGGAGCAAGAGTAAGCTCGCCAAGGCGACTGTGAACGATGCACTTCAGCATCCGACATGGACGATGGGGCGTAAAATCACGATCGACAGCGCGACGCTGGCGAATAAGGCGCTCGAGGTCATCGAGGCGCATTTCTTGTTTGGTCTTCCATACGATTCTATAGAAGTGGTCGTGCATCCTCAGAGTGTCGTGCATTCGTTCGTCGAGTTTGTTGATGGAAGTGTTGTCGCGCAGATGAGCGTGCCGTCGATGGAGCTGCCGGTGTTGTATGCGCTGACGCATCCCGATCGCGCGCCTGATAGCGGGGTACAGGCGTTCGATCCTGTCGCCTTGTCGCCGATGACATTCGAGCCTGTGGCGCACGACAAGTTTCCTGCATTGAAACTTGGGATCGAAGCGGGCCGCAGTGGCGGAGCTGCGCCGGCGGTTTTCAACGCGGCCAACGAGCAGGCGGTGTCGCTTTTTCTCGACGGAAAAATTGATTTTCCGGAAATCGTTCTTTCGATCTCGTCGGCGCTCGAGCGTCTCGCCGATTTACCAGCCGAGAGCAGGGAAGAATTGCTCGATGCAGATATGCGCGCGCGGAACCATGTGATGGAGCTGTTCGAATGCTAGCATGGATTGCACCTCTCGTTGTTTTTGGTCTCGTTGTTTTCGTTCACGAGTTCGGACACTTCCTCGCTGCGAAGATCGTGGGTGTTTATACGCCCCGTTTTTCCATCGGATTCGGGCGTGCGTTGTTCAAGAAGCGTTATGGCGAAACCGAATATGTTCTCGCTGCACTTCCGCTCGGCGGCTACGTGCGAATGGCGTCGAAGGATGATGAGACGACGGCCTTCATCGAGGGCGGGAGTGAAAATGCGGCGACAGCTGTAACGGCGAAGGGCGAAGCGCTCGATCCGAACGCGATGATTCCGTTCGGGCCAAAGCCGATTCCGCCGGACCGTTGGCTCGAGTCGAAGCCTTTGTGGGCGCGGCTTTTCATTCTGCTGTCAGGCGTCACGATGAATGTGGTGCTCGCACTGGTAGTAACGACTCTGATGTTGTTGCGGTACGGCTTGCCTTATGTGTCGACAATTACCGAGTCCGTTTCGCCAAACCGTCCGGCTGTGATGGCTGGTATGCGCGCCGGTGACAGTCTAGTTGCAATCGACGGTGTTCCGCTTCAGTCGTGGGATAGTCTGGTATCGAAAATCAGCTCGTCCGCGAACCGCGAGTTGGTGTTCGATGTTCGCCGCAGCGGTCAGTCGATCCGAATTCCGATTACTCCTGCGCCCGACACCGCGACGAATCTGACGACCGGGAAGCTGGAGCATGTTGGTCGCGTTGGCATTCTCCCGAAGCAGCTTTCGCGGCCGGTTGGGCTCGGCGAAGCGATGACTAAAGGCTGGGGTCTCACCTGGGGAATGGCGGGCTCGGTCATTGAAGCCTTGAGGGGACTGGCAACGCGTAAGGTTGCGGCGAGTGAGCTTGGTGGACCGATCATGATTGCTACGGCATCAGTGCAGGCTGCGCGGAGCGGTCTCGAGAATCTGATGGTGCTCATCTCGTTGATCAGTGTGAATCTCGCGGTGTTCAATCTTCTTCCAATTCCGATTCTCGATGGCGGGCAGATTCTCGTTCAGGTTCTCGAGGCGATCAAGGGGAAGGCGTTCAGCGTTCGGACGCGTGAATACATTTTGCGCGCGGGATTATTTGCGGTGCTGCTGCTGTTTGCGCTGGTCACTTATAATGATCTGCGTCGCCTCGTGGTGAGCTTGATGGAGAAATTTGGCTGACATTAACCCGTTGGGTTTTCGGTCAATGGTTCTCGGCAGTCAGCTAGCGGGTTTTCCGTATTCGGTTCAAACCGACGACCCATTACTCGAAAGCTGACGGCCGAGAACCATTGACCGAAAACCCAACGGGTGAATCTCAGTGTTGGTTTTCAGGTCATTCGTGATGCGCCCTCCGAAACACACCACCAGGACTTGTATAGGTAATTAAGTTTGAATGCTATGCCTTTCCCCGGCCTCAAAGAGCGCGTGGAAGAAGTGAAATCGCGCATTCGAGAGGCCGTTGCCCGAGGAGGGCGAGGGCAGAACGTGACGCTCGTCGCAGTTACCAAAACTCACGGCCCGGAAGCGGTACTCGCAATTCACGAGGCAGGAATCGACGATGTCGGCGAGAACCGCGTGCAGGAAGCAGTTTCGAAAATGAATGACGTAAATGTTCCGGTCAGATGGCATTTGATCGGACATCTTCAGAGAAACAAAGTCAAATCACTTACAAAGTTTTCGCTTTTTCACGCTGTCGACAGTGTGAGGCTGGCCGATTCGATCAACGCATTTGCAATCGAGTCAGGCAACACAATCGACGCTCTTGTTCAAGTGAACATCGTAGGCGAGGACACAAAGGGCGGATTCTCGCTTGCGGAAATCGAGCAGCAGGCGACATGGCTCGCGACACTCGATGGCGTGCGGGTGAAGGGCGTGATGGCGATGGCACGATTGGGTGCGGATGAAAAAGAGCTGCGTCGCACCTTCAGCGGCGCGCGCGACGCACTCGCAATGCTCGCTTCGCACGGAGCTAACGCAAAGGAATTATCGATGGGAATGTCGAGCGATTATGAGATCGCAGTTGAAGAAGGAGCGACGATGGTTCGTTTGGGAACGACTTTGTTCGGAGCGAGAGACTAGCCTGTGACTTCACCTGATGCGACGGTGACATACCGCGAATTACCGACCAGCCGGCCGGCAGACGATCTGGAGCTCGAGCTTCTGACCCGCTGGAAGATGGAAGGGCTTTTCGCGCGAACCATCGCCGCTAATCGTGGTAAGCCGTCCTTTGTTTTCTTCGAGGGTCCGCCAACCGCGAACGCGCGTCCAGGTATCCACCACGTTTTTGCGCGCACCATCAAGGATCTCTTCTGTCGCTATCGCGCGATGAAGGGATTCAACGTCTCTCGCCGCGCAGGCTGGGACACGCACGGACTTCCGGTCGAAATCGAAGTAGAAAAAATGCTCGGCATCAGCGGCAAGCAGCAGATCGAAGAGATCGGAGTCGAGAAGTTCAATGCGCTGTGTCGCGAGAGTGTGTGGAAGTACAAGGCCGACTGGGAAGCGATGAGCGAGCGCATCGGCTACTGGCTCGATTACGACGATGCTTACATCACGTACACGAACAATTACGTCGAGAGCGTCTGGTGGGCGCTGTCGAGACTGTTCGAGCAGAAGCTTTTGTATCGCGGATACAAGGTCCTTCCGTACTGCCCGCGTTGCGGCACTGCGCTCTCGAGTCACGAAGTTGCGCAGGGCTACAAGGACGTCAAAGATCCAAGCGTCTACATCGCCCTCGATGTCGTTCCACTCGGAAACGCTGCAACGACTGAGAACCAGCCGAGTGGACGTCGTCGCATTCTCGTATGGACCACGACTCCGTGGACGCTCGTTTCCAATGTCGCGCTCGCTGTAAATCCTGATCTCGAGTACATCGAGCTCAAAAAGAGGGAGAGCGATTCATCAGACTCGATCCTTCTGGCGGAAGCGCGCGCAGGTGCGGTGCTCGGCGAAGATTATCGCGATCGATGGGAAACGGTTGCCACGTTTCGCGGAGCGGATCTCGTTGGGCGTAGTTATAGGCGGCCGCTCGACTGGGTCGAGCTTACCGGTGGAAAGTCTGAAGTAATCGTCGGCGAGAATTTTGTTTCGTCCGAAGACGGAACCGGTGTAGTGCACATGGCGCCTGCATTTGGCGCGGACGACTATGCTGCGGGTCAACGAAATGGTCTCGCATTCGTGCAGCCCGTTGATTCACGTGGTGAATTTCCCGAAGACATCCCGCTCGTAGGTGGAATGTTCGTGAAGGCCGCAGACAAGAAAATCATCGAGGAGCTCGAGCGTCGCGGATCTTTATGGAAGGCATCCGTCATCGAGCACTCGTATCCGCATTGCTGGAGATGTGACACGCCGCTCCTGTACTACGCGCGCGGATCGTGGTTCATCAAAACCACTGCGTTTCGCGACGCGATGCTTACCCGCAACTCTCGTGTCGACTGGCATTCGCCTGAAATGGGAACTGGAAGGTTCGGAGAATGGCTGGAGAACAATATCGATTGGGCAATCTCGCGCGATCGATATTGGGGGACACCGTTACCGCTTTGGATCTGCGACACAAACGACGCCCACGTCGATGCAATCGGCAGCTATGCACAGCTATCCGAAAAAATCGGCGCGCCGCTCGGGGATGATTTCGATCCGCACAAGCCGTTCATCGACCGCCACACATGGAAATGCAGCCAGTGTGACGGCACAATGCAGCGCGTTCCGCAGGTAATCGACACCTGGTTCGACT
>DATLDN010000086.1:0-8987 GCA_035525855.1 Gemmatimonadaceae bacterium
ACCGGTAACTTGAATGCTTCCGTACATCCCGAGCTTGTAATGCGGGGGCGACTTATCGTCATCCTGAAATCCGCAGTCGATCAAATACTCACGCCCCGGGAGGAGGGTCACATCGAGTCGACCAAGCGGTGCTTCACCCGGACGCGCCCAGAGCACGCCCATGCCAGCTTCGATCAATGGTTCGATGTCCCCGTCGACCTTATCGACCTCCATGATCTTCGCCAGTGTTACTCCGGGTTTGAGAAGCGTGATGCTAAGCTCATGACGATGTTTGCCGTCATTTCGAAAAACGAAAGAGTGCCTACCGGCCTTCAGTATCTGCGTCTGGCGATAGGCGTAATCCACGCCGATGACAGTGTCCGCCGGCGGTAGCGTGGTTCCAGCTGCGCCGGCGCTGATATTGATCTGCGTGTACATGCCCAGGTCGTAATGCCGTGGCTTGTCTGCCGAATCACGAAAGATGCAAATAACTCCGTACGTGCGACCCGGCAACAAACGTGTCGTCAAAGTAGACGGCGAGTCCTTTGACTTTTTCGCAAACAAAACGCCAACAGAAGCTTCGACGAGACCCTGAGTCGTTTTATTTGCGCGTTGCGAATCGAGCACCTGCTTTACTGTGGCACCACGCCGCAAAAGAAAGATGTTCAGCTCGTGCCGGTGATTGCCCTGGTTTCGAAAGTGAAACGTCGTTGCGCCAGGCGGAAGATTCCGGGGAATCTGGAACGCGTAGTCCGTCGCGATGACGTCCACGTCTTTCGAAGGCACACCGGCAATCGTGTGCCCGGTGTGTCCCGCCAGAAGTAGTGCGGCACCCATGATTGCTGGCTTCACAGCGTTACCAGATCCCCGTATGTCTCCGGACGACGATCACGATAAAACGGCCATGTGTGGCGAACCTCGCGAATCATGTCCAGGTCGAGCTCAGCCGTGATCAGCTCAGTTTGATCGCGCGACGCATTCGCAACGAATTGTCCACGAGGGTCGCAGAAGTAGCTCTGCCCGTAAAACTCACCGATGTCCCACGGCTGCTCGTGTCCAACGCGGTTGATTGCACCGATGAAATACGCATTCGCGACCGCATGCGCCGGCTGCTCGAGCTTCCATAGATACTCCGACAATCCTGCAACTGTCGCCGACGGATTGAAGACAATCTCGGCGCCATTCAGTCCGAGCTCACGCGCGCCTTCAGGGAAATGCCGGTCGTAGCAGATGTACACTCCGACATCAGCGTACTGCGTTTTGAAAACGGGATATCCAAGATTGCCGGGCTTGAAGTAAAACTTCTCCCAGAATCCGGGTGCCACGTGCGGGATGTGATTCTTTCTGTATTTGCCGAGATACGTTCCGTCTGCATCGATCACCGCGGCGGTGTTGTAGTAAATGCCGGTTTGCTCTACTTCATAGATCGGCACCACGATCACCATGTTGTGCCGCTTTGCGAGCTCCTGCATCAGCTTTGTCGTTGGCCCATCAGGAATCTTCTCCGTCGACTCATACCATCGCGTCGACTGCTCGGCGCAAAAGTACGGGCCGGTGAAAATCTCCTGCATGCAGATGATCTGCACGCCTTCACTCGCCGCCTTCTCGATGAGCGGAACGTGCTTGGCAATGTTCGCTTCTCGAATGGTGTCGAGTGCTTCATCGGTGCTGCAGGCGTGCGTAGCCTGAATAAGTCCGCACTTTACGACTCGTGACATGCTGCCCTAGCTCTCGGTAATGGGATGACTGAACGACGGCGCTTCCGCGGGATTGTCTGCCCGCGCACGCATCAGGATAAGATAAGATGCGAAGCTGAGGATGAAGGTTACAAACCACGCATACGTGTAAAGTTTGTCGAGAAGCGTCGGATTCGGAACCTGTCCGCCCGGAGTCGTCGCCGCGTTAATGAAACCTGGTACAACTGGTAATACTGCGATAACCAATGCTGCAATCGCACGCCAGTTGATTCCGTTGCTGTACGTGTAGCGACCGTTCAAAAGAAAAAGATCGCGCACTGAAAGTTGCTGCCGGCGAACGATCCAATAATCCGCGATAAGAATTCCCCCAAGTGCGCCCATCAGACTCGAGTAGCCGATGAGCCAGGTGAAAATGTATGCTGCGGCATCCGAGTAGAGGCGCCAAGGCATCATAAAGATTCCAATAACCGCAGTGATCAGTCCGCCTGTTACGTAGCTGATTCGCTTTGGACTCAGATTGGAAAAATCGTTGGCAGGCGAGACAACGTTCGCGGCCATGTTGGTCGTAAGCTGCGCAGCGAGAACGATTAGCGCGCCGAAGATGATCACCAACGGGGATCCGATGCGGCTGATCAATTCAACTGGATCCCAGATCGCTTTTCCGAAGATCACGATCGTGGCGCTGGTGACTGCAACGCCGATGAATGCAAACAAGACCATCGTTCCGGGCAGTCCCAGCGCCTGTCCGAGCGCTTGCGACCGCTGGCTTTTCGCGTACCGCGTGAAATCCGGAATGTTGAGTGACAGTGTAGCCCAATAGCCGACGTTTGCTGTAAGAGCAGCAGGGAAGAGAACCCAGAAGGGTGTGGAACCTTGTTGAAGCTTTACTGACCCCCGAAGAATTTCGCCGAGTCCCCCGCCGTTGCGGATTGCCCAGACGAGGAGAATGAGGCCGCCGCCAAGAAGAAGTGGTGCCGACCAGCTCTCCAGAACCTTGATGCCTTCAGTTCCCTTGAGGATGATGAAAACCTGAATGATCCAGAAAATTCCAAACGCGATTCCAGTATGAATTCCTATTTGCGACCAGCCGGGCCATGCGGCTGCCATCAGCGCGTCTAGCGCGAGGCCGCCGATCCATGTCTGAATTCCGAACCATCCGCAGGCGACAATTGCGCGAAGAATGGCCGCGACATTCGCCCCTCGAACACCGAACGCTGCCCGGCAAAGAACAGGAAAAGAAATCCCGTACTTGGTTCCTGCATGAGCGTTGAGAATCATCGGGATCAGCACGATCACGTTTCCAAGGAGAATCGTGAACAGCGCCTGATACCACGTCATGCCCTGCTGCATCAGCCCCGACGCAAGAGTGTACGTGGTGATGACGACAGCCATGCCGATCCAGAGTGCGGCGATGTTGTACGTCGACCACGTCCGGCGCGCGGGGTCTGTCGGCGCGAGATCGGGATTCCAGAGCGGACTTTCTGAAAGCTCAGTATCTACTGTCTGGGCCAATGGTTCCTCTCGAATCGAGATCACGTCAATACAACGGGCAGAGGGGCGGTGTCAAGCAAAAGGAGTAGGAGACAGAGATCGAACATCCATCGTACAGATGATTCACCCATCGGGTTTTCGGTCAATAGTTCTCAGCAGTCAGCTGGCGGGTTTTCAGCGTTCGGTTCTACCGACCACTGATTACTCGAAAACCGAACGCCGAGGACCAGTGACCGAAAACCCGATGGGTTATCGTCTCTACGATGGAGCTTAGAATTCCCTACCTTCAGATCCTCCTATTGCCAGCGGAATATTCTGGTCGACAGCGCGGTACAGAAGAAGAAAGTGGCCGCGAGCGCGAGTATGTCTCCCGTATGCGCCGCCCATGGTTGTCCTCTCCAAATCCCCTGAAGCAGGGAAACCGCATATGTGAGCGGCAGGAAGTGCACGAACTTGTTGAATCCCGAAGAGAATGCCGACAGTGGAATGAATAGCCCCGACACGGCGAGCATCGGATAGAGAATTATGCTCGTAATCGGTTGAGCGAATCGCGCCGTCGGAACGATGCTCGCGATTACGAAGCCGAGCGAGAGAATGCTCAACGTCGAGATCAATACCGCCAACGTGAATCGGGCGAGCGGAATCTTCGATTCGGTGAGTATCGAGTTTCGCGCAAGAAGAAACGTCAGGATCAACGTCATCGCCGTAAGAATGAGCTTCACGATTACGTGCGCTGATAAAATCGTGTGCGGCTTCAATGGAGTAGTGCTGAGGCGCTTGAGAATTCCACCCTCGCGATAGATCGAAATAATCGCGACCAGCGATCCGACGGCGTTGATCGCAATCAGAATCGCGACAAAAACGGGAACATCCACGGTGAAAAACGCTGTGGCCGCAGACTGCGCACGTGGCAGAACCTTCGTGCCGATTCGTCCAAACATGATGAGAACCAGAACGGGCGCGACGACAGTCCCGAATGCGCCCATCGGTTCTCTGAAGAAAATCTTCAGCTCCAGCCAGATGAGATGCCCCAGTCCGCGCATCGTTAGTCCCTTATCGAGTGGCCGGTGACCTTGATGAACACATCCTCGAGGTTCGGTAGAATGGTTCTGAAGTCCGTCACGCGAATTCGATTGTCGGAGAGACTTCGAATGACATTGGTCACGAGATCTTCTCCGTTTCCATGAATCATCAGCCGACCGTTGTTGCGAGTCACATCAGTCACCTGTGGCATCGATCGGAACACCGATTCCGCTGTCGCATCGTCAGTCGCAAGATCGACAGTTCTTTCCGCGCAGTACTTGTTCACTAACCGCTCGGGCGAATCTACGTCGATGATTCTGCCGTGATCGATGATCGCAACGCGATCACACAATCGCTCGGCTTCTTCCATCAAGTGCGTCGTCATCAGAACTGTCTTGCCACGATCGCGAATGTCTTTGACGCGATCCCAGATTGCCCGCCGAGACTGGGGATCCAAGCCGGTTGTAAGCTCGTCGAGAAAAACAATGTCCGGATCGGTAATTAGTGCGAGTGCGATAAACAGTCTTTGCTTTTGTCCCCCCGACAACGTCGTGAACCTCGCATTGCGCTTATCGGTAAGACCCAGCTGCGCCATCACGAGGTCTCCGTCTTCTTTTTTCTTTCGATAGAGCTCGACCCAGAGGTAAACCGCTTCCCAGACCTTAATGCGCTTCTGCAGCTGGGCTTCCTGCAGCTGAATTCCAATTCGATCGCGAAGCTTGTAGGAATCGCGAAAGGGATCCAGTCCAAGTACGGTGATGGCGCCTTCGTCTGGAGTGCGGAGGCCTTCAACACATTCCATCGTCGTGGTTTTTCCTGCGCCGTTCGGACCAATGAGTCCGAAAATCTCACCGTCCATTACCTCGAATGAAACATCGGCGACTGCGATGGTCGACCCGTATCGTTTCTTGACGCCGGAAACCTGAATCACGGGCCGAGCTGAGGCTTTCATCCGGACAGTATGTGCCGGTCAGTCGTGTCGATGCAACTCGTTTTCCCCGGTTACCAGTCTTTCAACTACGATTCACGCGCGTTGATTCGCAGTCCGCTATCGATACTACCACGCCCAATCGCGAATCGTCGAAACTGTTTTGATGTTCATGACGATTCCCGTTCTGTCACGTCCAGCAGAGAATGGCTCGACTGAACCAGTTGCCCGCACTTTTGCACCGACCATGCGCCGCAAACGGGCCGTCATAGCGGTCGAGGTTGTGTGGAGCTGCACAAAGAATTCGTTCGGCCTTTCGAATTCCGGACCGAGTGGCAGGTCGCGATTCTGCAGCGTTATCGGTGCAGGGAGCTGAAGGTAGAAGACACGTTCTTTGCGATCCGACGCTGTGTTCTGACCGTAACTCGGAGCACCAAAGAACTCGCCGTATTGAACAGTCCCCTGAACGCTGACGTCTTCGAGCTTTGTCGTCGTCCCTGTCGGGGTGATGACCTTTGATTGCGCGAGAGCGTTTCCCGTCCATATGACGACGATTGCGAAGCTAGTGAGCAGTCGGTTCAGCATTGATCGCAAAATACCGGGCGGCTACCGTCCACCACCACCCCCGCCGCCTCCTCCTCCGCCCGATGATCCTCCGCCTCCACCGCCGGAGCTGCTACCGGGCGGTGTCGATGATGACGAAATCTGGGAGCTCAAACTCGAGCCGATGGAATTCGTGAAGTCGCCGATGTTATTGATGCCGCTGCCGTTGTACCAAGTCATTCGTGATGCGGCTTCCGCAGCCGCGGCGGCGCCCACCGCTGCAGTGAATTTCTTCGTCCACGCATCTTCGACTTCCAGCGCGACTGCGTATGGCAACAAAGCTTCGTACCGCTCTTCGTTTACCTGTGGGGGTCCGTCGGGCCCACGGACATTCGCGAGCTCCTGACGCTCTGCCACACTCAGGTAAAGTTTCAGGCCGTCGATCTCATCCATCAGCGCGCGTCCTTCAACCGTTGGTGCGCGAACGAGTCGAGCAAAAACAACCAGCGTAATGAGCGCTGCAATCCCAACCACAATTATCGCGGGAATGCCAACCCCACCTGAGATCGCAAAGCCGATTCCGAAGAATGCGGCAGCGATCAAAAATGCATAAACAACGCTTCGCGTATTTCGCTGAAAATATTTCGGAGTGAATTCGGCTTCGAGCAATTGTCTCTGCGCGTCACGAGCTGCCTGCATTGTCGCCGCATTGGTGTTTTTCAGCTCGATCGAATCACGATTCAGAAATAGACGGTGCATCAATGCGCGCTGACTCCCCGGCATACCCGGCGAATCTGCCGAGACCTGATCTAATCTCCACTGATCCTTGAGAAAATGATCCTCGCGCGTGATGACGACTTTTCCGGCGACAGCGAGTGCAAGTATGTCCGACGAGAAACACCGCATGTCGTACCCCATTCGCATCAAAAACCGAAGTCCCGCGGGTGTCCTGTCTTTCGGCGGCTCATATCGCGCGAAGATTGGGCGCCCTTCCGGATCCCGTCCGACTTGCTGCCATCGCCTTACGCTATAGGCGACTACAACGATTAATCCAATCAGTGCGACGAGCACGCCACGATTGTCATTAAAGAACCATTTGATGCGATCCGACGATGTAGGCTCGGCGATTAGCCCTTTTGGAAAACTGAGTGCGATCGTCAACCCTTCATATGAGTTGAGGGGTTCTGTGAGTCGCCATGTAGCAACACCGGGTTGTGGAATCGCGGCGACATAGTTTGCGCCTGTTGCACCCTGAGGACCCGTGTACGCTTCCGCCTTCATTTGGTTTATCGGAACGGCCCCCGGGAGTCGGACCTGGACTGTCCCGCTTTGAATTGGGAACACCCATTGGTTTCCGGTCGCGTTCCAGTACAACTCATCGTGATCCTTAAAAAATCCGAGCTGTCGATCCGTTCGATAGCGAATCGTGAAAGTGTAATCGGCGGGCACAGGTAAGAAATCGTCGTTGCCGGTATTCACGCGAACACCGTTCGCTCGGCGCTCCGTAAACCATGGCTCACGAACACCGTTTCGTTCCACTCCGAGAACTTCGAACGCTACGCGGACACCATTTCCGTATCTGTCCTTATAAGTTGTAGGAAAATCACGATAGATTCCGCGACGGATCGAATTTCCTTCCGCATGGACAGTGATATTCTCGGTGACGACCATACTCCCGTCGGAGCGTACGTCTATGTTGCTGTCGTACGATTTGATTACTTCCTGTGAATGCGCGGGCCCTGCGAGCAAAGCTCCCGCGAGGGCGATCAGGAGGTGTTTCATGACGCCAGATTTACGTTCACAACATCGCGATCCGTCGCGTCGGCCTGAAAGAATTCCTCTTCTTTAAAACCAAAAATGCTCGCGATGAGTGCATCCGGCACCCGCTGCACCGAAGTGTTGTAGTCGCGCACCGCTCCATTATAGAAGCGCCGGGCGAACTGAAGATTGTTCTCCACTTCGACGAGATCTTTTTGAAGTGCGAGATAATTCTGATTGGCCTTGAGCTCGGGATAAGCCTCCTTGAGAACGAAAAGCTTTCCTAACGCCTGATCGAGATTCGACTCGACGCTGCCCAGCTTCGCCGGACTTGTTGTAGCGACCGCCTGCGCACGCAGCTCTGTGACGGCTTCCATCACGCCCCGCTCATAACCCGCATAACCTTTCACTGCCTCGACCAACTGGGGAATGAGATCGTGACGTCGCTTCAGCTGCACGTCGATGTCCGACCAGCCGTTTCGAAGCTGATTGCGCAGCCGGACGAGCCGGTTGTAAGCGACAAGAACCCGGATACCGGCAACAACAATTAGCAAAACGAGGATGACACCAAACATCAAACCTCCGGAAAGCCATGAAAGATTCCATCGTTGTCGGCAGACTCGACAAAGTCTGCGAAGTCCAGATTAGCCAGCGACAAGTTGTTCTCGACGCTCCACATCTCTGATGGGACGACGCGAAATGTACATCCTGGCTCGATCAGAAGATCGAGTACCCCGTGCGAAGTACGAGAGCACTCGTACTATCAGGAAGCCGGTTTGCCGGCATCGATCACGGTTACGTGGCGCATCTGGTAAAGAAATAATCCTGCACAAAGCCACAACGCTGAGAGCCCAATCCATCCCATCAGCGAGCCTCCCGCGAAAAAAACATCTCCCGGCTTCGTAACGGCCGATGGAGCAATGTCCTTCAAGTTGTTGGCAGCCGCGTGAAGCAGCATCACAATAAAAAGGCTTCCGTTGGTGCGCCAATACAGCCATGCCATCGCTACTGAGAGCGCCGTCACCTGGGCCACGTAAAATGCGAGCGATTGACCGTGCACGTCGGCGCCCGGGTAGAAAAACAGGGGGTAATGCCAAATACCCCAAATTATTCCAAGCAGTATGCTCGCCGGGCCGAGTCCTAATCGCGTGGACATTCGTGGCAGAGCATATCCACGCCAGCCAATTTCTTCGCCCGCCTGGGCCCACGTGGAGATTAGCATTGCGGCGAGCATCAATACGAGGGGCGTTTCGCCGAACCTCGGCCACACTCCTGTCAGAACCTTATGCATTCCAGCTGCTAGAAGTTTCAACGCCGGTATGTAACCAATTGCAAAGAGGTACCAACGCCAATCGAGGTGAACCTTTACGATTCGACCGAGAAGCTCCTTGCATCCGCTTTCGCCCTGGTTCTTGAATGTCAGAGCGAGGGCGAGAATCCCTGGCATGAATGTGCCGAGGAGAAAAACAGCCTGTGCCATCGCGGGTCGATCGAGATTGGCAGCGATCGTCCACAGAACCCACGATGCTACAAACGTCAGAAGGAAGTAGGCGATAGCCGATCCTTCG
>DATLDN010000110.1:0-44210 GCA_035525855.1 Gemmatimonadaceae bacterium
TGTCCTTTCTGTCGGCGGTGCCGATCTCGATTTCCCGGATCTCTTCGCGGATCGCAATCATCGCATCACAGAATCGATCGAGCTCGGGCTTGGACTCACTCTCCGTAGGCTCGACCATCAGTGTTCCGGCTACAGGGAACGACACCGTCGGCGCATGAAAGCCATAATCCATCAGACGCTTCGCAATGTCCTCGACTTCGACACCGCTCGCGCCCTTCACGACGCGCGTGTCGATGATACACTCGTGAGCGACAGTCCCGTGCTCGCCTTTGTACAACACGGGGAAATAATTCTCGAGCCGCCGCGCGATGTAGTTCGCATTTAGAATCGCAACCTTTGTCGCGAGCTCGAGTCCCGGTCCACCCATCAGCCGTATGTACGCCATCGAGATTGGAAGAATGCTCGCGCTTCCCCATGGTGCGGACGAAACAGCGCCGACGTGCTTTCCCGGAAGATCGATCACCGAGTGCCCCGGAAGAAACGGCACGAGATGTTTCGCCACCCCAATCGGGCCCATCCCCGGTCCCCCACCGCCATGGGGAATGCAGAAAGTCTTGTGGAGGTTCAGATGGCAGACATCGGCGCCAATATCCGCCGGACGGCAGAGTCCGACCATGGCGTTCATGTTCGCGCCGTCCATGTAAACCTGTCCACCGTGCTCGTGCACGATCGAACAAATCTCCGTGATCCCCTCTTCGAAGACGCCATGCGTTGACGGATAGGTCACCATGAGCGCCCCGAGATTCGCACCGTTCTGCTCGGCCTTTGCGCGCAGATCGTCGATGTCGATGTTGCCACGTGCGTCCGTCTTCACGACAACGACTTTCATTCCTGCCATCACCGCGCTCGCCGGATTCGTTCCGTGTGCGGACTGCGGTGTGAGGCATATGTTGCGGTGACTTTCGTCCCGCGACGCGTGGTATCCGTGAATCGCGAGCAGTCCCGCGTACTCCCCCTGCGAACCGGCATTAGGCTGCAATGAAATCGCCGCGAATCCCGTGATCTCCTTGAGAGCCGACTCGAGCTGATCGAACAGCTCGCGATATCCCTGCGCCTGCTCGACGGGTGCGAAGGGATGGATCTTCGAAAAACCCGGCCACGTAATCGGCATCATCTCCGCCGTTGCATTCAACTTCATCGTGCATGAGCCGAGTGGGATCATTGAATGCACGAGTGAGAGGTCGCGCGACTCGAGCTTGTGCATGTAGCGGAGAATTTCCGTCTCGGAGCAATGCGTGTTGAATACGGGATGCGTGAGAAACGGAGTAGTTCGCTTGAACCGCTCGTCGTAACGCGTATCGGTTGCATCGGCGAGCTCTTCGACGGAAGGGGAGAGTGAGGCACCACCAAAAACCTCGAGCAGTGCCTGCAAATCTCCTTCACTCACCGTTTCATCGAGTGCGATGCAGACGGATCGATCATCCATCTGACGAATGTTTATTCCCTTCTCCACCGCGCGCTTTACGACTCCTGCCGCGTTGCCATCCCGCAGCTCTACGCGAATCGTATCGAAGAAATCGTCGTGTGCGATCGTGTGACCGGCTCGCCTGATTCCTTCGGCGAGAACCGACGCGAACTGATGAATGCGTGATGCAATTCGAGTCAGGCCACGCGGGCCATGCCAAACCGCGTACATGCTCGCGACAACGGCGAGCAAAACCTGCGCAGTGCACACATTGCTCGTCGCCTTTTCACGACGGATGTGCTGCTCACGTGTCTGTAGCGCCATTCTAAGGGCCGGCTTTCCATCTGCATCGCGCGAAACGCCGATGATTCTTCCGGGAATCTGTCGCTTGAATTCGTCACGAGTCGCGAAGTACGCAGCGTGTGGCCCGCCGTAACCGAGTGGTACACCAAAGCGCTGCGTGTTACCGACAACGACGTCCGCGCCCCATTCTCCCGGCGGAACAAGCAGCGTTAGAGCCAACAAATCTGCGGCGACCGTGACAAGTGCATCTGCGGCGTGAACCTTGTCGCAGATGTCGCGGTAATCGATCACTGCGCCGTCTGTCGTTGGATATTGCAGCAACACACCGAATACATCCGTGCCCATCTCGTCGACACCTATGTTCGCAACACGAACAGTTATTCCGCGAACTGCGGCGCGAGTGCGCACCACGTCGATCGTTTGCGGATGACATGCATCCGACACGAGAAATACTTCCTTCCCTTCACGTCCCTTCACGCCATAGCTCATCGTCATCGCTTCAGCTGCGGCCGTTGCCTCATCGAGCAGAGACGCGTTGGCGATCTCCAACCCCGTAAGGTCGATCACCATCGTCTGGAAATTGAGCAGCGCTTCGAGGCGCCCCTGCGCGATCTCCGCCTGATAGGGCGTGTACGCGGTGTACCACGCAGGATTCTCCAGAATATTCCGCTGAATCACGGGCGGCGTGATCGTATCGGCGTAACCCATTCCAATGAATGAGCGGAAAACCTGATTCTTCGCGGCAATCGCGCGAAATTCTGCGAGCACCTGCGCTTCGCTGCGTCCCGCGGGAAGCGCCAATCCGTGCCGGTAGCGGATTCCGGCGGGAATTGTTTTTTCGATTAGCTCGTCGAGGGTCGCGAAGCCCATTGTCTCGAGCATCTTGCCTACGTCAGAGTCGGTTGGGCCGATGTGACGAGGTACAAAAGATTCAGCCGGCGCGAGGGCGCGCCCTGCATGCTTGATAGTCGTTGCCATGGTGGTATCAATTTAACAGCGCATGCCAGACCCGCGAAGGAAACGAAGGTGGCGGCTACTCCGAGTTGGTCCGCGAAATGGCGCCGAAAACATGGCGCGCGATATCGCGCTGATGCGCCGAGCGCGCGACAGCGGCGAAACGGTGTTTTCCATATATGAATGGGCCACGCCGACGCTGTCGTTCGGGAGGAATCAAACCGCACTTGGACTTTACAATCGCGAAGCTTTAGCCGATCGCCGCGTGAACGTGGTCCGGCGTCCAACGGGAGGACGCGCATTGCTTCATCACCGCGAGGTGACGTACAGCGTCACCGCTCCGGTCGATCAATCCGAAACGTTGCAGACCTCATACGAGCGCATCAATCGAATTCTTCTCGATGGTCTGACGCGACTTAGTGTCGGAGCTACGATCGCGAATCCATCATCCACTGCGAAGCCGCCAACCGATCTGCCCTGTTTCGCGGAGCCAAGCAAGGGTGAGCTCGTCAGTAACGGACGGAAATTGGTGGGCAGCGCGCAATGGAGAGATAGCGGAGCCCTGCTGCAACACGGCTCGATCCTGATCGAAGACGATCAACCAATGATTCGACTGTTCTCTGTTTTCCCGGAGAACGAAGAAATCCCCGGAGCCGCGACTCTATCAGAGGCGCTCGGCAGAACGCCGGATGTTGATGAAGTTGCAGATGCGATGTTCGATTCAGTCAGGTCGCGCGAAGATCCGGATGCACTGACGCTCGACGAAGGCGAGATCAAAGCAGCGACCCGCGAACAAGTCGGTTATTTCGAAAACGAACTGTGGACGTGGCGGCGTTAACAGCCATACTTTGTCGCGCATAACCTCGGGTCGAGTCGAATGCGCCAATTGATTTCGCTTGCAGCAGTTGGATTCCTCGCATTGTCGGCGTGCGAGAAGGGAGATCGATCGACTGCGTCCGGGAATTCATCGCCGGGCGGCACGATGGTGATTTCATCCGGCGGCGAGCCTGATATTCTTTTCCCGCCGCTCATGGCTACCACCACGTCGCATCAGGTCACTGAGCTTGTTTACGATCACCTGGCGGACGTAGGCGGCTCGATGAACACGTTCGGCGACGGCGATTTTCAGCCCGCCCTCGCGAAGGCGTGGACCTGGTCGCCCGACTCATTGTCGATTGTCTTTCATCTGGATCCCACGGCGAAATGGCATGACGGTCAGCCGGTTCGCGCATCAGATGTCGCGTTCACATATAACATCTATAAGGATTCGGCGACTGGCTCGCCCACGGCTCCGACTCTCAAGAACATCGACTCAGTAACTGCAGGCGATTCAGCTACGGCGACGTTCTGGTTCCACGCACATACTCCCACCCAATTCTACGACGCAGCAGCACAGATGCTGATCATTCCCGCGCACATTCTAAAAGATGTGCGCGGCCAGGCCTTGAGAACGTCGACGCTTGCGCAGACGCCTGTCGGGAGTGGACGCTTCAGATTCGTGAATTGGAAGGCCGGCGCTTCTCTCGAGATCTCAGCCGATACAGCAAACTACAGAGGAAGGCCAAAACTCAACCGGGTGATCTGGGCTTTCTCACCCGATCCCAACACTGCATTCACACGACTGGTTGGTGGCGAGGCCGACGTTCTCGAACAAATCGCTGCACCGCAGCTGCCGCAGCTCACGTCGCACAAAGAGATTCGCACCACTTTCGTTCGCGGGCTCGATTACAACTTCATTTGCTTCAACCTCCGTGATCCCGCGAACCATTCCCGGCCGCATCCTGTTCTGGGCGATCGTGAAATGCGACGCGCGTTGACGATGCTCGTGGATCGCAAAAGAATTGTTCAGAGTGTGTACGACACACTCGCTGCACCTGCTTTAGGACCAACAGTTCGCGCCTATCCCACAACGGACACGACACTCCAGCAAATCGCTTATTCACCGGAGAATGCGGCGAGTGTTCTCGATTCACTTGGATGGCGAATCACTGGCCGTGACAACGTTCGGCGGAAAGGCGGCCGCGCGCTCGAGTTCACGCTCACTGTTCCGGGCTCGAGCAGAAATCGCGTAAACATGGCGGTGATAATTCAGAATCAGCTCGCGCAGGCCGGCGTGAAGATGAACATCGACAAGCTGGATTTCGGACCGTTCATCGATCGGGAGAAGCATCACGCGTTCGACGCAATCCTAGGTGGATGGCATGTCGATCCGAGCCCGGGGGGTGTGCTACAAACGTGGGGAACCGCGGGCGCAAACGGCGGATCGAATTACGGCGAGTACACGAGTGCACTTTTCGATGCACGTCTCGATAGTGCACTAGCTTCGCCCAATCCCGCGGAAAGAAAAGCCCGATTCAAGGTTGCTTATCAAACCATCATCGATGACGCGCCGGCGATATGGCTGGCAGAACCAAAAACGGTGATTGCCATTCATCATCGACTGCACACTACGGAGCTGAGACCCGACGCATGGTGGTCGACGGTCGGCGAATGGTTTGTTCCGCCTGCCGAGCGCATCGCGCGCGACAGCGCCGGCTTACGGCAATGAGCGGGTGATCCGCTATCTGACAGGTCGCTTCGCACAGACAGTCGTTGTCGTCCTCCTGGTGACGACAATCGCATTCTTTCTCATACACGCGCCGCCTGGCGATCCGTTCGGTGTGGCAATGGACAATCCGAACATTACGGAGGCTGTGCGCGCACAGTGGCGCGCGGCGTACGGACTCGACCGTCCGCTTCCCGAACAGTTCGTCAGATACATCGCAAGCGTCGCTCGCGGTAACCTCGGCTGGTCGTACTCACACCAGCGCGCGGTATCATCAGTTTTGAAAGAAGCGCTGCCGAACACGCTGCTCCTCATGAGTGTAGCGCTCGCTGCGAGTTTTGTTCTCGGAATTTTTCTGGCGCTCGTCCAGGCACTGAAGCCGAAGTCCATCACTGATCGAGTCATCAGCGGGGTGTCGCTGTTTTTCTTCTCGATGCCGGAATTCTGGTTTGCAATGATGGCGATGTTCCTGCTCGCCTACCGGCTGCAGCTGTTTCCAATCAGCGGAATGCGCGACGAAGTGATGTATGACAGTTACGGAACGATTCAACGATTCACCGACGTCCTCCGCCACCTGATTCTCCCGGCGCTAACTCTCACACTTCTCTACTCCGCAGTCGTGGCGCGGTACCAGCGAGCAGCATTACTCGACACTCTGCCCTCGGATTACATAAGAACAGCTCGAGCAAAAGGCGCGAAAGAGCACGCCATCTTACGCCGTCATGCACTGAGAAACGCGCTGCTGCCCACGATTACGTTGTTCGGCCTCGCATTTCCGGCTCTGTTAACTGGTGCCGTATTTGTCGAGAAAGTTTTTGCGTGGCCGGGAATGGGCGGCATCATTGTCGATTCGATTGGCTCGCGCGACTATCCACTTCTCGTTGCCTCGGTGATTGTGGGCAGTGTACTCGTCGCGTTGGGAAGTCTCATCGCCGACCTGCTCTATCGCGTCGCGGATCCAAGACTGCGCGATGATTACTGAAACACCACTCGCAACGTGGTCACCACGCTTCCTCGGACGGCGAATCCGTTGGAACCGATCTATAATCGCTGCCGCGGCACTCTTGCTTGTAATCGTTATTCCGTGCGTCCTGGCACCACTCTTTGCGCGGTACTCGCCCATCGAACAGCTCGACATCATCGGCCTGCGTACCCAGCCACCGTCGGCGCTGCACCCATTCGGCACCGACTACTACAGCAGGGACGTGCTGAGCAGAGTGTTGTATGGTGGCCGGTTGTCGCTTTCCATTGCACTGGTCGCCACCCTTGTCAGCGTTACCCTCGGCACCGCATATGGAGCGATTGCGGGATACGCCGGCGGAATGGTCGAGACTGTCATGATGCGAATTCTCGATGCTCTTCTTTCCATCCCGCGGCTGCTGTTGCTGATCGCAATCTTTGCGGCGTGGCAACAGGTTCCGATCGAATGGTTTGTGGTGATCGTTGGGTTTACGGGATGGTACGGCCTTAGCCGTATCGTCAGGGGTCAAGTTCTTGCGATAAAACACGAAGATTATGTCGTTTCTGCGCGAGCGCTCGGCGCGGGACGCAGGCGAATTGTCCTAAGGCACATTCTTCCGAACCTTCTAACACCGATCATAGTTGCGACAGCATTGGGAGTGGGCCACGTCATTCTTCTTGAAACAGGACTTTCCTACCTGGGGGTCGGAGTGCCGGTGCCGCAGGCGAGCTGGGGAAGCATCATTCAGGATGGCGCCGAGAATATCACGACATACTGGTGGATCTCTTTCTTTCCCGGCATGGCGATAGTTCTCACAGTGATGGCATTCAATGCTCTCGGC
This sequence comes from Gemmatimonadaceae bacterium, assembly GCA_035525855.1. Lineage (GTDB taxonomy): Bacteria > Gemmatimonadota > Gemmatimonadetes > Gemmatimonadales > Gemmatimonadaceae > UBA4720. The sequence goes on from DATLDN010000110.1 coordinate 7,010, forward strand.
GATGCATTTCGTGAAGCGCTTCAACCGAAAGGCGCGCAATCCTGATGACTGAGCCGCTTCTCTCCGTCGAAGATCTTCGTACGTACTTCCACACGCCGACAGCAGTCGCGAAATCCGTCGATGGTGTTTCGTTCACGGTGGCACCCGGTGAAACGCTCGGCATTGTCGGAGAATCCGGCTGCGGTAAATCAGTTACGGCGTTGTCGATCCTTCGGCTGATACAACAGCCCGGCCGCATAGAGCGCGGAAGCAAAATCATGTTCGAGGGAAAAGATCTCGTGACCCTCGACGATGCGGGAATGCGCGATATTCGCGGCAATAGAATCTCGATGATCTTCCAGGAGCCCATGTCGGCGCTCAATCCGGTTTTCTCGGTTGGAGATCAGGTAGCGGAGGTGGCGCGTATTCACGCGGGCGGTTCACGACAGGATGCATGGAAGCGTGCAGTTGAAATGCTTGCGCTCACAGGAATTCCGGCACCTGAAGAACGCGCGAAGAATTATCCGCATCAATTGTCAGGTGGAATGCGGCAGCGCGTTCTCATCGCGATGGCGCTCATGATGAGTCCGGCGCTCGTAATCGCCGATGAGCCGACCACTGCACTCGATGTAACGATTCAAGCGCAGATTCTCGAGCTGCTCGTCGACCTTCAGAAAAAATTCGGCACTTCGATTCTCATGATCACGCACGACCTTGGCGTCATTGCCGAAACGGCGTCGCGTGTGATCGTGATGTATTGCGGAGAAGTTGTCGAAGAAGCAGATGTCAAAACATTATTTGAAGCCGCGCATCATCCGTATACGGAAGGCTTGATGCACGCGATGCCGCAGCTCGGCGAGCCACGCGCAAGATTGAATGTGATTCCGGGCTCCGTTCCGCCGCCTACTGATTGGCCAACGGGGTGCAGGTTTCGCGAGCGTTGCCCGTATTCATGGGATTTGTGCGAGCGGGAGCATCCACCGTTGTATCAAATTTCAGAAGCGCACACGTCGCGATGTCACCTCGCAATCGAGCCTGAGCGTCGAGCCCATCCTCATCCACCGCTTGTTGAACAGCTGGGAGTGCCGGCCTGATGTCTACGCCAAGCTGGATGATGGAAACGAGCGACCGGATCAAGATGGTCGAGAGAATGGCGGAGGCGGAGAAACAGGGACCACTGCTTTCCGTGCGCAATCTCACCAAAAGTTTTCCGATCAAGCGCGGATTGCTCGGCCGCACTGCAGGTTACGTCCGGGCGGTCAACGACGTGTCATTCGACATCGCGCGCGGGGAAACTCTGAGCCTAGTTGGAGAATCGGGATGCGGAAAGACCACAACGGGGCGATCGATTCTTCGACTGATCGAGCCGACTTCCGGCGAAATCAATTTCGATGGCAAGGACGTTTGCAGGTTAGGCGTTTCCGGACTTCGTGAAGCGCGGCGCGAGATGCAGATCATCTTTCAGGATCCCGTTTCGTCACTTAATCCACGGATGACTGTGGGCGCTGCGATCCGCGAAGGCATCACGATTCACAAACTGGCCGAAGGCGCCGCCGCCGACGCGATTGTGAAGCGCTTGCTCGAAGAAGTTGGATTGCGCGCAGAGTATTCGACGCGATATCCGCATGAGTTCTCCGGCGGTCAGCGGCAGAGAATCGGAATTGCCCGTGCGTTAGCGGTCGAGCCTCGATTCATTGTATGCGATGAGCCCGTATCTGCACTCGACGTATCGGTGCAGGCGCAGGTGATCAATCTTCTGCGCGATTTGCAGAAGGAGCGTCAGCTCACGTACCTGTTCATTGCCCATGATCTATCTGTCGTCCGGCATATGTCAGATCGTGTCGCAGTCATGTACCTCGGAAAAATTGTTGAGCTCGCGCCCGCGGAAGATCTCTATCGCGAGCCGATAATGCCGTACACGCAGGCGTTATTGTCGGCAGTTCCGATCGCTGATCCAAAGGTGGAAAAGACGCGCATACTGCTTCAGGGCGACGTTCCATCTCCCGCTTCGCCGCCGTCGGGATGCGTATTCAATCCGCGGTGTTTCCATCCGGCGAAAGACGCCGCATGTACGAAAATTGTTCCCCCGCTGGAGGAGAAGGCACCCGGGCACCTCGCAGCGTGTATCAAGCAACCACCCACATCGGTTACGTGGGAAGCTCAGCAGCAGGCAGGTGGTGTGAACAAACCCGAGAGATATCTTCCCGTTGCGGCAGTTCATTAGCGGCAGCGGGGCAACCTCAGTCGAGGGTTAAATCTGTGGCGACTCTAGTAAAGGAAACCGAAGCACAGGTTGGTGCGACAACGCTGGACCGTCCCCCGGTTCTGGACGACACAGCGTTGATGGGGCATCCGCGCGGTCTCGGATTGCTCTTCGTCGTGGAGATGTGGGAGCGGTTCTCCTACTATGGAATGCGAGCGCTGCTCGTGCTGTATCTCGTCAACTATTTGAAATGGACCGACGGAGATGCGGCGAGACTCTACGGCACATACACGTCGCTCGTGTACCTGACGCCGCTCGTCGGGGGCTATCTCGCCGATCGTTACATCGGCACGCGGCGCTCTCTCGTTATCGGCGGAATCATCATCGCGATGGGACATTTCTCCCTCGCGTTCCAGACGATGACAATGTTCTACATCGGGCTTGGACTCATCATCGTCGGGACCGGATTCTTCAAGCCGAACGTGTCGACTATGGTTGGTCAGATTTACAAGCCGGGTGACACGCGCCGCGATGCAGGCTTCACGATCTTCTACATGGGCATCAACCTCGGCGCATTTTTGGCGCCGCTCATCTGCGGATATCTCGGACAAAAAGTGGGCTGGCATTACGGCTTCGTTTCGGCCGGCTTCGGAATGTTGCTCGGACTTCTGATTTATATCTGGGGGCGGGACAAGTATCTCCCCGGCATTGGGCTCACCAAGAAGCAGAACACTGCAAATGCTGCGGCACGTGGTGCCGAAGGTCTCGTCGAGCAGGAGGCGGTGAACGTCGTACCGGGAATAATCGGCGGTGTCGTTGGACTCGTACTCGCTTTCCTTCTGCACGGCGGATGGCTTGGCTACATGTTCGGCGCAATCATCGGCGGCGCAGTCGGCACAACGATCTTTGGCTCGAGCGGAGAAGAACGCAATCGAGTGCTCGCGATTTTCATTGTCGCATTCTTTGTAGTCTTCTTCTGGATGTCGTTCGAGCAAGCAGGCAGCTCGATGAATCTCTTTGCTGACCGGCATACGAATTTGAGTATCGGTGGATTTACATTCCCGTCGAGCTGGTTCCAGGCGGTGAATCCGTTGTTCATCCTCGCATTTGCTCCGGTGTTTGCGAGCATGTGGGTGAATCTCGGAAAGCGCGGACGCGAGCCGTCGACCGCATTCAAGATGGTGATCGGTCTGTTCTTGCTTGGAATCGGATTCCTGTTCATGGTGGCGGGTGGGAAGATTGCGGACACAGGTGTGAAGGTGAGCGCGCTTTGGCTGACCGCGGCATATGCATTCCACACTTGGGGTGAGTTGTCGCTTTCGCCCGTCGGACTTTCCTATGTTACGAAAGTCGCACCGCTTCGCTTCGCATCGCTGCTTATGGGAGTGTGGTTCCTTGCCAACGCAGCGGCGAACAAACTCGGCGGCTTCCTCGCATCGCAGACGGAGAACATCCCGAGCCTCGGACGTTTTTACATGATTCCGGTGGCGACGTCACTCGGAGCAGCGTTCCTGTTGTTGCTGCTGGTCCCGCTCCTAAAGAAGTTGACGAAAACCGTGCAGGCGTAACCCATCGGGTTTTGGGTAAATGGTTCTCGGCAGTCAGCTAGCGGGTTTTCAGTGGTGGGTTCTACCGAGAACTCATTGCTCGAAAGCTGATCGCCGAGAACTATTGACCCAAAACCGAAAGGGTTAGTCCTCTCTTACGGCCAGTTGAATATGCTCGTCGGTACCGCGCGCTCACGATTATGAGCAACGTCGTTCGGCTCCTTCCAGAACATTCTCGTGAAGTTGCGACTCACGAGTCGGACCGTCCACTTCGCTCCATTCTCGCGGCGCAATGGAATTGCGAGGTCGAGCCGCCACAGCCGTTGTGATTTCGGCGGAACAGACGCGAGGAGACTGAGGCCCACCGAAGTTTGAATACCTGAGTTAGTTCCGAACGGCGCATCTCCCGCCCACAGTTGTCCGGTGTTTACAAAGGGCGCAATTCCCAGCGTTGCGAATTGCTTGAGACTACCGAGGAGAATTCGATCTTCGAGTCGCGTTACGAGACGCCTGCCGCCCGCGAGCGTCGAGCCCCGGTAGCCGAGCGGCCCGCCAGCCTTGTCGGCAATCGCGAGCTGAAACGGGATGCGTTGGTTCCATCCAGCACTCCATTCCATATCTGCAACGATCGTATTGTGCTGAGTGCCTCTTCCATACACGGCCCATCGTCCGCTCGCGAGCAAACCATCCCACTCGCCACCGTGTTCCGGCCGTCTTCCTTCCGCGATCACTTCCACCGCACTGAACAAGCGTGATGATCCAAGCCCCGCGTACATATCAGCCGAAGCGAACATGTCGTGCTCTGTCGCGCCGAACGCAGTAATTCCCGTTCCCAACAATGTTGCGATCTCAAACCCGCGACGGACATCCTGCAATCCATCCAGTGCTTCAAAACCGGCAACCTGCATGAAATTCACATCTCTCAAACCGAACAGCGCGTTGATGCGCGCAACCCGGTGGGTGTCGTAACGGTTACCGAGCTCGGTTCCGAGCTGCGGGGCAAGCTCGCGTCCCGGCAATAGCAGCGCGACAGGCGTAGTGCCCGGAATTTCATGCTCGAATGACACTGACCCACCAACGAGAGCAATGCGACCGCCGGGACGCCCGATTCTGCCAACACCGCCGGCATCGCCGTATGTGCGACTGAACGGCAGAAAGAGCGAGGTCCCGTCGGGCCGCCGAAATCTTGCGTAACCATCGTTCGAGCCGGCCGTCGTTCGCCACGAGATGTGTTGCAGATCCGTGAGAAATGGCTGGCTCGCAACGAGGTCCCAATCCTGGCCGCGCTCGCGACGTGCGAGCTCGAGATTCAGCTGGTACGGCTTGCCGAACATCTGATAGTCTGTGAAACGCACCGCGAATTCATCGCGAAAATCAGGGTTGTAATGCCATCGCGCATCGACGCTTATCGCCTCGCCCATGAGGTTTGCTTCGCCGATTTTAAATCCGCGCAGATAAGGACTTTTTCCTGAACCTCCGCCCCCCAGTATCAGTGACACTTCGTCGACAGTCATTACTGATATCGAGACAGTTCCATTTTCCGAGGGAAACGCGAGCACTGTAGCATCGGCGAGATAAGGCTGCGCCCGAAGAATTCGCTCGGACTCGGAGCGTCGAAGCTCCGTGCACGGCAGTCCCGGTTTGAGCGCGAGAAATCGGCGGATAATTTCCGGAACCGTCGTCGCGTGAAGCGCAGTGACCTGGCGCGCAAGTCGCTGTTGCATCCGGGATCCGCGAATCTCGAAAGGCGGACGAGTGTGCACCTCGATCCGGCTGACGATTTGGCCCTTGCATGCAACAGGCACAGTTTCCACACTTTGAGCAGCAAGCAGCATCGGGCCGCCGGCGCCGGCTGCGATGGCAACAAGAACTACAAGGGAATTCAACGTGACAACAACGCTTGGCCGCACCAAATCAGATTCCTCGCCCGGACGTGCGGCTGAAAAAACGTCTCATACTGTTGCTGTATCAGCGACGTCTGACCGGAAATTCGGCGACATGGACCGTGTTCGCCTGAATACGTCATACGTGGCAGCTTTGGAATTAGCAGGGCTCATACCACTTATCGTGCCTCCGATGTCGGATGTGCGAGTCGCGCGAAGGGTAATGGAGTCTGTGGACGGCCTGGTTCTCACCGGCGGCGAAGACGTAGATCCCGAATTGTACGGACAGCCACGACACGAGCGCTTGAGCACTGTAAACCGCCGTCGCGATGACACTGAAATAGCGCTGGTGCACGCGGCGCGCGAGTGCGGAAAACCGGTTCTCGCAATTTGCAGGGGACCACAGCTTCTCAATGTCGCTCTCGGTGGAACGTTGATTCAAGACATTCAGGCATGCGTCCCCAATACGATCGATCACGACGCCGGCGGCGTTCACGACGTGCGCGACGTTCGCGCGCATACGGTCACGCTCGAGCCAGGCTCGCGAGCCGCGAAAGCTGTCGGTGCGACTCGCATCGAGGTGAACTCCCTACACCACCAGAGCATTCTCGATCCTGCGCCCGGGTTGCAAGTCACCGGCCTCGCCCCCGATGGAATAATTGAAGCGGTCGAAAGCGGAGACGACGATTGGTGGGTCCTCGGCGTGCAGTGGCATCCGGAAGAGATGGTCAATTCCCCGGCGCTATGGGACCGTGGACTCTTTCACGCATTCGCGAAACGCCTGGAAGAGGGTTGACGGCCCTAAAAGTTCTTCACGTCGATTCAGGTCGAGAATGGCGGGGCGGACAGCGCCAGGTTTTTTTGCTCGCTCAGGGGTTGAGAGAGCGAGGTCACTCTCCGATAGTCTTTGCTCCGCCGGATTCTCCACTTCTTGAGAAATCGAAATCATCCGGGCTTCTCGCCGAGTCGATTGTAATTCGGTATGACTGGGACATTCGCGCGTCGCTGTTAATTCGCGAATATGTGCGGCAGTCGCGAGTTGACATCATTCATGCGCACGATGCGCGGTCGCACGCTGTCGCGAGAGTATCGCTGATTGGACTGTCGCACCCGCCTCTGGTTGTAACGCGTCGCGTGCCATTTGCACCGAAGGCTGCGCGACTCAAATACGGAAATCGTGTAACGCGATTCATCGCCGTCTCCACCGCGGTGAAAACCGCGATGGTCGATGCGGGCATCGAGCCGACACGAATTGTTGTCGTGCATTCTGGAGTCGAGCAGCCACCATCGAATTTGCAACCGCGCGATTGGCGCACGGAATTGAGCTGGCCTCCGGACGCTGTTGTTTGCGGAGTCGTTGGCGCGATGACACCCGAGAAGGGAGTTGGCGAGCTGGAAGGAATTGCTGCATCGCTCAGTGAAACCTCGCGGAAACAAACGCGAATCCTGCTGCTCGGCGGTGCGAAGCGAGGACGTATGACGATCGCCGGGGTCGAAGCGTATTCTGCAGGCTTTGTAGAAGACATCATTCCCGCAGTTGCCGGCCTCGATGTGCTGTGGCATCCGTCGCGGGCAGAAGGATTGGGTACTTCCGTGATCGACGCGATGGCCGTCGGCGTCCCGCCAGTAGCGTTCGCCGTCGGCGGACTCTCAGAGGTGGTGGTGAATCATACGAGCGGCTTGCTCGTCTCTCCTGGGAACACCACCGCATTTGCCGAAGCAGCCGAGCAGTTAATCTGCAATCCAGGCCTCCGCGCATCACTTGGAGAGCAGGCAACAGGCCGCGCGGCAACGTTCAGCGCCGCGAAGATGACCCAACAAACAGAGAAAGTGTATTACGAGTTGCTTTCACGTAGCGGGAATCGTTCGGAACCGTCTATCTTGCGGGGCACGTCCGCTTAGCCAAGTCACAGAGGTTATTTGCTTTACATCTGTATCCCATCGTACAACGAAGCCCCGACGATCGGGGTGTTGCTGTGGCGAATCCGCAAGGTCTTTCAGGCCTATTCGCGGGAATACGAGATCATCGTCTACGACGATGGAAGCACTGACGAGACGCGCGAGCGTCTCGCTCCGTATGCCGAGATAGCGCCACTCACTGTTCTGCGCGGAGACACGCAGAAAGGATACGCGCACGCCGTAGAGCGGCTTTGCCGCGAGGTATCGCGTAAAACGCGTTATCCGCGCCGTGATGCAATGATTCTGATGCAGGGAGATTTCACGGATCAGCCGGAGCACATTCCGGAAATCGTAAAACGATTTGAGGGTGGTGCCGATATCGTTGTCGTCGAGCGTGAGATGGACAAGGCGCCAAGTGTCGCGCGACGACTTCTTAAAATCGCCCCGCTCGCCCTGAAGTTTTTTGTGAAGATGGAGGGAGTTGTCGATCCATTCAACGGATATCGCCTGTATCGCATTTCTCTTTTGCGGGAGCTGATCAAATCGTTCGGCGAAAAGCCGCTCGTCAATGCACCGGGTTGGGGCGCCAACGTCGAGCTGTTGATGAATGTTGCCCCGCTCGCCCGCAGGATCGAACGAATTACGCTTCCTCCGCGGTATGATCTGCGCACGCGCGAAACACGAATCCGCGCCGTCGCGGATTGCGTTGCTCTTTCACGTTTCGGATGGGCGCACCGCGGACGACGGATTGCTGCGACTACAGCTGCACCGGCTCAATCCGCGACAGCGGTGTCGTCGAAACCATCGGCGGAGACAGGCGCAGCCCGCACGGCGGGCTCGTGATTCACTCTGCATTTCGAGGATGGGCGGCCGCGCTGTTGTTTTGGGCCGCGTCACCTGGTGTTTCGACTGTTGCGCTGCAAACTCCTTCGCGCGCCACTATTGCACCGCCCAGCGCTCCACTGCCTGCGAAGGCGATGCGCGTTCCCTTCGGAGTCGGCGAAAGATTCGACTACGAAGTGCGGCTGGGCTCGTTGAAGGTTGGCAACAGCCAGATGCAGGTACGCGGAGTTGAAAACATTCGCGGCCGCGACGCCTGGCACACGGCGTTCTGGCTCAAGGGCGGGACATTTTTCTACAGAGTGAACGATCTCTTCGAGAGCTGGATCGACGTCGAGACGTTTTCTTCACTTCGATTCGTGAAGCAGCTCGAGGAAGGAACAGCTGACAGAGAGCAGAGCTACGAGATTTACCCGGAGCGGGGCGTCTACGTAAATCAGCGGAATGACAAGCCGACGCGAACGCTCCCGACGGTCCGCCAACCGCTGGACGACGGATCGTTCCTTTATTTCGTCAGAACGCTTCAGCTCGTCGTCGGCGAGACGTACGACTTCACGCGGTATTTCATTCCCGATCGAAATCCCGTGCGCATTAAAGTGCTCCGTCGCGAGCGCGTGACAGTTCCTGCGGGAACGTTCAACGCAATCGTGGTGCAGCCGATCATCAAGACGAAGGGTATCTTTTCCGAGGATGGGCACGCGGAAGTCTGGCTGTCTGACGATTCTGCGCGCATGGTATTGCAGCTCAAATCACGATTGGCCTTCGGCTCACTCAATCTCTTTCTCACATCGTACGCTCTAGCGACGGGCCCAGCGAAAAAAACCTCGGGGATGTAACGCCCGGGGCGAATTCGCCCATTCCGGAAGCGGATCTTTCCGCCGTTCGTACGGTGCCGGTCGAGCTGCGGCCCAACAAGGTTCGCACTGAAGAATTTGCAGCTCCGCCCGGGGATGATCGCTCGTTCGCGCAGTTCCTTTCCAGCCTTCCGGATGTTTTAGTCGCTGCGGATTTCCGCAAAGTTGTTGCCGCAATAGTGCACGCCGCGCGCAACAAACGCGCGATAGTCGTGATGATCGGCGGTCATATCGTGAAGACCGGTGTCGCTCCGCTCCTGATCGATTTGATGCAACGCGGCGTGATCACCCATATCGCAACGAATGGATCCGGTGCAATTCACGATTACGAAATCGCGCGCTTTGGTGCGACGTCCGAAGACGTCGCGCGCGGGTTGGTGGACGGAACGTTCGGAATGGCGGAAGAAACCGGACGCGAAATGAACGAAGCGTTCACTGAGGGAATGAAGAACGGTTGGGGAATGGGCGAAGCTGTTGCGCGTGCGCTCGAGAAGCTTCCACTCGCACATCCCGAAATGTCGATTCTTCTGGCTGCCCACCGCCTTGGGATTCCCTGCACTGTTCACGCTGCACTTGGTGCCGAGATAATTCATCAACATCCCGCGGCTGATGGCGCCGCGATCGGAGATACAAGTCACCGCGACTTCCGTCGACTCGCGGCGTCGTTGCCTGCTCTCGACGATGGTGGAGTTGTGCTGAATCTCGGGAGCGCTGTGATTATGCCCGAAGTTTTTTTAAAGGCGTTAACGATAGCGCGCAATTTGAATGGTCCTGCGCCGAGGAATTTCACAACGTGCGACATGGACATGATTCGGCACTATCGTCCGCGAGTGAACGTTGTGATTCGGCCGACCAATGCGGGCGGTGCCGGTTACGAGATTACCGGGCACCATGAGATAATGATCCCCCTACTTGTGTGGGCAGTAATTACCCAGATGGATTCGGGCATGACTTAACCCAGTGGGTTTTGGGTCAATGGTTCTCGGCCTTCGGATTTCGAGTAATGAGCGGTCGGTAAAACCCAACACTGAAAACCAGCCAGCTGATCGCTGAGAATTATTGACCCAAAACCCAACGGGTTAGCGTTAGTTCGGCAGGCCAACTCCAGGCGTGTATTGCTTCAGAGCAAGTGTCAAAGATCCGAACGTGACATGGGACTTGATCTGAACGAGAATCCTTGTCGCATCGTCCGAAATCCACACCTCGGGTTTCTCTTTTTTAGAAAAGAGTCCCGGCGCTGCGATCAATGGCTGCACCACGACAGTGTTGAACGTCCCCGCTGGAACGGTGATGCGCTCTTTCCGCAGCACGCGGATCTGAACTGGATTTCCTTCCGGCTGAAAATACCGATGGAACTCGTAGGTCTGCCCCACGACGAGCGGAATCGTCCTCAGGAAAAACAAAAACGACGTATCGTCGAGTGGCTCATCCACCGACGGTTTCTCCGGCTTCCCGTTGCGCGAATACACAGCACGGTCGGGATAAATCTCGAACTGGCGATCGGCTTTGTATCCACCTTCCCGCAAATGCTGCACGTAACGCAGCGACGATAGACTCCTCACATCGAACCAGCTGATCGTGCTATCGCGCACCTTGTAAAGCGGCGGCCCGCCGTTCACCGTCATTGTCGCGCGCCACGTAAGCCGCGCGCGAACAGTGTCGAAGCCATTCAGCTCGATCGTCCCGCGACCTACTCGTAGAAATCCGAACGAGGCATCATAAGCGAATTTTTCGCCCGCGCGAAATGGCGCTGCGGCCGCTGTAGCCGACGACGAAGCCGCCGCAGAACGATTACCGTCCTGCGAATTACTTCCGAGGGTCATTGCGCATATGAGCGCGGCGAAAATTGGTCGAATCATCGAAGATGCTGTTAGTCAGCAGTCAGCACTCAGTGGTCAAAAACCCAAAGGCCCGCAACAGCGCGGGCCAGAAGGTTGACGATCTCGAGCTGCTGGCCGGAACTAACTCATCCTACACGGTCCCGGCGCCGAGGTTCAATAGCGGTCGATGCTCGTACCGGACCACTTCTCGCGAAGGCGCCGCGCCGTGTCCGGCGCGAATATGCGGATTGCGAGGTAAACAATTCCGCCAACAATCAAAGCTTTCACCGCGAAGGCGAGCAAAAAGAACGTGATACCAATCAGCGCTCCGAAAATTCCAAAAACGAGATTCAGCGCGAAGAAGGCAAGAATCACCAGCACGCCGGTCATTAAAATCGTGCGGAGCATCGAAGTTTCTCCAATACAGGGAATATGTACAATACGACAATCCAGTCAGCCATGTTTCAGCCATGAACCAATCGCCTGACGTCGCGATTATCGGTGGCGGAATCATCGGCCTCACGACCGCAATCGCGGCCGCCCGGCGCGGACTTTCAGTCGCCGTCATCTCCGATCAGCGGGCGGGCGAGGCATCGGGAGCCGCCGCGGGAGCCCTCGCTCCATCTATCGAGCGCGCCGAGGGCGCCGCACACGACTTTGCGATCGCATCACGCGATATGTATCCCGCATACATAGAGGACCTCGCCGAGCGCACCGGAATTCGCGTTCCACTCAATCGACTCGGAGTCCTTCAAGTCGCGCTGACGAGTGGCGCGGTCAAAGGCCTTCGCAAAACTGCACCGCCAACTGCACAATGGATCGATCGTAAAGAGCTCGCCGAAGCAGAGCCAACACTTGGCCATGCACTCGGCGCAATGTTGAACCCGGATGACGGCGCTGTCGACAATGTCACGATGTTGCGCGCGCTGTCCGCGCTCATCGATACAACGCCAACGATCACACGAATCGATCAGACCGCGCGACGTGTGTCGACTCGCGAAACGGGCAGTGTTCGTATTCAACTCTCATCTGGAAAGCCCATCGATTCAGCATTTGCAGTAATTGCCGGCGGCGCGTGGTCGTCGACAATCGAAGGCCTTCCGCTGATATCCGCCGTTAGTCCCGCGCGCGGTCAAATGGTGGCGTACGATTCGATCGGACTTCGCCATGTTGTGTTCGGTCCCCGCGGATATCTCGTACCGCGGGTGAATATCGAAACGATAGGTGGGGCGACGATGGAGAACGTCGGGTTCGACGCGTCTACCACTCAGGAAGGGATTGATCGCGTGCGCTCGACATCCGAGGAAATCGCGCCTGCTCTGAGCGTCATGCAGATCAGACGTTCGTGGGCCGGGCTGCGGCCCGTAACCGAAGATCTTCTTCCGCTTCTCGGTCCCGATCCCGAGCGACCGACGATCATCTACTCGTGCGGGCATTCCCGGAACGGAATACTTCTCGCCCCACTAAGCGCCGAGGTCGTGGGAGACATGCTCCTGGGGGAGCAGGTAAAACACGACCTGTCACAATTTCGCCCGGAGCGGTTTCAGGGTAGATTCTAGGGGACCATGAGCGAAGTGCTATACCAGATCATGGGCCGACACCGGGCTGAGCCTCTCCCTGAGCGCAAGCCACCATGGCTCAAAGTCAAAGCCCCTGGCGGACCCAACTACATACGGCTCAAGCATTTAATGCGCGAGCTGAATCTCCACTCGGTCTGTGAAGAGGCGCACTGCCCCAACGTCGGCGAATGCTGGGAACACGGCACTGCGACCTTCATGATTCTTGGAGACGTTTGCACGCGAAATTGCGCTTACTGCGCAGTCGCGCACGGACGTCCGCCGAAGTACGATATCGAGGAACCATCGCGGGTCGCAGAAGCTATTGCGACGATGAATCTCCAACACGCAGTGATCACGTCCGTGGATCGCGACGATCTTCCCGATTTCGGAGCGTACATCTTCGCCGAAACGATTCGACAGATTCATGAGCGCGTTCCAGGGTGCTCGGTAGAGGTTCTCGTTCCGGATTTCCAGGGCAACGAAGACAGCATTCGCGCGGTGCTCGAGGCAGCACCCGAGATTTATAATCACAACACCGAAACTGTCCCGCGACTTTACAAGAAGGCGCGCCCCGGCGGACGATATCCTCGTGTGATGGAAATTTTCCGATTTGCAAAACGAGTTGCACCGGACATTCCCACTAAGACCGGAATGATTCTTGGAATGGGAGAAACCATTCAGGAAGTGATTGCAGTAATGCGCGATCTTCGTGAAGTCGAAGTCGATATTCTTACGCTCGGACAATATCTGCGACCGTCTGACAAACACATCAAACTCGATCGCTATTACACGCCCGCGGAATTCCGCGAGCTGTATGACATCGGAATGGAAATGGGATTCCGGCATGTGGAAGCGGGACCGCTCGTGAGGTCCAGTTACCACGCGTGGGAGCAAGTACAGGCGGCGGGCGTATGACGGAGACACTAAAACCCGCAAAATCTTCGAAGGCAGCAAAGCCGGTCGAAGACGCGCCTGCACCGGCTGCCGCTTCCGGAAATGGGGTTCAGCCGGAGGATCAAAAGAAGCTTCGCCTCGATCTGCTGAGATCGATGCTGATTCAGCGCCGATTCGAGGAGCGATGCGCTGAGGCGTACGCCCTCGGAAAAATCGGCGGTTTCTGCCATCTCTACATCGGACAGGAAGCAATTTCGACTGGCACCATGTCGATGCTTCGCCCGGACGATTACGTGGTGACGTCGTATCGCGATCACGGACAAGCGATCGCACGCGGCATGAACCCGCGGAACGTGATGGCGGAATTGTTCGGACGAAAAGATGGATGCTCCGGCGGAAAGGGCGGCTCCATGCACCTCTTCGACAAGAACGTCAACTTCCTCGGCGGACATGGAATTGTCGGTGGACATATTCCGCTTGCCGCGGGGGTGGGTTGGGCAATCAAGTATCGGAAGGGCGATCAGGTGTGCGTCTGCTTCTTCGGTGAAGCCGCCGTCAACATTGGCGCATTCCACGAGGCGCTGAACATGGCGTCGCTGTGGGATCTCCCGTGCGTCTTCATCATCGAGAACAATCGCTACGGAATGGGCACCGCGATTTCGCGCGCGACCGCGAATGAAGATGTAGTTGCGCGAGCGGCCGCGTACCGGATGGTCGGTGAATCAGTCGACGCGCAGGATGTGTTTGCGGTGCGCGACGCTGTTGGCCGGGCAGTTCAGACGGCGCGCGCGGACAAGCGGCCGACGCTGCTCGAGATGCGCACGTATCGCTTCATGGGCCACTCGATGTCCGATGCAGCGAGCGGGACTTACCGCACGCGCGAGGAGCTCGAGGAAAACATGAAGCGCGATCCCATCCTCGTGCTGCGCGACAAAATGCACGGTGACGGAGAAGTTTCCGATGGAGATTTTGCGAAGCTCGACGAAGAGGCCAAAGCGATTGCACAGGATGCGTGGGATTTCGCAGATGCTTCACCCGAGCCGCCACTCGAGAATCTTCATACACACGTCTACGTGGACACGACGAGCTGATGCCCGTTCTCACATATAGAGACGCACTTACTCAAGCGCTCCGCGAAGAGCTTCAGCGCGACGACCGCGTCTTTCTCATGGGCGAGGAAGTCGCGCAGTACAATGGTGCGTACAAAGTTTCGAAAGGATTGCTTGACGAATTCGGCCCGATGCGAATTGTCGACACTCCAATTACAGAATTGGGATTCGCAGGAATCGGAGTTGGATCGGCGATGGTTGGGCTCCGTCCAATCATCGAGTTCATGACGTGGAACTTTGCTCTGCTCGCACTCGATCAGGTTGTGAACGCCGCGGCGAAAATGCTCTACATGTCTGACGGACAGTTTCCGATGCCGATGGTGTTTCGTGGACCAAACGGCTCGGCTCTTCAGCTGTCTGCGCAACACTCGCAGGCGTGGGAAAGTTGGCTCGCTCACATTCCCGGATTGAAAGTCGTTACGCCCGGAACACCGGCGGATGCGAAAGGACTTTTGAAGTCCGCAATTCGTGATGACAATCCCGTCGTATTCCTCGAGGGGGAAATGTTGTACAACACCAAGGGCGAAGTCCCCGACGGTGAGTACACGATTCCACTTGGAAAAGCCGAGCTGAAACGTGAAGGCGATGCGTGCACGATTGTCACGCACGGGAAAATGGTTCTGGTCGCGATGCAAGCGGCGGATACGCTCGCTAAAGAAGGCATCGCAGTCGATGTCGTCGATCTTCGCACCGTGCGACCGATGGACGTGGAGACAATCGCCACGTCGGTTCAAAAAACGAATCGCGCAGTAGTTCTCGAGGAAGGCTGGGAGATTTGCGGAATGGGTGCACAGGCTGTGGACTTCATTCAGCGCGAATGCTTCGATGATCTCGATGCGCCAGTGTTGCGCGTGCACCAGGAAGAAGTGCCGATGCCATACGCCAAGAATCTCGAGCGTGCAGCAAAGCCCGATGCCGCCAAGGCAATCGCGGCTGTGAAAAAAGTCATGTACCTCGCCTGACGATATGGCAACTAAAGTCGTGATGGAGGCTCTTTCGCCGACGATGGAAGAAGGTCGTCTGGTGAAATGGTCGAAAGCAGAAGGCGATCAGGTAAAAACCGGCGATGTGCTCGCCGAGGTTGAGACTGATAAAGCGATAATGGAGCTGGTTGCCCGCGGCGATGGAGTTTTGCGCAAGCAGCTCGCAAAGGAAGGTGATGCGTCCCCTGTTGGAACGCTGATCGCCGTTATCGCTTCGCCCGACGAGAATATCGATTCGATTGTAGCCTCAGCCGCACCCAGCGGTGCGGCTCCAGCTGCTGCGACGCCGTCTCCTGAGGCTGCGCCATCCGGTGGCGCGCCTGCTGTTCCGTCGTCGCCGGAGCAGTCGCAGGGCGAAGCATCGACTCCGCCGCAGGAAAAAGCACCAGCGGCTGTGGCTACGGCCGCACCTCCTCAACCGCCACTGCCACCAGCCAGAACAGGCGGATTACGAGGCGTTGCTGCTCCGCCGCCTGCGACTGCTGGAGCGAACGGAAGACAGCGATCGTCACCGCTTGCGCGTCGTCTCGCATCGGAGCGTGGCGTTGAGCTTTCGCTCATACGCGGTTCAGGTCCGGGTGGCCGAATTGTAAAACGCGACATCGAGAGTGCGATGGCTGCGGCCGCTGCTCAGCCAAAACCCGCTGCAGCGAAACCTGTCAAACGTCTCATCAGTCGCGAAGGCGATTTCCAGGAAATTCCACTCACGCAGATTCGCAAGACGATTGCACGCCGTCTCGCGGAATCTCTTGGACCTGTTCCGACATTTTATCTGACGGCAGAGTTCGACATGGTGCGCGCGGCAGAGATGCGTACGGCACTCAAGGAAATCGGCGATGAGTACAAGGTTTCATTCAACGACATCGTGATCAAGGCTGTGGCGAATGCGCTATCCGATCATCCTGAAGTGAATGCGCACTGGATGGTGGATCGAATCCGCCACTTCAATCGCGTTCACGTTGGAATGGCCGTCGCGATCGAAGAAGGACTCATTACGCCGGTAATTTTCGATGCTGACAGAAAAACGCTTCCGGACATTTCTCGCGAGGCAAAGCATCTTGCCGAGCAGGCACGTCAACGCAGGCTGACACCGGAACAGTACACCGGCTCGACGTTCTCCGTCTCGAATCTCGGAATGCTCGGCATCGATCAGTTTACGGCGATCATCAATCCGCCGGAGGCTGGAATTCTTGCGATTGGGGCAGTCGAGGAAAAGCCCGTGGTTGTCGACGGCAACATCACTGTTCGTCATCGTATGCGTGTCACGATGAGCTGTGATCATCGCGTGATCGACGGCGCAACAGGCGCGCGATTCCTCCAGTCCGTGAAGCGGCTGATTGAAAATCCGTTGCTGTTAGTGCTCTAACCCAAAAACAAAAATGGCATCGTACGACGTGATCTTCATCGGCGGCGGCCCCGCCGGATATGTTGGCGCAATCCGCGCAGCGCAGCTTGGAATGACAGTAGCAGTGATCGAGCGGGAGCTACTTGGTGGCACCTGCGTGATCTGGGGATGCATTCCGGCGAAAGCCCTTCTAGAATCGTCGTCGCTCGCGAACAAGATTCGAAAAGCTGCCGACTTCGGGATCACTGTCGCAGATCCCAAATTCGACTACGGCGTGGCGATGAAGCGTTCGCGCGCTGTGAGCATGCAGAACTCCAAGGGCGTAGAGTTTCTCTTCAAGAAGAACAAGATCACGTGGATCAAAGGCACCGGAAAAATCACGGGTAAGAATTCAGTCGCGGTAAAAACTGCTGATGGAAAAGAGGAGAAGCACGAGGCAAAGAAGGGCGTGATTATCTCGACGGGCTCTCGCGTGAAGGGTTTGCCGCAAGCGGGACTCGAGCTTAACAAGACAACAGTGATTTCGTCCGACGAAGCACTCGTGCTCGAGCAGGCACCCAAGACTATGGCAATCGTCGGTGCAGGCGCCGTCGGCTGCGAGTTCGCCGATGTGTTCAACGCCTTCGGCACACAGGTGACGTTGATCGACGTAATGCCGGCGATCCTTCCTCTCGAGGACGCCGATTGCTCAGTCGAGCTTGCAAAGAGCTTCAAGAAACGGAAGATCGATGTGCTCACCGGCGCAAAGATCAGCAACGTCAAAATTGGAAAATCCAGCGTCAGCATGTCGATCGAATCGGGCGGGAAAACACAGCCGCTCGAGGTTGATGTGGTGCTGGTCGCGGCTGGGCGCGCACCGAATATCGAGGACATCGGCCTGAAGGAAGCCGGCGTACAGCTTACGGATCGCGGCTTCATCAAGATCACTGAGAGGATGGAGACGACGGCAAAAGGTATTTACGCAATCGGCGATGTCGCGGGGCCGCCGATGCTTGCGCACAAGGGACAGCGCGAAGGCGTCGCCTTGGCGGAGCTGCTGGCGGGCGATCCGCATGTACAGCTCGTGAATTACGGCAACATTCCGAACGCAACGTATTGCCATCCCGAAGTTGCTTCAATCGGATTTACCGAGGCGCAGTGCAAGGAGAAGAAGCTCGACTACAAGGTTGGCAAGTTTCCCTTCTCTGCGAGTGGACGTGCACGAACGTCAGGAGAAACCGAGGGATTCGTGAAGATTATTCGCGACACGAAGTACGGTGAAATTCTTGGTGCGCACATAATCGGGTCGCATGCAACTGAGATTCTTCATGAGCTCGTTGTAGCGCGCGCGAACGAGTTCACCGTAGACGAAGTGGATCTCGCAATCCACGCGCACCCAACGTTGTCCGAGGCAATTGGGCAGGCCGCCCTCGATTCGCTGGGGAGAGCGCTCGACCTGTAATGAGCGAGCTGTGGGTCGTTAACCTCGGAACCGTTCCATACGAGGAGGCGCTGCAGCTTCAGCGTGAGATCGCAAAGGAAAGAATCAGCGGCGCCATTCCACAGGATGTGCTGCTGCTCCTCGAGCATCCTCCGGTTGTAACGATGGGTCGCTCAGCGAAAGCGCGAAACCTGATTTCGAGCAAGGAATTTCTCGCGTCGCGTGGAGTGGAGCTGTTCGAAGTCGAGCGCGGGGGTGACGTGACGTTTCATGGACCGGGACAGCTCGTAGGTTATCCGATAATCGATCTCAAGCGCCACAAGCTCGACCTGCATTGGTACCTGCGACAAGTCGAAGCAGCGCTTATACAGACGCTTGCGGAATATTCCATTCCGGCTGAGCGTAATGTCGGATTCACCGGCGTGTGGACGAAGGGTCGTAAGATTGCGTCTATCGGCGTTCACGCCCGCGACTGGGTAACGTGGCATGGCTTCGCTCTGAATGTTACCACCGATCTGTCCTACTTCGATCTGATAATCCCTTGTGGTATCGATGGAGTGACGATGACGTCCATTGCACGTGAGATCGAGCATCAGGGTTCCCCATCGTTGCAGGCAACCGTAGAACATGCAGGTGAAGCCGTCGCGCGGGAATTCGGTCGGCTGTTTGATTTGGAGCGACGCTCTGTTGGACTTGCCGAACTCGAAACGTCTACACCGCTCTCGGCGCTAGTGACCCGGTGTTATCCGTGAGCGAACCATCTCCGCAAGGTGCTGCTCGAGCATACCAGTAGACGCGCAGTAGATCACGCCGCTATTGCTCGGTTTGCTCGTCGTGCCTGAAAAGGACGTCTGTATCGTCGTCTTCGTCGCATCTACAGGTACAGCGCGCGTCACAAGAGAGACGGTCACTGGAAAAAAATTCGCGTTCTGTCCGCGAAGCGGATCATCGCCGCAATTCAGATAATCGGAAACGCTTCGTCGATCGAACATTCGAGACATCACGAATTTCTTGTTTCCCTGTTCACCCGTGGCCCTGTCGATATGAGTGATCGGAACCTTGAGGAAATTGTAGCTCTGCTCCACCGCTCTCATCACAGAATCCATGGATGCCGGGATCGTCAGCGGTAACGGACCCGGGTCATTCGGCGAACGGACCGTGACGCCCATGTTTTCGTCGGTCGCAATGATTCGATCGGGACCGGGCGCAGACGAAGGCCGCGTGCTTGGTGCACACCCGACCAGAACCAACGACAGGAAAAGTTTATGTCTCAGCATGTTATTCACCACGAGATAAGCTGATTCAAATGTGGCACAAACGAAACTGCGGGGCCAAGACAGCGCCCCGCAGTTTCTAAATGCCGCTCCGTTATGCCTGCGTTGTAACGCACGCCTCCGGATGGAACTTCGGATTGTTCACGTCTTCGTTGAAGGGAACCGGGTAATTGACGTCCGTCCCGAAGCTACCCCCACGGAAGTACGGCCCCGTTGGGAAAACCGAGGTCTGGGGAAGCGAGTACTGGCGAATCAACCGGCGCATATCGCCTAAGCGATGGCCAGTAGAGTAGAGCCAGAAGGCGCGCTCGCGGAACAACAGGTCACGACGCCCTGCGGCAGTCCCAGGATCAGTCAGGGCCGGCAGAACTGGTGCGCCCGACGTCGGGACCGGGAAGACCTGCTTCTGGCTCGGCCACATCAACGGCAGCAACGCAGCGACCTGCGCCCGCAAACCATTGAGCTTTGTGATCATTGTCGCTGCATCACCTGCCTGCAGCGCCGCCTCGGCTTCAATCAGGCGAGCCTCGACTCCAGACGCCAGAGGAAGATCAGACGAGATGTCTGGCATGTTGTTGTTAATCCAGCACTGAATCGACCCCGTAAAGCATCCGCCATTCGCCACATATGGAAGTCGCGGATCGTTCGCCGTGCGGAAATTCAAACCCTCGGCGGCAGCATTGGTGACGGACGCGTTGTTGTCCGGACGCAATGCATTGCCCGCGGAATTCAGTCCACCCTCGAGGTTCGAGATCCCATACCGGCCGTTATCGAACAACGACGCTATGCCGTTATTCTCGGTGGATGTATTCGTCGAGTGCTCGATAAGAAACACGTACGTGGTCGGAACACTCGCTACAGCCGCAGCGGCCGCTGCGTACTGCCCCTGGTTCAACAATGCGCGGCCCTTGCCCACCATCGCGAGACGGCGGCCATCGAGCGAAATCGCTTCATTGAAAAGCGTTACTGCCTGCTGGTTCATCGCATTCGTGCTGAGCGGATCACCATACTCGATCGCTTTTGGATCGATGTCACCGGCATCCGGCACGCTGCTGAACGGAACAGCGCCGCACCAGCCCTCACTCAGTGTGACATACACGTAACCTTCGATCGTTCGAAGCTCCGATCGGAAGTCGGTCGGGTCATCGAGATCGCTCTCGAATTGTCCGACCGCCGCATACGCACGGCGCGCAAGCATTCGCGACTGCATAAGCCGCGAGAACGGGGTGTCACTGATATTTCCACTGGACGTTGGCTGCAGTGTTCGCCGGTCTGCAGCGAAACGCGTTGTGAAGGAATCGCCCCAATAGAACTCATCCGTCAGCACGCCCATTGAAACGAACGCATCATCCCCAAGCCCGCTGTATCCGCCCACAAACTGACGGAATGCGCCATTTACGAGAAAGGGAACAGTTGCCGCATTTGCTGTCGCACCGGGTTGCAGCTGTGCAGGATCTTCCACCTTCACAACCTTATCGGTGTCGCATGAAGCCAGGGAGAACGCAAGCGCCCCCACCAGCGACACGCCGCGCAGGGGTCTAAAACCCCTGCGCTTTGTTGTTTTATTTATCATGAGAATGGTTGTCATTTAAAGTTTGAAGTCAAAGCGAAGGTTCCACGTACGAACCGGCGGCTGCGTGTTGAATTCGTTCTGATTGAAGTTGCCGCCACCGCTTTCATTGATCTCAGGATCGAGTCCGGTGTAATTCGTCCACGTCTTGAGGTTTCTGCCTGCCAACGTGATCGAAGCGCCTCTCAGCGCTGAGAGACGGCTACCGACTGACGAAGGAATGTCCAATCGGAACGAGATCTCACGCCACTTCACGAACCCCGCGTCCTCGATGTAACCGTACGGCGTAGCGCCGAACTGCGAGAACTGCGAGCCGATAAATGCCGCCTGCTGCTGAAGCGAAGCATGCGGATCGTCGAGACCCTGACAGAATCCGAAGTACGGGTTCGCGTGCTGTGTTCGGCAGCGGAAATACTCGGTTTCATTGAGCTGCTTGTTGCCTGCACGACGCTCGAACAGCGTCGAGAACGTGAGGTTCTTGAACAGCGTCAGGTCGAACGAGAGACCCTGCTGATTCGTCGGAAGGAGGGGTCCAAGATACGCGAGGGCCAGTGTATCGATTCCGCCCTTCGCGTTCGGAACCTTCAGGAATCTTGCCGTGTCAACGGTGACCTCGGCCGTCGATAGCTTGCCGTCGCCGTTAGCATCATTCCACGTAAGTGGTCGCGCGAAGAATCCGCCGGCTGAGAAGCCTTCGCGGTGGAACTGCTCGCCGCGATTCAGGCGAATTGGGGCGATACCCTCGCCCAGCTCCTCGATGCGGTTCTGTAGAGTCGAGGCGGTCAAACGAACATCGAAATTGACCTTCGACGATTGGATCGCGTTCAGGTTCAGACCCAGCTCAGTGCCCCAGTTCTTGACGCTTCCAAGATTCTGGAAGACGGCACCGGTAAGCCCGGACGAAGGCGCAAGGTTGCGCGAGATGAGCGCGTCCTTGGAACGGCGCGTAAATGCAGTGAACTCAGTCTGCAGACGATTGTCGAACAGGCCGAGGTCGAAGCCGCCCTCTAGCTCAGTGGTACGCTCGACTTTCAACGCCGGGTTTCCCGTCGCTGTAAGAATGAGCGCGGGAGATTCTGTTCCTGCTCGCGAAACACCACGCGAGCCGAAGAAGCTTTCAGACTGTCCGAAACCAGGGCGCTGGCCTGCCTGGCCCCATCCAGCGCGAAGTCTCAGCTGGTTGAGGAAGCCGGCCTTCGGGAAGAAGCCTTCATCGGAAATGAGCCACGACGCATTGAACGACGGATAGTAGCTGAGTCCCGAAACGTCACGCACCAGGCCGCTGTTGTTGTCAGCGCGAAGGCTGCCGGAAAGGAACAGCCGGTCACGAATCGCCAGCTCCTCACGAATAAGTCCACCAATGGACTTCAGATCCGTGTGAGTTTCATCGATCGCGAACTGAGTCGTCGCGGCGGCGCATGACGCTGTGCCAGATGGAATTGCAACTCCGAAGCATTCCACCTGTTCGAACAACTGCCGCGAATAGCTCGTACCGACCGTGGTGGTCGAAACTACGCTCGACACTGGCGTAAACGTCGCCGCGGCCGAGAGGTTCGACGTCCACTGGTAGTTGCTGGCGCGATACGCATCACGGAATCCGAGTGTGAAGCTCTGATCGATCGGCAAAACGTTCGGATCCTGCGCTTCCTTATCCTGACGGCCATAATAATCGAGCCCGATGTTGCCGTTCACACGCAGCCACCCAAGTGGGGTGATGTTTGTGTTCGCACCGATGATATATCGGTCAACATCCTGGTTTGCGAAGTACTTCTGCTGGTCGACGTAGTTCGGTCCAAACAAGGACCCCGGGCGATTAGCTCCGGAGCCGAGTGTGTCGGTCTCCATGCCGGGGATGTATTCCGCAGGTCCGTGGAACGCGACGAGCAGCGGGCTGAAGATGTTGTTGTCGCTGCCAAGACGGCGGTGGTTGCTGTTGATATATGCTGCCGAGATCGCCGCCGTGGCCTTGCTGGAAATACGGGCATTCAGGTTCGTCCGAAGGCTCAGTCTCTTGAGGTTGTTCGGCCGAAGAACACCATTCTCTTCTTCGCGGTCGCCGGACATGAAATATGTCAGCGCGTCGCTGCCGCCCGAGACACTCAGTCCGAGCTTATCGCGCATTCCGGTGACGAACGGAGTCGTTCGCGGATCGCGGAACTGGTCGAATGAAAGAAGAACATCCTGCTTGCAGGGATTGGTTGCCGCCGCTGCCGCATAGTTGTGGCAGAGTGCGAACGGAGCCCCACTAAAACCGGTGCTCGCTGTATTGAGGTAAACAAAACCAGGCGTATCGCCCTCGAAAGCTTCGAAGTAGTTGGTGTTCGTGCTCGTTGGGTCAACGCGTGTGAGCGCCGCATAGTTGAGCGGGTACTGGTTTATATCCTTGAGCTGACCGCCCTCTGCATACGCGCGCCACACCGGTGCACCGGCGTGTCCCTTCTTCGTGGTGATCAGAAGAACGCCGTTGGCTGCTGCGCTTCCATAAATGGCAGACGCCGCTGGTCCCTTGAGGATCTCGATGTTTTCGATCTCTTCAGGGTTCAGATCGTTAAGGCGTGAATAGTCACCACCACCAACGTCGATTCCACCCTTTCCGTTCGACACGAGAATACCGTCGACGTAGAGAAGTGGCTCGTTTGACAGTGAGAGGCTGTTCGCGCCACGCACACGAATTCGCTGGCCTGCGCCCGTTGCACCACCGGTGCTTTGCAGCGTCACTCCGGCAACGCGCGCCTGGAGAATGTCGGCCATCTTGGTGATGGGCCCTTTGTCCAGATTGGCAACGTTGACGTGGCCGACGTTCGTGCCGACCTCAACTCGTCGCTCCAGCGCGCCCGTGACGGCGTTTACAACGACTTCCTGAAGCTGCGCCGCGGCAGCCGTCAGTGAGAAATTCGCGACGGCAACAGCGCCGGTGCCAACCGTCACTAACTGGTCAGCCTGCGCATATCCAATGCGTCGAACACGAATCTGATATTGACCGGTTCCAAGACCGGCGAGGGTATACCTGCCCTGTTGATCTGTCGTCGTACCACGCTGGGTTCCGACAACCATAACCTGTGCTTCTGAAACCGGCCGCTGAGTAGCGCCTTCAATGACGCGCCCAGTGATGGTTCCACCAACCTGGGCCTCCGCAATGGCCGGAAGCAGTGCTGAAAAAAGCACCGCTACGACTCTGACTAATTTGCTCATTCTTTTCTCCATGATGGACTTGGAATTCGGCGACTGATTTGTCGCCTTTGCTTGTGCAACACGTGCTGCACTTCCTGCTGCTGCATTGGATTAGATGATGGCCTCCTTTCTTTTTTGTATCGGTTATTGGGACGCGTGCCGCGACCCCGGGACGAATCGATACGGTTGATGAACGACCTGTCTGACGGCGTGACCAGCTTTCATTGCGGGTACGTAATGAACATTGGCGAGGGATTTCAGCACTGCACTGGAAAAGAGCGGGTCGGTTGAGGAAACCACCGCAACCGTTCCTTCCTCGATTACTCCCGCCGTATCCACCACAAACTCAGCAAGAACGGAACCGGCCACACCTTTTGCGAACAATTCCGGAGGGTACTCGACTTTCAGACCCTCGGCATCCTGGACAACCGCAGCCCGCTCGACCTGATCAGCCGAGAAAACCGTCATCGACTCGAGCAGTCGCGTCAGATCAGTTTTTCCCTCGGCATTTCGCTTGGGAGCTTCCGTATCCGACCCACGGGACCACAAAGCGATTGTACCGCAGTTCGAAGTACTTCCGGTTCCCTGCAGCTCGAAGGGGATCGCCGTCGCTCCAAGATACAGCTCGATTCCATGAAGGCTGTTCGGGGGGAACGCGTCGAGATCTACTTCACCTGCCGGCATCGGGACACCATCGATCCATACGAGCGGACGACAACCGCGTCCACGCATTCGGATTCCGTTCCCGCCAGTCCTCAACGAAACCGAGTTGATCCCGGGAACTCCCCGCAGAAGTTGACTCAGCGTTCGGAAACTTTTTTTGTCGATTTCGTCGCGCCCAATAAAATGCCCGGAAGATCTACGTTCGAGCCGTTGATAGTAGCCGGCGAGCCGGCCCTTGTACTCCGGCCTGGCGGCGTTGATGATAACTGAGCTAAGTGTCCTGGGAGCTGCGGCCATCCGCAGCTCGATATTATCGATCGACTGGGGCGAGTTTATTTGGATTGATCGCTCGATTGGAACAAAGCCAACCCGTCGCGCGTGAATCAGTGCGTCTCCATTTGGAACTCCGGCCAACCGAAACTTTCCGGTCTCGTCCGTAACAGAGTTCATAGCGCTGCCGGCAATTGACAGGCTAACGCCGGAGAGAGGAGCCCCGGCGGAATCGGTTACTATCCCACTCACAAACACCTGTGCTATTAAACAAACAGGTGTTACGAGAGATACTACAGAACAGCCCAGCCAAACGAACAAATAGCCTCCACCCGTTTCTTGTGCGTGTAAGAAGCGGGTAACGCTCAAGTTAGCAACAGGTTCAGGGCTATGCAACGCAAGCAGGTGTAAGAAGAAATCGGGTTCAGGCCGGAAGTCCTACCTGCTTCATTTGCCGAGCCCCGAAGCTCCCCCGAACCTATATTAGGCCGATGCCCGAGGCCGTTCGCGTTTACGTCGCTCGCGAGAGATTAGTCCCCGAATCAGATCGAGACTTCGCCGCCGACCTGAACCCCCAGCAGCGCGCCGCTGCTACGCATGGAGACGGACCGCTCCTCATTATCGCCGGCGCGGGAACGGGAAAAACCCGGACTCTTGTTTACCGCGTTGCTCACCTCATCGATCGCGGTGTTAAGCCGGAACGAATTCTCCTGCTCACCTTCACGAGGCGAGCCGCGCAGGAAATGCTCTCTCGCGCTGAGCGATTAGCCGGAGGAAACAGCAAGAAAGTGCACGGCGGGACGTTTCACGCGACAGGACATCGCCTGCTTAGAAGGTACGGACAGAACGCCGGTCTTCCGAAAAATTTCACGATCATGGACCAGGGCGACTCGGAAGATTTGATGCAGCTCTCGCGCGCACAGCTCGGATACGGAGCGAAATCGAAGCGATTTCCAAAGAAAGAAACTCTTCACTACGTGTACTCCCGTCACATCAACACGTCGATAACAGTGGAAGACATCATTCGCGACGAGTATCCGCAGTTCATAGAGTATCTCGATGATTTCACAAAGATCTACACCGATTACATCTCGAGAAAACAGGAGCGCAATCTCGTTGACTACGATGATCTGCTTCTTTTTTGGGCAATGCTCCTCGAGAATTCGCCTGAGATAGGTGGAAGGATTGCCGCGCTGTACGATCATATTCTGGTCGACGAATACCAGGACACGAACATCCTTCAGGCGAGAATTCTTCGCGGAATGTGCCGGACGCATTCGAACATCACAGTCGTCGGTGATGACGCTCAAAGCATTTATTCATTTCGCGGCGCCAACTTCCGCAACATCCTCGGCTTTCCAAAACAATTCGAGGGCGCCACTGTTGTCCCGCTCGAGCAGAATTATCGCTCTACCGAGCCGATTCTCGAAGTCACGAACACTCTGATATCGCGAGCCGCAGAGCGTTTCACGAAAAACCTCTGGACTGAGCGCAGAGGCGGCGAACAACCATGGCTTGTTGCCGCACACGACGAGGACGCGCAAACGCGTTTCGTGGTCGACAGAATTCTCGAGCTGCACGAAGAGGGAACGCCTCTGCGCGAGATGGCCGTTCTTTTTAGAGCGGGCTATATGTCCGCCAATCTCGAGATCGAGCTCACCAATCGGAAAGTTCCGTTCGAGAAATGGGGCGGACTGAAATTCCTCGAGGCAGCGCACGTTAAGGATGTGCTGGCTTTCCTCCGAATCCTGGAGAATCCAAGGGACGAGGTAAGCTGGTACCGCATTCTCCTGCTTCTTCCGGGCATCGGGGACACGACAGCCCGCGCCGCAATCGACGCAATGGCGAGAGAAGCGTGGCAGTCCGCAGCGTTTGGACGTTATCAGCCGCCGCGTCGCGCGCGCGAAGCGCACGCCGCATTGGTTGCGCTGCTCGAGGAATTGCGATCGGGACGTACAGCCGACGAAGCAATCGTGTCTGTCGAAATCGCGCGCGTGCGCACGCTTTACGACAACATTCTACGAGAACGTTACGACAAGCCCGAGCCTCGCATTCTCGATCTGGATCAACTTCAGCAGATCGCTGCTGGTTATCCGGATCGCGCAGCGTTCTTATCTGCGCTCGCGCTCGAGCCCCCGCAGGCAACTCAGGACCTCGCCACCGCCGCAAATTCCAGCGAGGACGATGACTATCTGGTGCTGAGCACCGCGCATTCCGCAAAGGGAAAGGAATGGGACGCAGTGTTCATCATCTGGGCAGTCGATGGATACTTCCCGTCCGCTCGCTGTCTGAAAACGCCGGAAGAAACGGACGAAGAGCGACGCCTCATGTACGTCGCGATGACACGTGCTCGCAATCTGCTCAGCGTCGCTTACCCGCTAAACGCATATTCGACGCGGCGTGGCTCGGACTACTCGCTCGACCAGCTTTCACGATTTATCGACCGTGGAATTCGCGATCGCATGGAGCGTGTCACAGTTGGTGCCGATGCGGCGCCGCAACCGGAGACAAGCACCAAAGCTCCTCTGCTCGACCTGCGTGCCTTGCTCAGAGGCCGCTTCAGCGTATAGCGGCCACACAGTACTGAACGTATCGTTACGGCATACAGTCCACTCCCCACGGGAGGCAGGATGCGGCATTCAAGGCTTCCGCTCGTCGCACTCGCACTGAGCGTCACCACGCTTTCGTCGTGCCATTTCTTGCGCTCGACGACACCGCCCCCTGAGCGACCCAGCGCTGAATTCATCAGTGCCGATGACATCGCGCGATCAGGAACGAACAACGCGTGGGATCTTCTTCGCTCCCGCGCACGCGCGTATGACTTCAGCGAGGATCGTTACGGGAAACCGCGCTCGATTAGAACTCGTCGTGGCCGGAGCACGATCAACATGGCGTTTGCTGACACGCCAATGATCGTGATCGACGGTGCTCGTCTCATCGATTTGTCAGCACTGCGCGACCTTTCCACGCAATCCATCCAAAGTGTCGAGCTTCTCGGCGGAATCGCGGGCACGGCCGCCCAAGGCACTAATGCATCGGCGGGTTTGATCTACATCCATACATGGGAAGCGTCGTCAGCACAAAAACCGGATACCGGAAAGCTCGTCGCGCGTAAAGAATAAGATTCTTTATAGTCTTTCAGTGGTTTGAACTTCCGGTACCCGGTTCCCGATGGCGCGTGCCGAGTCCCGATGTCCGAGAAAATCAATCTCACACCTGGGTTGTTTCCGGCATCTCACCTCGGCACGCGCCATCGGGAACCGGGTACCGGAGGTTCAGGCCCGCAAACTGTCCCGGGAAGAATCAGAATAAAAAAATCCCGCGAGGTTTTCACCCCGCGGGATTCTCATTTGCTGATGGCTAAAATCAGACTTCGTTCTGCTTGCAGGATCCGGGCGTGTAGTTCGGGTTATTCTGTTCCGACTGAGGAACGGGCGCATTTACATCCGTTCCGTACAATCCGCCCTTGAAGTACGGACCATTCGGAAATACCGAATTGACCGTGCGACTGTACTGCCTTACCAGCCGACGAAGATCGCCAAGGCGATGCGACGTCAGGAACAACCAGTACGCTCGCTCCTTGAAGACCTGATCAACCTGCGCCGTCGTCGTTCCCTGCAGTGTCAACGGTGCGAGAGATCCCGCTGCATATCCGCGCAGCGAAAGCAGCGCCGCTGTGCCGCGCAGATCATTCAATATCTGCAGAGCTCCTGCTGCGTCGCCTCCCTTGAGAGTTGCTTCGGCTTCGATCAATCGCGCTTCGACGCCATCCGCAATTGTAACTACCGACGCGCGCGCAGGATACTTGCCCTGCACCCACTGATCCGTGGTTCCATCAAAGCCCTTCGTATTCACGTTTCCGCCCGAGACTCGTCGCGCGAGACTGTCGGCGACACGCACATCGAACGTTGCCGCCTTCACATTTCCTTCGCTCTGGTACGGCAGACCAACGCCGCCCTCCAGATTGGCCACACCAAAACGGCCGACGCTCGAAGTGAGCGCCCATGTGCCATTGTTCTGGCGACCGCTCGTCTCGGAGTGGGTGTAGTTGTACTGGAATGTCGTGGCTACACCGGCGACGGCGGCCTTCGCTCCGGCAAAATCACCCTTGTCGAGAAGCGCACGGCCTTTGACTATCTGCGCCAGCGACTTGAACGCCGTTGTTAATACACCGGCCTGTGGTACGGCGAGTGCCTGGTTTGCCTTCGACACTGCACTGTCGAGCATTTGCGTTGTGCTGAGGGGCGCCCCAAAAATGTTTTCGCCCGTTTCCGTCTGCGTACTTGTCGGCACTGCTCCGCAGTAATTCTCGGCGAACAACACATACGAGAGTCCGTTGAGCGCGAGAACTTCAGGGAAGCCTGCGCTGTCGCCTGCCGATTTTGCAAACTCGCGGTAAACATTCACCGCTCGCTCAGCAGACGCGCGCGCCCGATTCAAATCGTAGAACGTGATGTTGAGACTTGTATTGGTAAGCGACATAGCACGCTGATCGATCTCGATTCGCGTGGGGAATGTCTCGGTGTTGATGAATTCATCGGACAGAAGCGCCGACATGTGAATCTGCTCTACGTCGGCATTCTGACCGTTGTAGGCGACGCCAAAATCACCGATAGCGCCCGCACGCAGCGTTGGAAGCGCTGCAGCACCGGTGAGTGACGTTGGCCGCGCGACATCAGGATCTGTCACCGCCAGAAATTTTTCACTGCTGCATGCTGCGATCGAAACAACTGCAACCACGGAAACCAGGCGAATCGTCAACCCGGCTCCAAAAGAAGTCTTGTTCATCATTCTTCTCTCCAGAGTAGGGTTAGAATCCAACGTTGATTCGCGCCGTCCAATTGCGGGTCGGCGGAAGCGTGAGAAATTCCTGCGAAGTAAAGTTCGTTCCGGGAGATGCGTTGATGTCCGGATCCAGCCCTCCGAAATCCGTCCACGTCTTCAGATTTCTGCCGGCGATGGTAAAGGTCAGCGAGCTGGCGCGGACTGCTTGCGCGAATGACGACGGAGCCGAGAATGTGAACGACAGCTCGCGAAGCTTGGTGTAGGTGGCATCCTCGATAAATCCTGCGTCGCTGCCGAGCGCTATCGCGATGTTCGCTGCCTGCGCGGCGAGTGGCATGGTCTTATCGTACGCTTCCTGGCAGTTGTTGAAGCTGCAGCGGAAACGCAGGGTGTTGTTGAACAGCATGTAGTCGCCCTTGTGATCGAACACAGCGGCAATCTGAAGCCACTTGGTAAGGCGCAGATTAGGCGTGACAGTGTACTGCTGTCGTGCGAGCGGATTCCCGAGATACACAGCGGTATCTGTGAGAGTTACCTCTGATCTCGCAATGATTCCGTCGTTGTTCGCATCACTGAACGTGAGGCCGCGCTGGAAATAACTTCCAGGCGAGTACCCAACCTTATGAAGCTGCTGAGTATTCACTACAATCGGCGGAACCGGCGCTCCCGTAGGAAGCAGGCCGAGTGACACCAGCATGTTTTTGTTGGTAGATCCCGCAACCGCAATGTCGAACCCGATCTGTTGAAGATCGACAACCTTTGCGTTAACGGAATACTCCCATCCCTTATTGGTCACTGTTCCAAGATTCTTGAACTGAGTTGTCGTCAGTCCGAGTGACGGAGCCAGCGGAACTGCAACAAGAAGATCATCCGTCGTCTTGTTGTAGTGCGTCAGCTCAAATCCGATTCTTTCGCCAAAGAATCCAGCGTCGAAACCGAGCTCTGTTTCTTTCGACCTCTCAGGCTTCAGATCAGGGTTCCCCGTTCCACCAACAACGATTCCGGCGACGTCCGTTCCACCTTGAGTCACCGTCTGCGCATTGAAGAACGTGATTGCATCACGGAACTGCGGCTTTTGTCCGGACTTTCCGATCGCGGCACGCAGTCGGAGAGAATTGAGAATGTTGTTGGTTGGGAAGAAGCCTTCTTCATTCACAACCCACGATGCCGCAGCTGACGGATACACGATGCTGCCGAAGTTTTTGCCGAACGCGCTGTTTTTATCGTTGCGTAATGCTGCGCTCAGATACAAACGATCGCGCCATGCGAGATCTTCGCTGAACAGCTCGCTCACCGTCTTGTTATCGGTATTCGTTTCACCAACCGCAAAACGCGCCGTCGCTCCACTCAGCGACCCCGTGCCCGCGACAAGCTTTGCACCAAACGCACGCGTGCCTTTCACGAGCTCTTTCTGGAACGCCCCACTCGCTTTCGTCGTGGAAATCAATCCATCAAATGGGGTGAACTTTGCCGACAGCGTGGCGCTCGAGCTGTAGTTGTAAATCTTGTACGGATTCGAGTTGCGTTGGCCATCCGGCAGCGAGCCGAACGTAACCATCGCAGGTGGAACGACTTCGTTGTCGTAGCGATCTAGATAATCGAGCCCGCCGACAACTGTTGCCGTCAGCCACTTCAGCGGCTGGATCGAGCTGTTTATTGTATTCTCGAATCGCTGAACGTCCTGGCGAGTGTTGATCGCATACACCGCCTGGGGCACCTGATTATTCAGGAATCCGTGCGCAGCGTCATCGAAAGCACGACCGAGAAGTGCAGCGGAAATAATTCCGAGCGTGTTGTTGTCATTCTGCGGAAGTCGCAGGTGATCGGCGAGATAGCTGGTGCCAAGCTGCACTGTCCAGTTCGGACGAACCTGTACTGACAGGTTCGCTCGGCCGCCAGCTCGCTGTTCCTGGCTGATCTCGAACACGCCCTGCTGTCTGTCGTAGTTGCCCGCTAGGTAATACTGGATCGCGTCTGTTCCGCCGGAAACACTGGCGCCGTACGCGCCACGGTGACCGTCTATGAACGGGTCCGCCGCGTCCAGTGGGCTGAAATGAACGAGAGAATCGGGGTTCGGCGTGCAAAGATTTCTCGTCTGGTTATCCAGCGAGCAAGCCGTTGTCCGGGCTCCGGCGGTTGTCTTACCAACTTGCGCCCAGTTCGCGGGATAAGTCGTGACATCACGAATTGTTCCGCCCTCGGCGAACACATTCCAACGCGGCTTTCCAACTCTGCCGCGCTTGGTTGTGATTTGAAGAACGCCGTTCGCCGCGGCTGTGCCGTATTGCGCTGCTGCTGCCGGACCTTTGAGTACTTCGATCGATGCGATGTCTTCCGGATTGATGTCGTTGATGCGCGACGGCACCTGACCGCCGACACCAATGGAAGTTGCACCTGAGGTGTTATCTGCCCCGACGGCCGTGCCGAAACGAATTCCGTCGATGATGACGAGCGGTTCATTCGTCAGCGAGATCGAGTTTGCACCGCGAATGCGAATTCGCGATCCAGACCCGATTGTTCCGCCTGAGGCGATGACGTTCACACCCGGCACGTGAGCACTCAACAGCTGGCTGACGCTCTGCGCCGTCGCGAGATCGGGCTGCTTCGGCTGAAGTGTCGTGACGTTCGATCCGATCTCACGCTTGCGTGCTGTCTCACCGGTCGCAGTCGTCACGACGTCGTTGAGGCTGACAGCAACGGGTGACAGTGTGAAATCGGCTGTCGCGGTCGCACCGTTACCGACGCTTACAGATTTGCTCGATGCCTGATAACCGAGCCGCAAAACACGAAGCTGGTAATTCCCCGCAGCGAGCCCGGGAATTCGGTAGGTCCCATCTTCGGCTGTGCTCGCACCGCGCGTGGTGCCGACAACCTGCACCGCGGCGGCGACAACCGGGTTTCTGGATACAGCGTCAGTAACCCGCCCGTTGATTGACCCTGTTTGTGCTTTCGCAGTGTGCGCAGTAAACGCCAGTGCGACGGCCATCGTTAGAAACGACAGGCCGGTGCTGACAAAACGTGCTCTCATGCCTCCTCCATTTTCATCCCACGAAGGGTTGAATAACGGCGACGAACCGTAGTGTTCGTCGTCCCTCAAAGCGACGTAAACGCCGCTTGTTGAAGGCTCAGCACATACTTTTTGAAACGGCCCAGCGCTGCAGAGGAATCTGGCTAGGCGGGCGGCGAGCTCACTCCAGAGCTCCAGCTACCCTGTTGCGGACACGGACTGTCACGCAACATGCGGCTGGTCCCAACCTCCGTCATTAAAGTCGGAGAGGTAGCAGACCCGCTTAGTTGTCACAATTATAGGGAAACTGTAAGAATCGTCAAGTAGTTGAACGTTTTGAAAGACTCCGGTCAGGATGAGTCGGGCCGCTCTTTCTCCAGGCCGAGCCACTGCCGAAGTGCACCGTACGGATCCTTCGGCGACGATTTCGCCAGCGCTATTACACGCCCGATCGTACGTCTGAGATTCTGTCCCTCGCGTACATAAATCGAATCGAATAGTTCGAGATTTCTCGCATAGACCCGGCGCGCCAATAACGAGGCGTTGTCGAGCTGAACACGCTGAGCGTAAAGCGGACTCACGGTTTTCAGTCGCGGTGCGACATCCGAGATAAGCTGCTTTCGCGCATTCGCGTACACGGTATCGCGCACGGCAATGCGCGCTGCTCGATTGTCGGGATGAGCTTTGTACGCCGAGTCGAGGGTGTGCGTCAAATCGCTCCAAAATTTTCCAAGAAGCTTTTCGTCATCCCATTCTGCGTCCACTCGCGCGGCCGCGAGCGGCTGTCCACGAGAGCGAAAGAATGCTGAGGCTCCACGCGACCCGACGAAGCTCGCGAACGCTTCATTGAATGCGACGCTGCTCGGCGCATAGAAAGTGTTGTGTGTCAGCTCGTGGATAACTGTGTTCACGAGGTCCAGTGAATCCCGGCGCAGACTCGTCGAGAGCAGAGGATCGTTGAACCATCCGAGTGTGCTGAAAGCATCCGATGGGCGAAGGATGACGTCGTAGCCGTCGCGATAAAATTGCTGCGCCGCCCGGCGTGCCGCGCCGAAATCGAAGTAGCCTTTGTACGGCACGCGCCCGACGATCGGAAACCACCACGTGTACGGCGCGAGCTTGTCGCGATACGCCGCGGACAGCACAAGCACGAGCGTGTCTCGATCGAGTGGCGAGTAAGTGGTGAAGCTTTCTTTGGCGCGGAGACGGATGGAGTCCCGCGCGTACTGCCGGGCGTCGAGAACTATCTGAAGCTTGCGGCGCGTGACGGCATCGATGCTTCGATCGGTTACCAGCTCTGCAATCGGCTTCCGTCGGGAAAGGATCTTCCCTTCCTCCCATGCTCCCCGGCTCAGGTAACACCCGGTCGGCGTGAGCATAAAAACGGCGATCGCTCCAACGACTACGAGCGCGGCAACGCGTCCCTTCTTTTTCACCACGGAAAAATAGGCAGTCGTCGCCTTGGCTGACGGGTGATAGCTGATAGCTGATGGCTAAAAAAAAGGCCGCGCACCCTCAGAGAGAGTGCGCGGCAGGAACTTAAGAGAAAAAACTTAGGTGCCGCAGCCAGTGATTGCTGGAGCGTCGCATGGGTTACGATCGACGAACCAGACAACCGCCGGTGTTGTGAGACCATTGTTCGGGCTTCCCGCAACGCCACGTGGGAAGTAGTAAACCGAGAAATTCGTTCCGGCCTGAGTTACACCAGCTGCCGGGAATGATCCGGCTGGGCCGGCTGGAGCCGTTGGGCCAGCGAGCGAAGCGTTTGCGGTTGCGCCGCCAACATCAGCAACGCGCACTGCAGCCGCGCCTGCGGCTTTGTTTACGTACGGTGACACTCCGAGGGCGCCAACGTTCGCGAAAGTCGCCGTTCCAGGAAGCGGATCAGCAGCGGCAAATGAGTTGACGAGGTACCCAGTAACGGCACCGCTCGACGCATTCACCATTCTCACGCCAATCTGCCCTGCTGGGGGCTGACCGGTTTCGTCGGTGATCGTGACGAAATGAAGCGTCTTGTTGCGCGCGCTTCCGGTCAACAGAAGTGTCACGCGTGAATTCGCCGCGACATTCACTTCCTCATCCAGAAGAATCTGCGAGGTCACCGTGATCAACTTGCTTGTCGGAAAAACACGGATTCGTCGCGATTTGGCTTCCGTCGGGAAATATTCCGTGCCCGAACGGAACGGAAGATTGTTCGCAAACGCAGACCATTCAACCTGATCGATCATGCGAATGTCGACTGCACCCGTGTCAGCCACTGCATTGATGAAACGAACGGTGCCCAGGGTGGGAGTTCCGGGCGTTGTGATTTCGTCTGTGTTGCTGCAAGCCGTGAAGGCTGCCGCACCCAGAGCAATTATTACGAAACGTGAAAGACGCATTAGCAGTACTCCAGAAAAGCGTTAGTTGTCTGGAGACTGGAGCTTATGGAAAGCCCCAATCTCCGGGAAATCAGGTGCTACGAACCCTCGCCAGGTGTTCCAACTCCGCCTGGGTCTCTCGGAGCAGAACCGGGCGCGAATACCGTCCGCGTAAGAATCAAAGCCGCTGCCGCACCAATTGCTGCCGCTGCAGCCAGATAGCTTCTGCTGCGGGAATACTTTCGCTCCTGCGCAAAGCCGATGTATGACTTCCGAACCGTCAGCTGTTCCCCAGTCCAGGGATTCGATTGGCCATTCAGATAACTGACCTTTCGAACACTCAAGGCGTACGCGGAATCAGTGTCCTTCCTGACAGTTCCTTCAACCTGTTTTGCCGCCGGTCCGATATCCTGTCCAAGTCCAAGACGCCCCTGATCATTGAGATCAATGGCCACTTCCTGTCCAGGGACAGCTGTCGTTGTCAGCGGGACATACTCGTAGCACCCTGATGACGAGACTCCAGCAAGCAACGCAAGGAGGCACGCCTTCCAACCAGATATTCGCGGACGCGAGCCGGACCGTGAGTAAACCTCACGATCCAGGTCGCTCGCGCCGGCCCCTGAGGAGCCGACGCGCCTACGATTCAACACCTCGTCTCCCGCGCTTAGAAGCCGTATGTACCCTTGGCGGCAACACGCGATGTTGTATATGGCGTGAGCGTCAAGCGCGCAAACAACTCCTGATATGGAACCGGCCACTCGAGCGGTGTCTTCTCGGGCAAATCACCCCAGCCACGAGAATCCATGAACCACTGACCATAGCCCGTGAAGGACGTTTCGACTCGCTTTTCCCACTTCATTGCTTCGAAGATGGTACCGCACGCCGTGGTCGTGAAGTTCGGTCCCTGCGGAACCTGTGGTACGCACGAGTTCGGGCCACCGCCGGGCTGCGGCGGCACCTGCTGCGTCAATGTCGTAATACCGGCAACCGACGACAGACCCGCCTTCGTCCGTGTCTTGTCGATCAAAGCGGCAGCCTGCGGAACTTTATTCGTCCTCAGGTAACCCTCAGCTGCGAGCATGTCGATCTCGGCAACCGTGAACAGCGGATACGGCGCGTTACCACCGGTGAACCGCTGGTTGAAAACGCGCTGGTTGTCGTAGAACCAGGTACCCCAGGGCTCTGCGGGCGTATCCTCGCCGGATGGCCGGTTGCGGAAATAGAGGAGCGAGCCCACTGGCGTTCCAGCTTTGCTCGTCCCACCAGACGCCGTGACCTGCGCGGCGCGTGTTTCTCCCGACGGGAAGCGCTTGTCGGGTGTGCGCATAATGCCGCGATCTTCCTGCGCCTGGTTCCCGTTTGTGAATGCCCCAGGCGTTCTCTGGAGAATCGGGACCTGAAGCCAGTTCGCATACGCTCCAGTCGTATCAGCCATGCCGAGGATCATCGGGGTCATCTGGCTCCAGCCGCTGGTTTGTGCCAGCGACTGCGTCCACGCCGATTGCCACCCCGTCACAGTACTCGTCTGGATGGTTATCTCACTCGTGATTCCGTTTGTTGCGTCAGCAATCACAGCGTTCCAGTCCACAGCCTGACGCTCTGCAGGAGTCCTCGCTACGTTCGCGCGGTACTTCGCCTTGTAGGAGCGCACAACCTGTACAAACCGCGCCTGGCTCCAGCCTGCTCCCTGCGGATCAGCAACCCATTCCGTCGGGATTGGAAAACCACCTGCGCCGGTAGCTGCGTTCGTGCTCGACGCTGTTGCA
>DATLDN010000259.1:0-2375 GCA_035525855.1 Gemmatimonadaceae bacterium
CCGGGTTTTTGAAATCGCGACATCCAAACCTTCGCCGACCGGCCGAGCTCGCGCTGTTTCCGCCAGTTCACGGCGCTGACCGGCCCTCCGAAATCGGCTGAAGCGCGAGTTTTTACCTCCACGAACGCGACAGTGCGTCCCTCAGCCTGGGACTTCGTCGCCACCAGGTCGATATCCCGCCGTCCATTCCTGAACCGATGTTCAGCAATCTGCCATCCGTGGACGGCTAGCCAGCGAGCAGCGACCTGTTCGCCTTTTAAGCCTAGGGTTTGACGGGCGATGGACATACGCACAACGTAGGCGGTTGGTGGAGTCCCGCTACATCACTACGTTTCGCGCGGAAGTAATGCGCCGCGATGAACCCAACCTTCTCTTCGAACACGATGATATCTCGCCTCGTTCTCGGCCTCTGCCTATGGGCTGTCGCGCTTCCAGCCCAGGGTGCCCTCGACAGGAATCAGACTGAAGCTCGCGACATCTTCCGCGAACTCATCGAAATCAACACCGCGTGGAAAGCAGGCAGCACCACCCCCGCGGCGCGCGCCATCGCTCGACGCTTTCTTGCCGCCGGATTTCCTGCAGCCGATGTCATTGTCATCGGTCCGGCCGGCGACAAGGACTCCAGTGTCGTCGTGAGGATGCGCGGAACCTCGACCAGTCTCAAGCCGATTCTGCTGATAGCGCACCTTGATGTTGTTGAGGCACTGCAAGCTGACTGGTCGGTCGAGCCGTTCAAGCTCACCGAGAAGGAAGGCTTCTTCTACGGCCGCGGAACGAGCGATGTGAAAGGCGGCGCGACAACGCTCGCCGAGGCGTTGCTGCGCATGAAGCGCGAAGGCTTCGTGCCGAAGAGAACGCTGATCCTCGCGCTCACCGCCGGCGAGGAAGGCGGCGGCGGATATAACGGGATGACCTGGCTGCTCGAGAATCACCGCGATCTGATCGATGCCGCATTTTCTTTGAACGTCGATTCTGGTGATCCGCTGCTCAAGAATGGCAAACCGATGCTGCGCGCGCTCCAGACGAGCGAAAAGTTCTATCAGTCGTTCGCGCTCGAGGTCACCAACAAGGGAGGCCACAGTTCGCTCCCGACTCCCGACAACGCAATCGCGCGACTCGCTGCCGCGATTGGACGCGTCGCCGCGTACAAATTCCCCGTTCATCTGACTGAGACGACGCGCGCGTACTTCCAGGGATCCGCTCAATTCGAAACCGGATCGACTGCGGCGGACATGCAGACAATCGCGAAGAACCCAAACGATTCTGCCGCCGCTCTCCGGCTTTCGCTCTCACCCTTCTACAATGCACAACTCCGTACCACTTGTGTGCCGACAATGATTGAAGGCGGGCACGCACCGAATGCGCTGCCACAACGTGCGCGTGTCGTCGTCAACTGTCGCATACTTCCCGGCGAAACTGTCGCCGAGACCCAGGCCACGCTCAGACGGGTCGTAAATGATGACTCGGTGCGGGTGAGCCCAGTAGATGATGGCAATCGGAACCCTGCAGCGGCTTCCGCCCTCTCGAGCGAGATACTCGCTCCCCTGCAGCAGGTCACTCGGCGACTCTGGGGCAACGTTCCAGTTATCCCACAAATGGAGACGGGAGCGACGGATGGCTCTCCACTTCGGGGAGCCGGCATTCCTACCTATGGAATCAGCGGAATTTTTCTCGACATGGATGACATTCGCGCGCACGGGCGCGACGAGCGCATCATCGTGAAATCATTTTACGACGGGGTCGAGTACATCTACCAGCTGATCAGGCAATTCTCGGTATAAAGAAATGCAACTGCTGACTACCTGTTGTGAGTTGGAGTGACGAGTAGCTGTGTTCCGTGTCTCTGCACCTGAGCGGCCTGAGGTGCGCAGAGACACGCGACCGCGCTACCCGTAACTCCAACCCACAACAGGTAGTCAGCAGTTGCAGGTCTTACTTACTCGAGTTTCTGCGCTTCAAGCACGGCGCTGATCGACTTCCCATCCCAGCGCAGACTCACCTGCTTAACCGGCTTGCACCTCACGACACACCGGGGCCGAAACACCGCGACGCACTCCCCACCCTCGCGTCGCACGCTGTCATACGCGATGCCATCCGCGTCACGTTCCTTTAGGTCGATCGCAAGTCGCTGCGACTCGGAGTAATCGTCAGGCGAATAGACCTCCGCGAACTTGTCCTGTTTGTCTCTGAGATCGTAAAAGCTGCTTCCCTTGATCTCCGAGTTGAGGAAGTCGAAATCGAGATCCTGTGCGGGGGCGTTTATCCCCCTCATGAATCCGGTGCGATGGTGCTTCACTTCAGCTATCGACGTCGCCTCGTCGCGCGCAGCGTAGAAGACGCCGAACGGCGCCGCTGACAGTGCGGGCGGGCCAAAC
>DATLDN010000260.1:0-5894 GCA_035525855.1 Gemmatimonadaceae bacterium
TCGCGTGGTACTCGTGATGACCACCTCTTCACCGATCGCAGGTCAGGCCGCGTCGTTCGATCCAAATCTTCTCTATCAGCTGAAGATCGACAACGCGGGGGACGCGAATGAAGACCTCGTTTTTCAGATCACGTTCAATACGGGACAAGGTACTGCGCAGCGCGTGAAACTCGTCGGCCCGGTTGCTCCCACGCTGACGCCGGGAACTCAAGCCGTCCTCATTAACAGCAGCAGCGCGGTTGAAGGGCCCGTCGGCACGAACCTGGGTTCGGACACCGGCATCCAGCTTTTCGCGGGTATGCGGGCAGATCCATTCTTCATCGACCTCGAGCAATTCTTCAACAT
Source organism: Gemmatimonadaceae bacterium (assembly GCA_035525855.1). Lineage (GTDB taxonomy): Bacteria > Gemmatimonadota > Gemmatimonadetes > Gemmatimonadales > Gemmatimonadaceae > UBA4720. The sequence goes on from DATLDN010000260.1 coordinate 346, forward strand.
CCTTCCCGATCGTCGTCCTGCTACGGGGTCTCTCTCAGGTCCGCCAACAGCTACAGCCAGCGCGTTTCGCAATCCCGGCGTCGATTTTCTCCGCCCGTTCAATGCGCTTGCAATCGTAATAGAGCTTCCGAAATCTCTGCTCGTTTCTTCCACCGCAACCGATGCAAAGTTCGGCTTGTGGGCAACCATCAGCCGATAGGACACGCCATGAACATCACTACTTACATCTCAGCGAAGCGCGCGCTTACCGGAATTGCGTCGATCGGTCTCGTTCTGGCTTTTGGCGCAGCGTGCAATGACAACACTGCCCTTACCGGCGTAGACACAAATCGCGTCTATAACCAGATCGAGCGTTTGGGAAATCCGCTCGTATCTGAAGTTTTCTTCCCGAAGCGTGATCACGGGCTGCACAACAACAAATCGCCAATCGACGATACGAAATCCATGGCAGCCGGCGGCACCGATGTTCCCGGTCACATCGCTTCATTCGCCGCACTTTTCCCCAATCGTACAGCAAAAACGATCACGACACTCTCGTCAGTTCTCGCACCTGACGAGCTACTCGTTTTCCCTAATCGCGCTCCGGCGTCCGCAGGTTGGCTGAGCTGGGCTCTCGCGACCGGTTACGGTGGACGAAAGCTTTCGGACGACGTCGTCGATATCGGATTGTCGGCAATATTTGGAAACGCACTCGACGCCGCTCAGCCCGTGCTAGCGGGACTGACTTCCGATAACGTCGGCCCGGGTGTGCGCAGCTTCGCTACTTCGTTCCCGTACCTCGAAGTGCCCCGCTAACACTCGGCGAACAAGTGCGATTGCGTCTTCTCGCGATAGCAGCTGCGGCGGTGACGCTGGCAGCCATCAGCCATCGGCTGTTGGCTGTCAGCGACCATCGGTCGGGTATGAGGAGTACGCCGAATGCCGATGTGATGTCGGAGCTGGATCAACGCGACACGCAGATTCGGGTTTGGAAAATTGCACTCGCGCAGGATTCAAAAAGCGCAATCGCACTTGGGCAGCTCGCAGCTCTGTATTTACAGCGAGCACGTGAAACGGGAGATGACAACAACTACATCGAGGCCGAGCAATACGCGAGGCGATCGCTTGGCCTTAGAAGAAATCGAAACGGACCGACATTCGTAACACTCGCCGCGACGCTCGTAGCCGAACATCGATTTGCCGAGGCGGAAAGTGTAGCCACTGATGTTGTGGCTCTCTACCCGGAGATTCCGCAGTATCGCGCGCAGCTTGGCGAAATTCAGATGGAGCTCGGACATTATGCCGCGGCGCGCCAATCGTTCGACTCGCTGTACACCGTAAGAACTCATCTGTCGATTGCGCCACGCCTCGCGCGTTGGCAAGAGCTCAATGGAAACGTGGCGGGCGCGCGGAAGCTTCTCGCCGACGCGTTGGCGAACGCAAAGGCTCGCCGCGAATTGCCAACGGAACAGCTCGCGTGGTTTCATTTGCGGCTCGGCGACCTCGAGATGCGGAACGGCCGGATGCGTCGGGCGCGCTCACTGCTCGAAGCAGGACTTGCTGTAGAGCCGAACGATTATCGCCTGCTCGACGCGATGGCTCGCCTCGAGGCTGTTGAGGGTAATCCGAAAAAAGCGATCGAGTATGGCGAGCGTGGAATTGCAATCAAGCTCGATCCCGCGACGCTTGGACTGCTCGGCGATTCATATCGCGCGCTCGGCGATAAGGCGCGCGCCAATGAGTACTTCAAGACAATGGAAGTTGCGGTGAGCGGACAACCGGGCGCGTATCATCGCGCGTGGAGTTTGTTTCTGCTCGATCACGATCTGCGCGTAGCGGAAGTCCTCACGAACGTTCAAAAGGAGCTCGAGAGCCGGAAGGACATCTACGGGTACGATCTTCTCGCGTGGGCGTTGCATAAACAGCATCGCGACGCCGAGGCGCGACTAGCGATGAATCAGGCGCGAAGGCTCGGCACCCGCGACGCGATGCTGTTCTATCATGAAGGAATGATCGATCGCGCGCTCCGCGAGAATAAGCGTGCGAGTTACTTCCTGACGCAGGCGCTCGAGATCAACGATCGATTCGATCCGGTTCATCCGCGAGAGATCCGCGCGACGCTCGATTCGATTGGAGACGCATCTCCGTGATGAACGAGCTCTCGACGTTCGTTCAGCTTGGTTTCCGTCACATTGTAAATCTGCAGGCAATGGATCACGTCCTCTTCCTGCTGGCACTGGCAGCGATATACCGGCCGCGCGATTGGCGCAGCGCATTATGGGTTGTAACGGCGTTCACAGTGGGGCATTCGGTAACGCTCGCGCTTGCAGTAACCGGCGCGCTCGTTCTTCCGATCAAACTGATAGAGTTCCTCATTCCTGTAACAATTGTTGTCACGTGCATCGAGAACATTATTGTCCGTGATCGCACGAGGGCGCCCCTCGGGAGGCAGTACCGTCCGGTATTCGCGGCAGTGTTCGGTCTCGTTCATGGTGCCGGCTTCGCCGACTACCTGCGAAACCTCTTCATCGATCACATCGCATTACCGTTGTTCGGATTCAATGTTGGAATCGAGCTAGGCCAAATCGTAGTGCTTGCATTTGCTGCTGCGTTTCTTGTCGCAGCTGATTGGGCGATTAAAACGATTCGTTCGTCAACGCCGGAGGCTACGGCGCTTCGTGTTCGCGTTCTGACAATTTCGACGGTCGTGATGCTCGTCGCCGCGCGCTGGGCGATCGAGCGAAATCCCTGGTGAGAATGTCCCGCGCATTGTTGCTGCTACTCTCAGTGGCAACACTCCTGGTTGCATCGCGATCGGTCGACGCTCATCCACTCCACACGAGTCTTGCGGAGATCGTTTATGACGCGGCGCATAAGCAGCTTCAAATTTCGATTCGTGTATTCGCCGACGATTTAACTAAAGCGTCGGATGCTTATGCGCATTCCAGACCCGGAACTAAGGAACAACGCTTCGATACTTACGCGCGATCATCGTTCCTTATCACGGATCGGAGCGGGCGCGCAATCGCATTGCAATCCTGCGGCGGCAAACTCGTTTCCGACCTTATGTGGTTGTGCTTTCGAGCGCCCGCTCCAGATGGATTCTCTGGATTCAAAGTGACGCATCGCATCCTGTTCGATCTATACGGCGATCAGATCAATCTCGTGCAGGCTGCGAACGGTGGGAAAAAACAAAGCCTGCTTTTTGTCCATGGCGACGGACTGAAGCGACTCGATTAGCGTTTCGGCTCGACGATCGTCAACCCCCACGGCCGTTTTCCAACCGGTATCGTTGCGACAACCTTTCGCGTCGCGACATCGATTACCGACACCTGATCTGATAAGCCGTCTGCGGTGTAAAGCGTTTTTCCATCGCGACTGAGTGCAATTCCCCACGGCCGCCGTCCTACAGGAATACTTGCGACAACTCGACCCGCCTCAACATCCACGACCGACACGCGGCTGGCTCTGCCGTTCGCGACGTACACGGTTTTGTTATCGGGCGAAACAACCACGCCCACCGGCTTCCCTTGCCCCTTCTCGAGCTCCATAGTCTGGAGCAGCTGTTTCTTTCCAACGTCAATCACCGACAGTGATCCGCCGATTTCCGCCGTCACATAAGCCCTTGCACCATTTGGTGCAAACGCGACAGCGCGCGGTCGAACATCGACAAGAAGATTCCCCACCACTTTCCTGGTGCGCGTGTCGATTATCGAAACGCTATTGCTCGTCTCGGCAGTGACGAACACCCAACGTCCGTTCGGGCTGATGCCAACTCCTTCGGGCTCGATTCCGACAATCATTGTCGCCGTTACTTTTCCGGAACGAAGATCAGTCGCGGACGCGGTACCCGCGTCTTCATTAGATGTGTAGAGTGTAGACCCATCGGGAGACACACCAAATTGCTCGGGATCGCTCCCTGCGCGAAATCGCGCGACTATGCGACGCGATGCAACATCTATCACCGCGATTCGATCGCCCGCGCTTTCGCGCATTGGGACATCGTCGCTCAATGCGACATACACGCGCTTCCCGTCAGGGCTAGAGGTTATTCCTCGAGCGCGTTGGCCCAGTGGTATTGTGGTTATGACGAGTTTTGTTGATGCATCAATTATCGACAGCGACTTGCCGACTTCATTGCTTACGAAAATGAGCGGCGATTGCGCTCTCGTTTGTGAAGCAGCGATGAGGGTCGCGACGAGAACGAGATGAATCTTTCTCATCGTGCTACACGCTCACAATTCACCACGCGGGCTGCGTCACCAAACTTGTCGAGCTGATCGTTCGCGGGCACTTCGGAGTTCCGCGCAATATCCGGCAGCTCCGCGACAACAGTCTCGCGCTCCACTGCATAGAGTGGCTGTCGCAGCTGATGATCCCACGATCGAAAACTGAGCGGCGCGCCTTTATGACCATCGTACTGCATTCCGTTTTTATCGAGAACACCAAGCAGCGCGGAGGGCGCAGAACTTTGCGCGCGAAGTGCGGTTTCCCACGCAACCTTCAGGGCAAACCATCCGGCCCATGCGTGCGATGTCATCGGTCGGCCTGCCCGGTTTTGAAAACGATCGTTGAGCTGCGATGCTCCGTATTTCTCCAGCGACTTATCCCACAGCTCGATACTCGCACCTGACTGCGATGGACTCAGCGTTTGTTTTGCTGAGGCAATCATCGCATCGCTCGCGGCAATGTGGTACAGATTGCCGGGGCATTGGTCGCGGCGCAGACCGTTGCCCGTCGCTGCGACATTCAGAAATGGAATCCCCGCTCGATCCGCACGCGAGCTCTCACGCCGAGCTGAGTCAGAGTCGGCGAATCCACTGATGAAAATATTTATTCTGTGGTCGTCGCCCTTTCCTGACGCAATCTCGACCATCTCGATCCGATGACCAAATAATTCTGCGGCGCGTTTGGATTCCGCGAGCGCGAGCGCGGCGCCCGCAGCGATATCGTTTGCCTGCTGCGACTCTCCCCCGGAAAGTGCAGGCAATAACAATCCGGCTCGAAGCGAAAATCCTGTCGCCGCATATCTCGCAATCGGATCGAGGAAGCGCCGGCTGAAAATAATTCCGGCCATCGAAGAAGTGAATTCACGGCGAGTGAGCATGGTGTATGGGAGCAAATGAATATCCCGGCACACTCAATGCAAATATGGGCGCCCGTACAATTTTTCCTCGGGTCCGAAATTCATGCCCGTTACTCAGCTGCACCGTACGAATCTTACACTTCGCGGTCTGGTGCTCGGAGCTATTGCTGCGCTTGCAGCCGCCGTTGGGTGCAAAGGAACTTCGCGCGAATCGGAAGCGAAGCGATTGTCTCCCGCAGCATCAGGACAGGCCTCATCACCACCCGGCTCGTCGACAATTCCCGGTTACGTGGATGATGGCCAGTGGCCCATGGCCGCGAAGGACTACGCGAACAGTCGCTATAGCTCGCTCAACGAGATTACGCCGCAGAACGCGAAGAATCTGAAGCTCGTCAGCACGTTTTCAACGGGGACCCTGCGGGGCCACGAAGCAGCGCCACTCGTCGTGAACAACACGATGTACATCGTCACTCCGTGGCCAAAC
>DATLDN010000146.1:0-14596 GCA_035525855.1 Gemmatimonadaceae bacterium
AACACAGTGCTGGAGCACATCCCTCGCGCGATTATTCTCGCCATCCTCCGTGAAGCGAAGAGAGTACTCGCACTAGACGGCATGATGGTGCACATCATCGACCCTTCCGATCATTTCTCGCACAGCGATTCATCGATTACATCCGTCAATTTTCTCACCTACACGGATGACGAATGGAAAAAACTCGGCGGTAACCGGTTTATGTATCACAACAGACTGCGTGCACCGGAGCTGCTCGAGATCTTTGAAGAAGCTGGCGTTACGATCGTACGAGTCGAAGCCAGGGTCGACGAAAAAGCAGCCGTGGCGCTGCAGAACGGGCTGCCCGTAAGCGATAAGTTCGCCGGCAAGCCAATCGAGGATCTCGCTACCAGCGAAGTCTGTGTGCTCGCGAGGTTTGACGATCCAAAGCGATAGTGTGAGCTTTCGACGTAATGGGAGCGAAACGCGCCTTCGATACTGTTCTATCGACCCTCGGGTTGGTGATTCTGTCCCCCGTTCTTCTGGGGATTGCCGCGGCCATTAAGCTCGACTCGCCCGGGCCGGCGTTCTATCGCGGTCCGCGAGTCGGCAAGGGCGGGAGCATGTTCGACATGCTGAAGTTCCGCACAATGGTAGTAAACGCGGACAAGCTTGGTGGATCATCGACGCCTGAGGACGACCCGCGCATTACCAAAATCGGGAAGTTTCTTCGCCGCACCAAGCTTGACGAGCTTCCCCAGCTAATGAACGTATTCAAGGGCGACATGAGTTTCGTGGGACCACGTCCGCAAGTGAAATGGGCCGTCGATCGCTACACGCCCGAAGAACGAGCAATTCTCTCTGTGCGGCCAGGCATCACGGACTATGCATCACTACGCTTTGCGAACGAGGGCGAGATTTTAAAAGGAAGTACCGACCCCGATCGCGATTACATGGAAAAGATTCATCCCGAAAAGATGCGATTGAGCCTCGAGTACGTTCGCTCACGCTCTTTCGCTACAGACCTCGCGATAATGGGCCGAACACTCGGCGCAGTCTTCAAACCCGAGAGAAATTGAAAGATCTTCGAACGCCGGTCGAGGCAGAGGTCGGGAAAAATATCGAGCGCATTTTCACCGAGTGCTCAGACCCGGTCGAGATAAAGCTCCAGAACTTTCCGAAATATGTTCGCCGTCAGCATCTCAAACGGTTCCTCGCGATGTACGAGCTGTTCAAGCTCGCGCTTCCCGTGAAAGGATCGATTATCGAGTGCGGGGTGTTTCGGGGATTCGGTGTGATGACATGGGCGAAGCTGAGCGCCATGCTCGAGCCGGAAAATCTTACGCGCAGGATTTACGGGTTCGACACATTCGAAGGATTTCCGACCATTGGCGACAAAGACCGGAGTGGCTTTGCGTCACCGGAAGTTGGGGAGCTACGTGCGTCGTCTCACGCCGAGCTTCTTCAGCTAATCGCGGAGTACGATCGCGACAGGTTTCTCGGCCATCTTCCGAAAGTCGAGCTTATCGCCGGAGACATTACCAAAACGGCGCCTGAGTTCATCGAATCTCACCCGCACGTTGTCGTTAGTCTTCTCTTTATCGATTGCGATTTATACGAGCCAACTCGCGCCGCACTCAAAGCCTTTCTGCCGAGAATGCCGAAGGGCGCGATCGTTGCCTTCGACGAATTGGATAACCCTATCTGGCCCGGCGAGACGCTTGCAGCCCTCGATGACGACGTGTTGACAGGGCTGCGTTTGAGGCGCCTCGAATGGGATCCCTACATTGCATACGCGGTAATTGAATAGATGACAACTTCCGTAAAAGAACCAACCATAACCCGCTCGGTAATTCCATTCTTCAACTATCGTGGTGCATTTGCATCGCGTGAAGATGAATTCATCGAGATCATTCGCGACGTGATCCGGCGTGGTGCGTTCATTCAACAGAGTGATCTCGCGGAATTCGAAGGTGCACTCGCTGCCTATTTGCGCGTTCCGTTTGCCCTCGGCGTTGCAAACGCGACTGATGGTCTTGTGATCGCTCTTAAAGCGTGCGGCCTCAAAGCCGGTGATGAGGTGATCTTCCCTTCGCACACCATGGTCGCGAGCGCTGCCTCAATTGCACACGCGGGTGGTGTTCCAGTTCCGGCGGATTGCGGGCCGGATCATTTGATGGATGCGGAGTCCGTCCGCGCTTCGATTACCGAACGCACACGCGCTCTGATGCCGGTGCAGCTCAATGGCCGCACATGCAACATGGACGAGCTCGAGAAGATTGCGAGCGACCATGATCTGATGATCATCGAAGATGCCGCACAAGCGCTCGGATCCCGCTTTCGAAACAAGTTCGCCGGCACCTTCGGGAAAGCGGCCGCATTCAGCTTCTACCCAGCCAAGATTCTCGGCTGCTTCGGCGATGGCGGTGCCGTGGTCACCGGCGATGCCGAGGTCGCGCGGAAAATGAAGCTTCTCCGCGATCATGGGCGCAATGACGAAGGTGAGGTCGAGTTTTGGGGCTTTAACTCGCGGCTCGACAACATGCAGGCTGCGATTCTCAACGCCCAGTTCCGTGACTATAACGAGATCATCTCGCGGCGGCGGAGTATCGCGGAGACATACGAATCGCTACTTTCAGGGATACCGGAGGTGGTACTTCCTCCGGGCCCTGCATCGAGCTCAGACCATTTCGACGTCTATCAGAATTACGAGATCGAAGCAGAGCGAAGGGATGATCTCCGGGCGTATTTGTCCGCGAATGGGGTTGGTACGATCATTCAGTGGGGCGGAAAGCCGGTGCATGCTTTCAAGGACCTCGGCTTCAACGTTTCGCTGCCGGCAACTGAACGACTATTCGAGCGCTGCCTCATGCTTCCGATGAACATGATGGTGACTGACGATGAAGTAGCATACATCGCGGAGCTGATTCGCGACTTCTATACATCAGAGGCCTGATGGACCGATCATCCGCGGCTCCCGCTCATAAGCCACAGATAAAGCGCGCAGGCCAGCGTCTCGCGACCGAGGAGCTTGCCAAGCGCATCCGCCGCCATGCCGTCCGCATGACGAACCTGGGGGGCAGCTCACACGTCGGATCCGTTCTCTCGATGGCCGATATCGTCGCGGTTCTTTACGGCGGAATCATGCATATCGATCCGCTGCATCCGGAAAAGCCGGAGCGCGATCGATTTATTCTGAGCAAGGGGCACGCGGGCGCTGGCATTTACGCAGCCCTCGCGGAGAGCGGGTTCTTCCCCATCGAGTGGCTGGAGAAGCACTGCTCAGACGGATCTGTGTTGAGCGGCCACGTGAGCCACAAGGGAGTTCCCGGTGTCGAGCTTTCGACTGGATCACTCGGCCACGGCTTGCCCGTTGGTGCCGGCATGGCGTATGGCGCAAAGCTCGATGAAGCCGAGCGGCGCGTGTTTGTACTGCTCAGTGATGGTGAGTGCGATGAGGGCTCGACGTGGGAAGCAATTCTCTTCGCCGCGCATCACAAGCTCGACAACCTCACTGCCATCGTCGACTACAACAAGATTCAGAGTCTTGCGACCGTTGCCGAAACTCTCGCGCTCGAGCCGTTCGCGGACAAATGGAAAGCATTTGGATGGTCGGTCGTTGAAGCCGACGGTCACGATCATCATGCGCTCTACACCGAATTGTCAGATCTGCCCAAGGCGACTGGCAAGCCGACCGTTGTCATCGCGCACACTGTAAAAGGCAAAGGCGTTTCGTTCATGGAGCGAAGCGTTCTCTGGCACTATCGTACGCCGCGTGGATCCGAATACGATGAAGCACTCAACGAATTGATCTCAGACGAATGAGAGACAACTTCGTTCGCCAGCTTTCCGAGCTTTCGAAAACCGATCCGCGTCTGTTTCTGATGACGGCCGATTTAGGTTTTCGCGTTCTTGACGGTTATGCCGCGGACTTTCCCAAGCAATATCTGAATGTCGGAATCTGCGAGCAGAACATGATTGGTCTTGCGACTGGAATGGCGCTCGACGGTCGCATCGTGTTCACGTATTCGATTGGAAATTTCTCGACGCTCCGGTGCCTCGAGCAAATTCGTAACGATGCGTGCTACCACCGGGCCAATGTGAAGGTTGTCGCAGTCGGTGGTGGCTTCAGCTATGGGCCACTCGGTATTTCTCACCACGCGACTGAAGATCTGGCCATCCTGCGGTCCCTTCCTGACATCACTGTGGTTGCTCCCGGAGATCAGTGGGAGACACGCGAGGCGACAAAGGCGCTGGTAGAGCGAAACGGCACCGCGTATCTGCGACTCGATAAATCATCCGCGCCGGCCACGGTGCGCTCGGGAGATACGTTCACGATCGGCAAGGCGAGAAAAGTTCGCGAGGGCGCTGACATTACTCTCGTTGCAACCGGTGGAATTCTTGGGGCTGCTCTCGAAGCTGCGGATAGTCTCGTCGAGCAAGGCATCGCGTGCAGAGTTCTGAGTATGCACACAATCAAGCCGTTCGACACTGAAGCAATCATTCGTGCGTGCAAGGAAACGGGCGGCATAGTGACGGTGGAGGAGCACACAATCGATGGTGGACTTGGGGGCTGCGTCGCAGAAACCTGTCTCGAGGCCGGCGTGACCCCGCAGTTCTTCCGCCGCATCGGTTTGCGCGCGGGCTTCTCGTCGATCGTTGGCAGTCAGGAGTATCTGCGACGCGAATATGGTATCGATGCGCCTTCGATTGCCAAGGCGGTTGCTGAGCTTATTTCAGCCCGGTCGCCTAAGTTCTCGCTTCGACGAGCCAAGTAAAACCAAGACGACACCTACCTGCACTACTGACTCCTGACTAACTGCAGCAGTTGATCAGCAGTCAGTAGTGCAGTTACCCGTCGTCTCTTGGTCTTAAAGCTTTTGTAGTACAGTGGTGATCTGCCCCACTGCGAATGGAAGCATCCCCTGCACCACGAAATAGAGCGACGGCAATCGTCGCGATAGGAATCGACCGAGTGGTGGCACGAGGGCGCCGCGCTCACGCGTAACAACGGACGTCTGCCCCCCGACTCCAAACAGCGAAGCAATTCGCGACGGTGTCATCGCTCGATGATCTTCGCTGCCGGGACGCGAGTATCTCCAGTCAGCGAGCATGATGTAGCCCCCGGGACGCGTCACGCGAAGCATTTCCGACGCGATTCGCTGCGCGACGTTCTCTGATGTGAGCATCATGAACAGCGTCGACTCGAACGCCACGTCGAAACTGTTATCTGTGAAACTCATTTGCTCCGCGCTCTCGCACCGGAAGCTCACGCTGGGAAATTGCTTGCGCGCGAGAGCGATGCGTTCCTCACCGTTGTCGACTCCGCTCAGATTCTCCGGGCGAAAACCGAGTCGAATGAATTGGAGCAGGCTTGCTCCGGTCCCGCAGCCAACATCGAGAACCGTCGCAGTCTCGCGGTCGAGAGAAGTTTGCTGGAGTGCGCGAATGTTCGCCCTGTCGAAGGCGAACGCCTGGAAGGTTACCTCTGGATTTGCTAGTAGATCGTTCCGATCGACACCGTGCTTCGCATAATAGCGCTCGTACAACCGGTCACCATCCGAAAGTGGACACCGTCACCTGCAAATTATGGTTCACACGATCGCTCCCAGCTCCACCCGCCGCGCAGCTCTCTTTGTTCTGAAAAAACGTGTTGTATCTGTTCGCATGCGCGTAATCGACACGCACGCGGAAGAAGCTGTTCGTGTATGCGCCGCGAAGTCCAGGATACAGCGTCACGTCGTGCGCGCATTGATTCGCAAAAGCAATCTCGAACGGAAGCAAATAGTACGCATCGTTGTTGAAGCGCGTTCGCCCGAGTGAAAATCCGCCGGTCCATCCGCCGCGGAAATAATCCGCTGCGAACCACTGCGATGACGATCCCGGACCAATACCCGAACCGATAATCTGTCCGTTATTCGTGTACCCCTGAATAACTGCCCTGCTCGTGTAGAGCGAGCCGTTTGGACGGAACCGGAACGTCGTGCTTTGCTCTTCGTTTGTGGCTTCAGCCTGAAAACGAATTCGCGAATCCGGCCCAAATGCCTTTGCCCACTGCAATCCCGCAGTATACACACGTGAATGTTCGGGCTGCTCGAGCAGATCGCGGAACGACGCCGGGAAATCTCCGCGCCCCCATTCGATGTAGCTCTCGAGTCCGTACACCGGCAGCGCCCAGCGGGCAAACAACGACATGATCTGGTCGCTGCCCGGGGTCATCGTACGATCGTTAACGGAGAGCGCGTTTGGATGCCCGACATTTTTCAACGCGTCGAAGAAATGGCCGAACGCACTTCCGCCATCGGTCAACGATGTGAAGACCGATCGCGTAAAGCCAAGTGTCAATCCGGATTGCCTGTTGCGCTTCCAGCTTATTGCGAGGGCGCTCAACGACCTTTCGTCGTCATCCGGTGAGTCGTCGAAATATTTGGATTCCTCCAGCGATCCCCATATCCACCGCGCATCGAAACGCCCGAGGAACGTGTTCACTGGATGCGAGGTGCGAATCAAACCGTGCGGAAATCCCGGGGCGTTGTCGCTCATCACAACGGGATTTCTCAATGCGGGCCCCCACCACTCATTTTCCGTCGAGGCACCCACTTCGACGGGGCCGGCAGTGACCGTCAGCGACGATTGGCCAGGATAGATTCGGCTGATCGACGAATCACCAAAACGCCACGGCATGTCGATCGAATACGGAAACTGATTCCATGGCGACGAGAAATGCTGACGCCCCGCAATCAAATTCGGTTGAAACACGAATCGCGGATCATCAGGATTAATAGGGAGTCGATTGTTCGCCGAGTACGTGAACTCCGGAATTGCAACCAGACGGACCGGGCCAGCCGTAATCGTGACTCCCCCGAGTGCTCGCACATTGGACCCTACACCGGCCCAGAGTGCGCCGTCGTTTTGTCCAAACGGGAGATTTGTATTGTCCGCGTACAAGACCTGAGGCATCACGACGGTAAATAGTCGGGGCTTTCCGCCGTTGCGTCGCGGATCAGTCAGCGTCGACGTCGAGCGCAGCATCAATCCGTCTGGGGCAACGGTTCCGAGTAGCTCTGCTATTCGCAGTCGATCGACAGAATCGCCACTCACGGTTATCACACCGGAAAAAAGCGGCTCGATCGTCGCGGAAACTGAATCGACACCGTTGCCGAGTACCTGCGCTGCCGGCGTTGCCTGCGCACCAGCAGCAGACGCGTCGAGCATGACAAGACCGGCAACAACGAGATACACGCGGCGCGAAAATGGACGCATCTAAGACGAAAGGAATGATGGGTTCGGACGTGCGGCGCAAGGAATCCCTGAATCGTCAAGCGCTTGCCCGGAACCGGACCCGAAAGTATAGTCCTGACCGAGAGCGCAGCCGCGCCCGCGTTAAACTAGCGGCGCGCACAAAGCGCTGCAAACCTCACGACAACAAATTCATGACCTGCAACGCTTTTATGACGGCGAAATTCACACGCTCGCCATCTATGCCCAAGTTTCTTTTCGCCATTCTTATTGCCGGCAGCGCACAGCTTTTTCCCGCTTCCCTGCAGGCTCAGGGATCGGTGGGAGGACGCAATGAAGTCTTTGCGGGCAGCGAGCTCGAGAGTTATCTCCGCTACCTCCAGTCGCTCGGAAAATCGAAAACTTATCCATGGAGCTTGCGCGCATTCTCTCCATGGGAAATCGATGAGCTGGCACCCGCAGATTCATCGCATCCGTGGGCGGCGCGGTATGATCTGCAGCGTCGCGCGCATCCAGGTCTCGAGTGGAGTTACGTCCGCCCCACCGTAAGCAGTTACATAAACACGAATTTTCCGTTCGGGGGAAATGACGGTCCGGTGTGGCAGGGCCGTGGTCTCACAACGTCGTTTCAAGGTGGCATCTCGGCCCGCTGGGGACGTTTCTCCGGAATTCTCGCTCCTATAGCGTTCCGCTCGGAGAACCAGTCGTTTCCGCTAATGCAGAATGGCGAGACGGGACGTCTTGCGTTCGCTGACGGCCAGCTGCCGACTTACATCGACCGTCCACAGCGGTTCGGACTCGATCCCTACAGCCAGCTCGACTGGGGGAATAGCGAGCTCCGCTTCGATGGCTTCGGTGTGACCGCTGGAGTTTCCACTGCGAATATGTGGTGGGGCCCGACACATTCCTTCCCCTATGTGCTCGGCAACAACGCAGCTGGATTCAAACACATTTTCTTTGGTACCCAACACCCGGCGAATATCTGGATTGGCAGCCTTCACGGCCGCCTGGTGTACGGCCAGCTCGATCAATCGGAATTCTCGCCGATTACGGGGCCAAAATATTTCGTCAGCTACGAAGAGCCGGGAAAGCTCAGGTTCATGGCAGGTGTTGTCGCATCGTTTCAACCGCGCGGAACCAACGGGCTGGAAATCGGAGGCTCGCGGTTTTTCCACGGTCCCACAGATCAGCTGGGATACTGGTTCTCTCTCCACGATCTGTTCCTGCCGCTTCAGGATCTCTACAAGAAAAATCTGCCGATCGAAAGCGACACTCTGATTTTCGGCGGAAGCCAGGCACTAAAGGAGAACCAGCTCGCATCCGTATTTCTGCGATGGGCTCCAGTGGGGAGCGGCTTTGAGGTCTATGGCGAATATGGACGTGAAGACCATGCGTTAGACAAGCGCGATCTGATCCTCGAGCCCGATCATTCATCATCGATGAACATTGGATTCCGCCACGCATGGGGCGACAAGTCCGTACTAAAAGCAATCCGTGGTGAGGCAATGTCCATGGAGTTTACAGGCGGTACCCGCAGCCGCGGCGAGGGACAGACATATGTGCATGGTGTGCTGAGGCAGGGGCACACAGAGCGCGGACAAAACCTCGCCGCAGACCTGGGACCGGCTTCGGGATCAGCGCAGGAATTTGCGTTCGACAGATTTACCAATCGCGGCCGGATGACTGCGTTCATTCGGCGACAGGTACAGCACGAAGAGCGATTCCCGATTATTTATCGCAGTGGTCCCGCGCTGGAGAAGGCTGTCGACGTTATGAATTCGATCGGCGGCGAAATGTCACGCTTTATCGGACCGTTCGACGTGCTCGGCCGAGTTGTCCTAACAGCAGACATGAATCGGTACTTCCGTGCCGATCAGAACAATCTGAATTTCGCCCTGCAGATCCGCCAAAACTTTTAATCGATAGAGAGAATCAGACGCTGGTTCTCTCTTTTGATTCTCTCAGTCGCTTCCAGGGACGCCGAATGTCATCGACTGTCGCGCGCTTCAGATCCGTATAGGCGACGTACGTTGCGGACCCCTCGACTTCATTCTCCTTGAGCCGTTCGCGCACGAACGCGATCACGATTCCCGCGAACATACCGGCAATCGTTCCGAGAAGAATATTTCGAGTTCCGTAAGACAAATCAGGATTTTCAGGAAGATCGGGCGGCTGCACGATGGTCAGCGTCGGACCCTCCCGCACCTCTTCGATACGAGCGCGGTCGTACGCCTTCGCCAGCGACGTGTAAAGGTCCTGACGCATGGTGACAGCCCGTTGCAGTCGATCGTTCTCGAGGCTCAGGCGAGGTGCAGACTGGTACTCGCGATTGAGCTCACGAAAATTCGTTAGATCATTTTCTGCAGCGGCGAGAGCTGCCCGGCTCTCATCCATGCGTTGCTCGATGAACGTACGCTCCGCTGTAAGCTGAGCGTGGTGGCGGTCCGCGTTGTAAGTGTCTAGCTCGCTCAACAGGTTCTTCGCAACCTGCTGAGCGAGATCCGGATACGGCGCAGCTACGGTAAACCCGACAATGCCCGTCCGCCTGGTCGCAGTGGTTGTGATTAGAGGTCGAAGCTTCGCCGCAGCAAGATCCACTTCGGTATCGCGGGAACGCGCATGGATTCCGTAAAAAGTCGGAAGTGTTCCTGTTACAACTCCCTTCCGAGTCTCGACTCGGTACTCATGCCTTGCTACTCTGCGCAGCAGCTCACTCGTTCGAAGTAAATCCTGGTAGAAATCGATCGACTGCGTTGGGTCATCGCCTACAATCGACAAGCCAAGCTGCGCGGCAATTCCTGCGAGCGCGTTTGTCTGCCCGCCTTTCGCAGTAAACAACACGCTGGTCGAGTAATACCGCGGCTCCTTCATTGCACTCACGACGCAAACAGCGGTTCCAAACAATGCTGTCGCCACGATCACTCGGCGATGACGCAGAAGCACATTCAGAAAACCGAAGAGCGAAGTGTCTTCTTGCGCCCTGCTGACTAGCGCGTGCGCGTATCGCGATTCCAGCGTTGAGGCGCGTGTCACTGAAGAACAGTCAGGATTTGCAAATACGGCGCGCGGTCAACCGCGCGACGGGGCGTGCATCGGCCGAATGCGCTCGACGGAGATGTAGATGATGCTGAGGAGTATGGCGCCCGCGACCAGCGCGGCAAGAAAAAGAGTGGGAAGCAGCCAGGCCACAATCGCAAGAGCGGCGAGCACCATGTTGATTGCGAGAATCATCGAGCTCACTGTCGCGTGACTCTTTCCCGCCTGCACCATGCGCTGATAAGCATGGCTGTGGTGCGCGTGATACCATCGCTCTCCATGAGCAATGCGTCTGCACAACGTCACAGTTGCGTCGAATACAAAGGCACCGAGCAGCAGCACCCAGAGAAGCAGCGGTACTCCGTGCACGTTTTCTGACGCGACAGCAAGCACGGCGAACAAATAGCCAAGGAGACCGCTACCGACGTCTCCCATGAAAAGCTTCGCGGGCGCCCAGTTCAGCGGGAGGAATCCCGCGTTTG
The DNA here is from genome assembly GCA_035525855.1 of Gemmatimonadaceae bacterium. Lineage (GTDB taxonomy): Bacteria > Gemmatimonadota > Gemmatimonadetes > Gemmatimonadales > Gemmatimonadaceae > UBA4720. The sequence goes on from DATLDN010000146.1 coordinate 10,719, forward strand.
CGGCCGCGATAAGAAGTGCCACCATCGCGAGTCCCGTATTGCCCGTCTTGATCAACAGCAGTCCGCCGATGACGCCCGTGCTTATAGCTTCTCCCGCAGCGAGCCCATCGATTCCATCTACAAAATTGTACAGGTTGATCGCCCACACGATTCCGATGATGCCGAGAATTGTTCCCACCAATCCCAATGGAAGCTGGGCAAAACCGACGCTTAGAGATTTGAGTCCTCCAAGCCAGAACATCGCCCATCCAGCGGAAACGAACTGCACGGCAAAACGAGTCAACGCGGGAAGATCGCGATGGTCGTCGATCCAGCCGACCGCGGCGATCATGGTTCCACCGCCGGCCAGCGCGATCCCAAGATCCCAGCTGATCCACTTCCACATCGCAGCGAGAATAATTCCGCCGATTGTCGTAACTGCGATTGCGAGTCCGCCACCACGTGGCGTTGGAGATGAATGAGAGCTTCGCTCATTCGGAATGTCGAGCAGGCGGTCGAGCGCGTAGAGTCGTACGCGGCTGGCAAGGAGCCAGCTGAGAATTGCCGCGGCGACGATGAAGACGACCCGCTCAGTCATTCGCGACGAGCGGTACGGGCAAGGCCTTCATCAATGGAAACTGCTGGGGTGTATCCCGTCATTTTTTTGATCTTAGCCGTGTCGACGAACAGGGACCCGACGAGAGCCGAAACTGAGTCAAGTGTAAGATGGATTGGACCGATCCGCGAGAGCAAGTTTGCCGCCGAACGCATCAATCCCACGGGGACTGGAAACAACCGTGCCCGCCGTCCAAATGAGGCTGCAATACTTCTAACCAGATCCGGAGTCGAGAGGTCGATTCCATCGCTGATAAAAAAGGTTTCACTCGCCGCCGCGGGCGTCGTGAGTACGGACCGCATTCCCTCCATGACATTGTCTACGTAAACGAAGCTGCGGCGATTACGCACATCGCCGAGCGGAAGTGGAATTCCCTGCTCTACCGCTTGAAAAAGTCGGGCCATGTTGGATTTCATTCCCGTTCCATAGACGAGAGGTAGCCGCAGTATCGGCGCGTGAAGCCCTTCCTGGACCGCGGTTACACGCACGAGCCGCTCCGCCTCGAGCTTGCTTGCACCATACGCGTCAGTGGGCATTGGAGTGGTGTCCTCGTCGACGATCGTATCGCTTTCGCTTGCCACTGCCTTCACTGAGCTGATGAACAGAAAACGTCTCACCCCCGCCTTGACGCTTTCCTCCAGGAGCAGCCGTGTCCCCTCAACGTTGATTCGGTGACATGCGGAATCAGGTGACTCCACCCCTTCCTTCTTCGCGTGCACTCTCGCCGCAACGTGAATAACGGTTTGAACGCCGCTGAGAGCTGAGGCCAGTCCGGGCCGATCGTCGAGATCACGAATTACGCGATTGGTTATTCCACGCCCCGCCGGCGCCGGTTGTCCCCGCGTCAGAGCAACTACTGAATTCCCAATCCCGGAAAAAAATCGTGTTGCATGCGTACCGATGAAACCGTTTGCGCCCGTGATCAGCACGGGGCCGAGCGAAGCGTCATCAATTCGTGCAGACGTGGTCAAATGCCGCGCTCCAGGACGTCACACACACGCGCACATGCCTGCGCTTTCCCACCCATCGAGCGAATGACGTCGTACGCGCGTTGTCCTTTTGCACGAAGCACGTCCGGAGGAGCAGCGGCAATTTCACGGAGAATTTGTACAGCGCCATCCACATCACCGTGGCGCACGTGCCAGCCTATGTCATGTTCGTCGAGGATGTCAGCGATGTGACTCTGCTCCGGTCCGATCAACAGTATCGGGCGGGCCGCCGCCATGGCGCCGTAAACCTTGCTCGGGTGCACGATGCCGGGACTATCGTTGCCAACGGAAACAACGTGAACGTCTGCTGCAGAAAGTGATTCTCTCAGCTCGCTCTGGGGTTGATATGGAAGCGACACAATATTGGGACTTCCTGCGCTCTCTACCTCGCGTTTTCCAATTCCTCCGCCCACGAACAGAAACAACATGCGCGGGTCGCCAACAACTCTTTTCGCTGCTTCGATAATTGTAGTCAGTGGATTGGACGGACCGTGGTTGCCGCTGTACATCACGACAATCTTCCCGTTGAGATCGTGCTGCTTTCGAAACGGATTGTCCCCGTGATTGGGAATTGTGTCGAAATCCTCCGGCGGCCACGGCGGAAGAACAGAGACTTTGTCGCCGATATCTGTTTTTCGCTTGATCCGCTCAGCCATAAACCGGTCGAGGACGATCACATCGTCCGCTTGGCGCAGGATCAACCTGTTGAGGCCGTTGAACACACGGATCGGCAATGCCTTCTCATTCATTAATCCGAGCGTCACGAGCTGATCAGGATTAACGTCCATCACCCAGTATTTCACGCGAGCGCGATGCAGCATGCCGATCACAACTGCAGCCAACGACCCCATCGGCGGCGACGTGCTTACAACAACCGCATCTACGTTGCGCACGAGCACACTGCGAAGAATCGCCTGAAGGACGAATAGAAAACCTCCGGCGGTTCGAATTGCAATCGAGCTTTTCCCAAAAGAGGAAAGCGGTATGCGACGAACGTCTACACCGCGAATGGTTTCGCGTCCCGGGTATTTCTGCGATGGATCGTCGTATCCGCGATTTGCAGTGAGCACTGTCACTTTGTGTCCTCTCCGAGCGAGCTCTTCCGCTACGTCGGCAAGATGCTGCCCCACCGCCGCGGGATCGGGGACATAGACCTGCGACAGGAAGAGAAAAGTCTTCCCGGCCATCAGGAGGTTACTGCGGAATAGACGGCCAGCGTTTCCCTCGCAGTTTTCTCCCAGGAAAAAAGAGCGGCGTTCTGAAATCCGCGTTCCACGAGCGCTTCGCGCACGTCGAGATCGAGAAGACATGTCTGCAGTGCTGTTGCAATCGAATCGACAGAGAGCGGGTCGAACAGATACGCACCGCCGTCGCCTGCAACCTCAGGGAGGGATGCAACGTTCGAGCACGCAACCGGCACGCCCGCGTGCTGCGCGTCGAGTACTGGAATTCCAAACCCCTCGTAAAGCGATGGAAACGCAAACAGCGATGCGTTTTGTAAAATCGCCGTTACCACATTCGTCGGCAGATATCCCGTGAATTTGATTCGATCTCCCAGCGCTCCTTCAATTGCAGATCTAAACTCCGGGTTCTCGGGCATGTGGCCGACGAGCACGAGAGAATGCGGAATGCGGTCGGAGATTTGTCGAAACGCAGTCACAAGTCTCGGCAAATTTTTATGTGAGCTCAGACTGCTGAATGCCATGATGTACGGAGTTTCGATTGGCGTTGAGCCAACCTCCACCTGGTTCGCCGCCGAAGATGTTGCCTGAGTTCGCGCCAAATGAGTGACTGTTACTTTTTCTTCCGAAACGCGCAGACTCCTCACGATCTCTCGCTTTGAAAATTCGGAGATAGTGATCACGTGATTTGCGCGCCTGACACTCTGCTGAACGAAGAAACGGAGGATCCGTCTCCCCACCGCAGTATGTCTGCCTTGATGACCAATGAAGTTCGCGTCGGGAACAGTGACCACCTGCTTGCCGATCGCGGCGAGCGGAGCAACGTATCCGAGTGAGTGCAACAAATCGGGACGCTGCCGTTGCATCTGAATTGGAAGCAGGCCCTGTTCCCACCCGTATCGTACGATCCGGCGCAGCGCGATGAACGGGCACACCACTCGGCGAAAATTTGGGGCGGGCGTGATGTCGAGATCGGCAGCGCCTTTGTTGACGAAAACTACGTACTCGTTTTCAGAATCGATCTCGGCTAGCGCGTGAATGAGGGAAACTGCGTATGTCTCTGTGCCTCCAACGACGCCTGGAATGAGGTAAAGCAAATTTAGGGCGATTAAC
>DATLDN010000161.1:0-5236 GCA_035525855.1 Gemmatimonadaceae bacterium
GAGAGACTGGGCCGCTGATCAGCTCATGACGATTCTTACCGGCGGCTGAGCCCGCGAAGAGCTAACGCTTTCCGGATTTAGAGAAATGCGCTTCGGAGGGTGACGGTGAATGTGAGAGGGGAGCTATTAGTGAGCGTTATGGCAGTTTGACACGAGGATCCCGATGCTGACGCAGCAAATGAAACCAGTGAGTGTCAAACTGTCATTTTGCTCACTAATAACTCCCCTCTCACATTCACCGTCACCCTCCGAAGCGAATCCGGAAAGCGTTAGCTCTTGGCGGGCTCAGCCGCCGGTAAGAATCGTCATGAGCTGATCAGCGGCCCAGTCTCTCACTTCCTCCGCGTAGTGCAGAGCATTTCCCGTGGTGTGGAGCGTATCACGTCGCCACGTCAGGCCGTCATCGGCAGACGTCAACGCGGCAAGATCGATGAGTCGCAACCCTCTTGTCGAAGCGAGAGTCCGAATAGCCGCATTGAGTGCCGGCAACGAGCCGCTGTTCTCCGGCTCCCTCGGCGGAAGCGTCGTGATGATGAAGTGATTCGCGGGAAGACCGGCCGCAGTCCACAGATCGATCATCGTACCAAAATTCGCAATGATCGTCGGAACGGAGAGCGTGATGATGTCGTTCGTACCAAGAGAGACGTAAGCGTAGTCCGCGGAAGTCGCAGCGAATGATTGAACTCTCGCAACCGATCCTGAAGGAAACGCACTTCCCATCGTCTCGCCTCCCGACCAGGGATAACCGCGCCCAAGTACTTCGCCCTCGAAACGCGTAAATCCTCCGACGACTTCGAGAGCGTTCGGACTCGACAACCCAGTTCGTCCAGTGCCGGTTGTGGTTGCGGCAATCCCGTGATTCACGACCCGAATTACTTCGGTGCGTGCCGCATTCCATCGCAGCTCGACTTTGCCGGCGAGCTGAAGAGGATTGTTGGGATCGTTTGGTCCGAGGCGAATCGAATTGGGCGGATTAGGCGCGGGTGATACGTACGCTGACGCTTTGTACGCGGGATCGACGCCAAGAAATCCGAGATCGGTATTCGAGTCGCCAAACGTGACGAGCTTGAGAAACGTCGTGCGAGAAATCCATTGAACAGGCGCCGCAGCGACGATGCTTTCCGCCGTTGTAACCATCGCGAACTGCGCGTACTGCCCATTCCACACCGGGCCAGTCATGAACGTGATTACTCTCGATCCGTCGCCGCTGTTCTGCCACATGAGATCGTTGCTTCCGTCAGCGTTGAAGTCCGCTGCTGTAGCGAGATGCCATGTCGTGTCGACGCCGGCGAAAATCGAATACTGTCCCGTGTACGTCGCTCCGTTCATGAACGTGATCGCGCGAAGTCCGCTGCCTGACTGTTCCCACACCATGTCGGGCTTGTTGTCGCCGTTCATGTCGGCGACAATCGTGAGCTTCCACGAGGGTCCGAGATTGAGGAGTGGTGCGCTCGAAGTGTTCGTCGTGCCGTTCATGTACCACACGGAGTGATCACCTGTCGCGTCATTCGACCAGATGATGTCGGGATTCCCGTCGCCGTTTATGTCGTTGGTTGCTGCCAACCTGGTCGATGGTGAAACGGTTCCGATGAACGTGTAGTGATTGTTGTATTTCGTTCCATTCATGAACACGACAGCACGCAATCCATTGTCTGTGTTTTCCCACACCAGGTCGGGGTGGCCATCCTTGTTCATGTCGGCGGTAGCTGCAAGCCGCCACGGTGCTTGAAGATTGAACGGCACCGTCTTCTCACCAGACCAGGTCGCGCCGTTCATCTTAAGAAGCGTCACATTCCCGGTCGTGCTGTTGTGCCATATGAGACTGTTCCCATCGGGAGACGATGTGGATGCAAGATTGGGCGTTATTGCGATGCCGTTTGCCCACGGATTATTGGTCTGGGGCAACTGAGTCGACGTTGCGACGAGCGGCTGTCCACGTGCTGGCTGCACTGGCTGTCGCATCACCGAACGCAGCTCATCAGCATTCGGGCTGCCGTTGGACCCAGGCACTGTTGCGCTGGAGTGCACCGTGAAAGGCGCGTCCGGTTTCTCGGGAGGGGAGACGGTGTTCGGGCCAACAGCATCAGTTGCTGTGCAACCGACGACGGTGGTTATGACACCTAAATGTAGAAGCGCTCTAAGTCTGGCGTGCATTGCCTTGGAAAGCAGAACTTGCGACCGCCACTCGAGCGGAAAAAAGCAAGCTAAGGTGTGGGCCGCCTCGCGCAAAGATCCAGAGCGCACGCGGGCTCGCCGAATCTCGAAGCGTATCTTTTACGTCGATATGACCATGTCGTCCGTAACGCTGTCTCCATCTATTCAAGTTGGGTTTGCAGCTGAGAGCGAGAACTATGGCGCCGGTTCATGCAGGATTACGAAACATCCCGCGGCGTGAGGTTTCATTGAAATATTCTTTACTCTTACTCGCTTTTGCCGCGAGCTGTCGGCCGCAATCTACGCCGGACGATTCTGACTCTGGATTACCGATAGCCATGCACGTAAACACGATGACGGATCCGCGTGACCAACAGCCGTATCCAACATTCGGCATTGAAGGAAAAACGTGGCTCGCGCGAAATCTCGACTTCCAGACTCCGGGCTCGTGGTGCTATAGCGACGACGAAAAGCAATGCGCGCTATACGGACGCCTTTACACGCGCGAGGCTGCGTTGAAAGCCTGTCCACCCGGATGGAAGCTTCCGACTATCACGGAATGGGTCGAGCTCGCCACTGGACTGGGCGGATATTACGATCTCCCGAAACGTGATTCCGTAGACAATCCGCGTGCGAGTTACACTGCGTTGATGACCGGCAGCTTCTCGGCGCAACTCGGCGGATCACGTAGTCCCGCGGGGAAGTTCATCGACGTCGAAGGTGACGGCATGTATTGGAGCAGCTCGACGTGCGGAAAAGACAGCGTGACGTTCATGGTTTTCAACGAGCACTCGAAGCGAGTCATGCGCGACTGTGATGGCGATATCGGATGGGCACACTCCGTCAGATGCCTCAGTGAAATCCATGGTTCCTCATGAAATTCCGTCATTCACATGGAAGCTAAGTCACTCCCCGCACCATCGATCTGGCGAACGGCAGCGAAAGCGGTTCGCACAAATGGAATCAAAGGTCTGTGGTTCAAAACACTCGGAGAAATAGGCTATAGACGCGCAGTCGTCCGTGAACGTCGGCTCGACCAACCCTTCATGGCGCCGACTGCTCGAATTCCTCTCGAGTTCAGTATGCTCGACGCTGCCGGCATCGACGAATACAACGCTTTTCGTCAAGGACGCGATCCGCACGCCGCACGTAGGCAGATCGAAGCAGGACATCGATGCTTTCTCGCGCGAAGCAGTGGCCGCATCGTCGGCGCGTGCTGGTCAGCCAACCAACGCGCGTGGAGCATGTACCTCTCTCGCGATATTCCCCTGGCCCCGGATGAGGTCTACACGTACGACGCATTCATTGCCGCCGACCTGCGCGGGAAGGGAATTCTTCCTGCTCTCACTGCTGAGATGCATCGCGTCCACCGGTCACTGGGAATGCGCCGTGAAATTGGAGTGACAGTTCCGGAAAATCGCGCCGCGATGAACTCGAACATCGGCTACCACTCGGCGGGAATAATGGGCTACTATGCGCTCGGCCCTTTCCGCCGGGACTTCTGCATCATGAAATCAGGTTTTACCGAGCCGGGAAAGGACCCTCGCCGCGGAGCGACGTGGGATCACACGCTGCAGTCACTAGACACGCGCGGTTACCGCCTCGACAGTTTTCTCGCGCAGCTGAAACGTGACTCGTATTTGTCGTTGATCGAGAAATGGGGTGGCGTGCCATGTAACGGCCGAGTGTTGAAGACGGATTTGTTCGAGGAAGCGATGGGTGCAGACGCTTTTCTCAGCGCACTCTCGCGCGACGATTCAATGCTTCTCGGTATGGACGTTTCAAAAGAGATTTCCGTGCGGGCGCAGCATCGCGACGAGCAAAAAGTTGCCAGGTACATTACTGCTGACGCGTGCAATCTCCCTTTTGCGTCAGACTCGTTCGCGCTGATCGTATCTCCCTCGACACTCGATCATTTCAAGGATCCCGGCGATCTTGCGAACAGTCTTCGCGAGCTCGCGCGCATACTCACTCCCGATGGGCGGCTCATCATCACTCTCGATAATCGACAGAATATCTTCGATCCATTGCTCAGACTCGCAAACCGCATCGGTCTCGTTCCGTTCTACCTCGGTCGATCGTACACCGTGAACGAGCTGCGACGTGAGCTCGAAGCCGCAGGTCTCAAGGTGTTGGATACGACAGCGATCGTTCACCATCCGCGGCTGACCGCGGTTGCAGCTGTCGGAGTAGCGAAGCGAATTCCGTCGTCGCTTCCGATGCGCGCAGTACAGGCCGCTTTACGAAAAGCGCAGCGCCTTCAGGATACCCGCGTGCAGTATTTCTCCGGGTGTTTCGTTGCGGCGCTCGCAGTGCGCTCCAACACGTGAAGGCTCCGCTTCACACACGCATCAAGTGGACGGCATACCTCGCCTGGCATTTGCGCGGTCAATCGCGTTTTCCGTTTCGGCCGATCGATGTAATCGAGCGTGAGCAGGCGAAGCGAGTTCGCCGCATGGTGGATTACGCTTACAAGTACGTCCCCTACTATAGGGATACGATGGACCGGCTCAAACTTCGGCCGGAGAATTTCCGGAGTGCGGCCGATCTCGCGCGTCTGCCGATCCTCGAGCGCGATCATCTGCAGCGCAATCTCGATTCACTTACGTCGACAGAACCGCGAGATCTTCCGGATCTGGAGACGATGAGCAGCGGGAGCGTCGGCTCGCCGCGCACGGTGAGATGGAACACCGCCGCAATTTTCGAGAATGCAGCACACGCCGAGCGCGAGCGTTCGATCATTGCGAGCATCGTAGGACGCTTTACTCACTATCGAGAGAGTGTGATCGCTTCCAAGTATGCGTCGGATACGAAGATCCAACATCTCTATCGCGAGCGCGCTTTGTTGCCATCGCGTGTGATGCTGCAGCATCAGTATCTGTTCATTCTTGATTCGCCCGAAACACATCTTCGGCAGCTGAATGAATTCAAACCCGACGTCATTCGCGGTTACGGAAACTCCATCGCGTATCTCTTTTCACATATCGAAGAGACCAGAGCAAGCTTCCACCGTCCGAAAGTCATCTTCTACGATGCGGCCGAGCTGCCGGCGAGCATTCGAAAACTCATTACGGAGAAGTAC
>DATLDN010000226.1:0-36616 GCA_035525855.1 Gemmatimonadaceae bacterium
CTCATTACTCGAAATCCGACCGCCGAGAACTATTGACCCAAAACCCGCTGGGTTAATCATTTTTTGTTGATTATTGCACGCACTGCCCATGCGGATCGGGCTTCGGCTTATCAACAACAACCCGATGGTCGAGATTCGCAATCTTAGTTGCAACATCGTAGACGAAATTCGCAATTGACGCGAGGTGCGCATAGCTGATGTACTGCGGCTCATCCGTCAGCTGGTGATAATCGCTGTGACCGCCCGTCGTGATGAACGTGATCGGAATTCCATACCGCGCGTATTCGTAGTGATCGCTTCGGCAGTAGATCTGTTCCGGATGCCCTGTCGCATCGAACGCGTAATCGAAATTGAAGTTGTATCCCGCGCTCTTGCTCACGGCCTCGACCATGTCACCAAGCTCGGTTGAAAGACGGCGGCTTCCAATGAGCTCCACGTACCTGGGTCCGCCGCCGGGAAGATCCGATGCTTCGCCGCGACCAATCATATCGATGTTGAGCTGCGCAACGATCGAGTCCCTCGGAATCGTTGGATGATCCGTAAACCACTCGGATCCATATAGTCCGAGCTCTTCACCGGTGTGCCACACGAAGATCATCGACCGCTTTGGCTTCACCTTCGCTGTTGCATACTTCTCTGCGATTTCGAGAACACCCATCGAGCCTGACCCATCATCATCGGCGCCGTTGTAAATGGAATCGCGACGCGCTGGACGAATCCGATGCAGACTGTCAACGTTCACATGAATTGATGCAATCTCTTCCGGAGTAAGACCCGATCCGGGGAACTCGGTGCCGTGCCCCGTGCGCGCAACGAAAATCTTCTCTGCGATTTCGTTGTACGCCCTCAATGAATCATGATCCACCGCCCCCGCTCGGCGAATCCCCAGGTGGTCGTTGTGCGCGCCAATCGCAACATATTCCGAGCGAAGCTTGGGATCGCTGCCTTTGAGAATTGCAACAACGTTTCGCGCCGGCGCGGGATTCATTGCGAAGTTGATGTTTCCATGAATGGTTCGCCCCAGGGTTCCAGGTCTCGCGTTCTCGAGAGCAACACCAAGAAACTTTTTGACGTTCGATACCGATGTGACGAGAGTGAATTTCGTCCGCATTGTGTCGGCATCAGTGCGCAGGCGTATGCTCCGCCCTGACGAAATAGTTCGGAATCGCGCGAACTGCGGGTCGGGTGCAACAAGGACGAAGGCAACGGCTCGCGGATATCGAGCATTTGCACTGCTTGCATTACTCGTCACGAGAACGATCTTGCCTGCTCCCTGCTCAGTCGGAATCGACTTGCCGCTATCAGTAGCGTCACCCGCAAAAATCACCTGCACACCATCGATCGACGCAGGCATTCCGGTCAGGCCGGTCGGAACAATATCGGTTCCAACGAGGAGCGGCTCGTCATCCGCTTTTATTGTTTGTCCCGGCGTGACTGCGCGTGACACCAATGGTACCCACTGGAAGAACGTGCCGCTGTCACCCGCAGGAGTGAGCCCAAGGCGCCGAACTTCTGATTCGATGTAAGCAGTTCCTTTCAGTCCGCCGGGCTCGCCCGCGCGGCGTCCCTGCATCGAATCATCCGCAAAGATGTACAGCCGTGTCATTGCGTCGTCCGCCGTGATCGCGGGCGCCGTGGGTTTCGGCGCGTGCTTCAACGGCAACGGAGCCTGCGCAATTGCAGCAAGCGGTAATGTTAAATGTGCGAGCGCGACGAATCGCGCCGTTACACGAGCTGAGTTTCGCATTTCAAAGGGCTGGAGGTTGGATATGTAGCGCGTAAGAATACCCCACAGACGCGAGTGAGGCGGTATGGGGAATGTAAAAAGTTGCGCTACCTATTTTGGTGTGCGACTGAATCCATCGTCGCCGTCGAATAAATACAATTTCTCGACGTGCATCCACCGGTGGTTCTCTCCAATGCGCGTCAGGAGAGCGAGAATCTCCGCATCGCCAACATCCGATCGACGGCTCTTCGCCAGGAACCTGCAGCGATAGTGATCGATGAGGCTCACCATCGTCGTCTCGGCGGGATACACCTTGTTCCCGCGATTGGTAATCGTCTGAAGCGTGAGGCTTGCACCAGCAGTGTCGACCATAAGCTGGTCGCCAAGATCCTGCGGCTGCAGCGTCGTCTCGATGTAAACGTCGATGCCTGTGACCAGCCGCTCGGTTACGCTCACAGCCGCAACTTCTTCGCGCCGGGGGGGAAGCTTCACCGCCTCGTAGTCTGTACTCATCGAGGTATCGGACGTTTTGCCGAGGTTCGAGATTATTGCGTCGGCAAATTCCTCCGTCGTCGAAGCGTCTCCGGAGCCCGCCATGTCGCCGCTTCTTACTCCGCTCTCCAGCGTCACAAGAACAGCCTGCTCGATGTCGTTCGCGGCTTTTCCTTCGCCGATGTGACGCAGCATCATCGCCGCGCTGAGCACGATTGCAGTCGGATTCGCGATGTTTTTTCCTGCGATGTCAGGAGCCGAGCCGTGCACTGCTTCGAAGATCGCGACATCGTTTCCGATATTGGCTGAAGGTGCGAAGCCGAGTCCGCCGGTGAGCCCCGAGGTTAAGTCGCTCAGGATATCGCCGTTCATGTTAGTTGTGACGATGACGTCGAACTGTTCGGGACGCATTGCCAGCTGATGCGCGCAATTGTCGATCAGAATGTGTTTTGCTTCGATACCAGAATATTCCGGCGCGATATCCTCGAAGGTGTGCTGCATCATTCCTTCGGTCAGCTTCATGATGTTTGCTTTGGTCGCGCAGTGAACGCGCCTGCGTCCCGCGGCGACTGCAAACTCGAATGCGAGCTGAACGATTCTCTCGCATCCGGCGCGCGAGATCAGCTTGAGTGCGAGTGCTACACCGGGTGTCTGCATGTACTCGATGCCGGTGTAAAGATCCTCGACGTTCTCGCGGACGATTACGATATCGAGTTTTCTTCCGGTGAAGGGTGTACGCACACCGGGCAGCTCACGAACGGGCCGCAGATTGGCGAACGTCTCGAACAGAGTGCGAAGAGTGACGTTCGCAGATTTGTTTCCGTGTCCGATCGGTGTCTCGAGCGGTCCTTTCAGAACCACTTTGTTGTTCTCGATCGAGCGGATGGTCTCGTCCGGAACTCCTGAGTCGACTCCTTTTGTGAAAACGGTCGCGCCGGCTTCGGCCATTTCGGGCTCGATATCCACGCCCGTGGCCGCAATAACCTTGAGTGCGGCGGCGATTACTTCCGGTCCAATTCCGTCACCGGGAATGACCGTAATTTTTCGTTTTCCAAATAGCATGGGTCAAACTTAACTTCGCAACGACCGAGCCAGCCGCAACGGCCTCTGCCCGAAGCAGCGCCCTCGGTGTTAGGATTATCGGACGCGCGCGTAGCTCAGCTGGATAGAGCGTCGGCCTCCGGAGCCGAAGGTCGTGGGTTCGAATCCCGCCGTGCGCATTCGCACGCGAGAAAAAAACCCATTTATCGCGGAGGCGCGAAAAATTGGGGTGGCTTTTCCTTCGCGCCCTCGCGATCAAAGTCTTAGCTTTTGCCAATGGCCTCCCGACTCCATTGGCGTGAACTGAAGGTCGGCATCCTCGCGGCGGTGTCGATCACGACCGTCGTCCTGTGGATTCTTATTTTCGCCGACGTCGGCGCACTGCGCGGCGACGTGCGAACCATTTATGTCACGGCGCCGGACGTTAGCGGAGTTCTCAAGGGCACCGACGTCTGGGTCCAGGGGAAGAAAGTCGGCCAGGTAAAGGAAGTGAGTTTTCGTCCGATAACCTCGGACACACTGCAGCGTGTGATCATGCGGGCCGACGTGCTCGTCGAGGCCCTGCCGTTTATCCGGCGCGACTCGCGAGCCGACATTCGACCCGGGGGAAATCTTATTGGCAGCCCCATCGTCTACATCCACATGGGAACGCTAAGCCATCCTGGCCTCAAACCTGGCGACACCGTTGCGTCACATCTCGGCGGACGCATTCAAGCCTTTGGATCGCAGATCGATACTCTCGCAAAGGACCTGACAGCAGTGGCAACGAGCGCTGGAAAAATTCTCGACAAGATGAGCGATCCTACCAATTCGGTTGGCGCGTTCCGGAGTCGTGGAATTCCGCAACTTCGTGCTTCCAGTGCAATAATCACCACCTACACGACCAGAGCGACAAAGGGAAATGGAACAGTCGCCCTGGCTTTGCGAAACGATGTGATCGGCCATGCGCAGCGGATTTTCGCCGCAAAGGATTCGATCATGCTTCTCGTGTCATCCGGGACTGGCAATGTCGGACGATTCCGAAAGGATTCCACATTGTTGCGCGAAGTCTCAAACGTTCGTGCGGGCATCGATTCGCTCAAAGCGCTCACCTCAGGGGGCGGAATCACCAAGCTTCGATCCGATACAACCCTCAAGGCCGCGATCGCCCGCGCGCGCACTCAGCTCGATTCTCTGATGATTGAAATAAAGAAGCACCCAACCCGATACATTTCGTTCTAACCACATCGGCGCTTGACCGTTTTTTAAGGCTCCGTTAGCTTCGCCTGTATCGGTGGGAAGCCACCGCCCCCTCCAACAGTTACTATCGCCCGCTTTCCGGACCTCGTCCGGTTCTCGTTTAGCACTTCCCTCCGCACTTCCCTCTAGTGGACATCGCCGAGCTCAAGCGAAAATCCGTTAACGAGCTTCAGGACATGGCCGACGGTCTCAAGATTTCCGGGACTGCAGTCGTGAGCAAGCCTGAGCTCATATTCCGCATCGAGCAGAATCTTCTCGATTCTGACGTCGCGCTCCATGGCGAAGGCGTTCTGGAGATTCTTCCCGAGGGATATGGGTTCCTGCGCAGTCAGGATTACAGCTACCTCGCGGGGCCCGACGACATCTATGTCTCGCCGTCGCAGATAAAACGTTTTGGGCTTCTGACTGGTGATCTCGTACGCGGCGAAGTGCGGCCGCCTAAAGCGTGGGAGAAGTATCTCGCGCTGCTCAAGGTCGAGAGCGTCAATGGCCTCGATCCGGAGATGGCCAAGTCGCGAATTCGCTTCGACAATCTTCGTCCGCGTTACCCCGATGCGCGTTTGCATCTCGAATCAACGGACGGTGATCTCTCGATGCGTGTCGTGGACATCTTCGCGCCCATCGGTAAAGGGCAGCGCGGAATTATTGTGTCACCTCCGCGTGCCGGAAAAACGATTCTCCTTCAGAAAATCGCGAATTCGATTTCTCAGAATCATCCGGAAGTGACGATCATCATGCTGCTCATCGACGAGCGGCCCGAGGAAGTCACGGAGATGATCGCGAGCACCGTCCGCACAGAGGTAATCAGCTCGACGTTCGACGAAGGCGCAGCGCGGCACGTTCAAGTCGCCGACATGGTTCTCGAAAAGGCAAAGCGATTGGTCGAGAGCGGAAAGGACGTGGTGATTCTTCTCGACTCGCTCACTCGTTTTGCGCGCGCACACAACGCAGTCGCGCCGCAATCAGGAAAAATTCTTTCAGGCGGGGTCGATGCGGCGGGACTTCACAAGCCAAAAAGATTTTTCGGAAGCGCGCGCAAAATCGACGGCGGTGGATCGCTCACGATCATTGCGAGCGCACTCACTGAGACAGGCTCCCGCATGGACGATGTGATCTTCGAGGAGTTCAAGGGCACCGGCAACATGGAGCTTGTGCTCGACCGCAAGATTGCCGATCGCCGAATTTATCCGGCAATCGACATCTTCAAATCAGGGACGCGAAAAGAAGAGCTCCTCCTCACTCAGGCGGAGATGAATCGCGTTTTCCTGTTGCGACAGTTTCTCTCCGACATGCCCGAAGCCGAAGCGATCGAGTTTTTGTTGAGGCAAATGAAAAAGTCGCGCAACAATGCAGAGTTCTTCCAGCAGATGGCTCAGGGTCAGTAGCTCCATTTAATGTCCACGCGCGGTCGGTTCATGGCGGTGGATTACGGAGAAAAGCGCGTCGGGCTTGCGATAAGTGACCCTCTCGGAATGATCGCATCACCGGCAGGATTCATCGCGCGTCGCGCCGGCAAACGTCCTCCGATTGCGGAAATAATCCGGCGCGCTGAAGCACTCGAAGCAAAAGGATTTGTGCTCGGCCTTCCGCTCGATGGAAACGGCGACGAGACTGACTGGACGCGCGAAGTCCGTAAAGTTGGCGCGGAGATCGCAAAGCGTACTGGCCTTCGAGTACAATTTCACGACGAGCGTTTTACGACTGCCGCATCACTGCGGGCAATTCGTGAGATGGGGGGGTCGACGCGCGGCAGGAAAGGAGATGTCGATTCGATGGCTGCAACAATTCTTCTTCAGCAGTGGCTTGCAGTTCCGGAGTGAAAAGACACTACCTGGCGATTGCCTCGATTCTTGTCGCATTCATCGTAGGATGCGGTCACCCGGCCGGCGCTCCGGTGAGAGTGATTGTGCCAAAAGGTGCAAGCTTCAAAGTCGCGACAGACTCCCTCTCACACGCCGGAATCGTTCGGTTTCCTCTCGCATTCAGAATACTTGCGCGACTGAAACACGAAGACCGCAACATCAAGCCCGGTACTTATCTGCTGAAGCACGGCACTCCATGGCTCGACGTTCTCACCGCGTTGAACGGTGGACATGGTCTGGTAAACAGCGTGACAATTCCAGAAGGATTCGCGCTGCAACAAATCATTCCACTCCTCGCGAAAACGCTGCGAGTTCCCGTCGATTCAGTTCAAGCTGCTGTCGCCGATACAGCGCTCCTTGCCCGGCTCGATATTCCAACGAAGACTCTCGAGGGTTACCTGTTCCCGGACACTTACGCGTTTCCCGATGGCACCACCGCGAGACAGGCAGTTAGCGAAATGGTGAAACGCTTCGAGCGCGAATGGAAACCTGAATGGAACGCGCAGCTTGCTGCGCTCAAGCTCAATAGAAACGATATTGTCACTCTCGCCTCCATTATCGAAAAGGAAGCAAGGCGATCGGAGGAGCGGCCTGTGATCTCAGCGGTTTATCACAATCGTCTCGAAAAAAACATGCTCCTTCAGGCAGATCCTACGGTGCAATACGCGTTGGGACGTCACACACCGCGCGTTCTATTCAAAGATCTGGAAGTCGAGTCGCCGTATAACACGTACAAGCATCCCGGTCTTCCGCCGGGCCCGATCGCTTCGCCCGGTGGCCCAAGTCTCGTCGCAGCCCTCTTCCCCGCGAAAGTTTCCTATCTGTATTTCGTGGCGCGCGCAGACGGTCATCACGAATTCCGAGCGACGCTTGCGCAACATGACAGTGCGAGACGTGATGTACGGCGTGACACAACAGCTCCACGTCCTGTCCCGGCAAAGGCGCGGCCGCGATGATCGACCCGTCGATATTCCGTCTCATCGCAATAACGGACAACATTCACGACGGCCGTGATGGATTGATCGCGCGCGCCGCCGCTGCCGCACATGGTGGTGCAACCTGCATCCAGCTTCGGCTCAAGGACGTGCCGCCAAGGGACCTGGTGGGCGTTGCACACGAGCTGGTTCGCGCGGTCGGTGTTCCTGTTCTGGTGAATGATCGTGCGGACATCGCCATTGCCGCCGGCGCGCAGGGAGTTCATCTCGGGCCGGACGATCCCCCGGCACCGATGGTGAGACGCTTTGCTCCGGCCGACTTCATAATCGGCGTATCTGTGGGTAGCGATGCGGAAGTAGAGAATGCAGAAGGCGCCGATTACGCCGGCATCGGTCCGTTCTTCAGGACAGCATCCAAATCCGATGCCGGAGATGCACTAGGGCCAGAAGAATTTTCTCGTCTTGCAAAAGCGCTCAAAATTCCTGCAATCGCTATCGGCGGAATATCAGCGGAGAACGCCGCCGTTCCGATAGCAGCCGGCGCGGCCGGTGTTGCCTTGATCGCCGGGATTTTCGGATCTAGCGACCCCGCCGAGGCCGCCCGGCGCGTGATGTCCGCCATCGAAACTTGAGGTCCGGAACGGGATCGCCAACTCGCTTTCCATCCTGGCGATACCGTTTGCGGTGGGGCTTCATGCTGAGACCAAGTAGCTCTTCGACCCGGTCCATCACGGGTGGACTCAGAAACAAGTCGACCAGATCCGGATCGAACTGCGTAGCCCGCCCCTCTGCAAGAATCTCCTTTGCCCGGGTCACACTGCGCGCTTCGCTGTAACGACGGGAATGCGTGACAGCATCGAATGTGTCGGCGATCGTGACAATTCTTGCTTCGATAGGAATTCGTCTTCCTTTTATGTGTCGCGGATAACCCGACCCGTCCCACCATTCGTGATGTGTCAGCACGCCGCGCGGTAAATCCGGATAAAACGGAGCGAGTGGCGCGAGGACATCCGCGCCGCGCCGCGGATGCGTCATCACTGCACGCCGGTCGCCGGGCGTGAGCTTCGACGACTCGTGGAAGATGTCGGTAATCGCTTCGTGGATTTTCCCGATATCATGGAATAAGGCGATTCGCTCGACGCTTGCGCAGGTCCGCGCATCGAGCCCCGCCGCATCGCAAAGAATCAGGGAGTACGTTGCAACCCGCCGGACGTGCGTCCCGGTGGTTGCATCATTCGCATCGATTGCGTTAAGCAAGGTCTCGAGCGTTGCTGCGCCGAGGCGTTCGGCATGCACTCGGGCACGCCGTTCGCGAAACAGAAATCCGCCCGCGACGAGGCCGATCGAGAAGGGAGCGAGTTTGAGCATATGCGGCACTTAGGGCAAGAACCGTACACCACACCGGCATGATTACATTGGCGAAGTGAACGACTCGGCCAGGGTGACGGCGAAGGGGGCGCGCCGATGGGAATCGGGGCACCCGTGGATTTATCGGAGCGATGTTTCCGAGCGACCCGCGTGTGAAGCTGGTGCTGTGCTTGTGCGCGATCACCGGAATAAGCCAATTGGCCGAGCGCTCTGGAGCCCTCGCTCGGAGATTTCGCTCAGACTTCTCGATCCCAATCCCGATGCCTCGATCGATGGCGAATGGTGGCGCCGACGCATTAACGAAGCTGCCGCGCGGCGGACAGGTCTCGATGCAATTACGAACGCCTATCGCGTCATTCATGGAGAAGGTGATGCACTGCCTTCGTTGATTTGCGACAAGTATGATCGCTGGGCAGTGGTGCAGCTGATGAGCGCGGGATTAGAGGCTTTTCGCGGAGAGATTGTCGATGCGATCGTGAGCGCGTTGCACGTCGATGGCGTGCTCGCGCGCAATGACGTTCCGCTTCGTACGAAGGAAGGTCTCACACGCGAGACCGTTGTTCTTTACGGCGAGGTTCCGAACGAAATCGAAGTAAAGGAATACGCAGTGCGGTACATCGCCGCGCCGCGGACTGGCCAAAAGACCGGCGCTTTTCTCGATCAGCGTGAGAACCGCCACATCGCTGGTTTGCACGCGCGCGGTCGCGCATGCGACACGTTCAGCTATCACGGCTCGTTCGCGCTGCATCTTGCAGAGCGTGCGGAGAGGGTGATTGCGCTCGATACGTCGGCCCAGGCGCTGACTCGGGCGAGCGAGAACGCGAAGCTGAACGGTTTCACGAACATCGATTTTGTCGAGGCCGATGCTTTCGATTATCTGCGCGATCGCGAACGGGCAGGCGCGGAGTTCGACACGATCGTTCTCGATCCGCCCGCTTTTGCCAAGACGCGCGCGTCACTACCCGGCGCTTTGCGCGGATACAAGGACATCAATCTTCGCGCTATGAGATTGCTTTCCACCGGCGGCACACTCGTGACGGCGAGTTGTTCATTTCATTTGACCAAAGATCTTTTTCTCGAGATGCTCGAGGCCGCAGCCGCTGATAGTGGTCGGCGAGTTGTTCTTCGGCAGATACTTGGTCAACCTCTGGATCATCCCGAGATCCTCACGATTCCTGAGACAGGATATTTAAAGGGAGCGGTATTGCAGGCTGTTGACTGAACTACTCTCGCTCCGGTCGGTGCGGGTGTGGCGTGAGCGCAGGGGAGTTGTTTGTGAGCTACATGACAGTTTGGCCATGAAAGTGCTTCCCTTCGCTGCGTGAGCACGCGGAACGCTCAGGCCAAACTGCCATGACGCTCACCAACAACTCCCCTGCGCTCACCCTCCACCACGCCCTCCCTCCAACTTTTTTATACCCCATTTTTTATACGACGAACGCGCGCTTCGCGCGCGGCGCTCTCGCGGTACCATCTCATTTCCGATTGCGCGAATAGCGCCGCGCGCGGAGCGCGCGTTCGTCGTTTTTTTTGGGGGAAAATTCCCATGCGTTGAGGGAGGTGTCGTGAGGCTGAGCGTAGGGCAGTTGTTAGTGAGCGTCATCGGCAGTTTTGCATGACTATCGGGAGCTGAACGCAGCGAGTAGAAGCTCGTGAATGCAAAACTGTCATGTAGCTCGCTAACAACTGCCCTACGCTCAGACTCATCCGCACCCGACCGAAGCGGGGACCGTTCGCTTTACGTTTTTTGACACTTCGGACAGTAGTACGTCGATCGTCCTGCCTGCACGATTCGCCGAATCGTACTTCCGCACACACCACATTCGTCACCTGCGCGATCGTAAACACCGAACCGGTGTCGCCCGCGCGTCTCTGTGTAGCGTCCGGGTGGCCGATTGCGTCCTGTGAGTACTTCTCGAATCGCGTCCACCAAACGCTGCAATCGCGCAACAGATAACGAAGATGCAATTGCTCGTGGGCTGATCTTCGCGCGCCACAACGCCTCGGCTGCATAAATATTTCCGAGACCAGCAATAACTTTCTGATCCATCAGCGCGGGCTTGATCGGACCGCGTTTGGATTTCACAGCAGTTCGCAGGTACGCCGCGTCGAGTGCGGGATCGTTTGCTTCAATCCCAAGCGCCGGAAGCGGATCGTCGCCAGCCGGATGAAATGACATTGCCGACAATGCGCGCCGATCATTCAACTCGATTCGCGTTCCATCGGAGAGATCGATCAGGGCTCGCGTAAACTTGTCGGGCTCGGCATCCGTGCGACTCAGCAGCCAATCACCGTTCATTCGGAAGTGCGCATGAATGCTCGAGCCGTCATCGAGATGCAGCAGTTGATGCTTTCCACGTCTCTCAACGCGAACAATTTGCCGGTGTATGAGCAGCGCGGCTTTGTCGTCAGGCAGCTGACGCGCTAGCGCTGGATGCAACGCGCGCACAGCAGAAATCGTCTTTCCCTCGACGGCTTTGCGCAGCCGCCGCATCGCTCGTTCTACTTCCGGTAGCTCTGGCATTAAACAAAAGTACTTGCGCGAATCCCAGGATTGTCTAGCTTCCCGTCGCAGTCGTCCGGAGTGGGCATCACCTCCGACCCTAGTAGATGGATCAATCAGCTCCACGGTCGTTAAAGCACGAGTACGATCTGTACGTCGAGAACGAGATCGATGCTTACAAGGAATCGATCTCTCGCACGGCTCTTCTCAAAATTGGAGACGAGGCCGTCGCGTCGCTTCGCTCTGAAGCCCAGTTTGCCATGAACGAGCTGCTGCTCGTCGCCGAGGTCGACAAGATCATTCGCAAGCGAATCGGCCTTCCGTCATACACGACCTGGCGAAAGAAAGAGCTCAAGCGGCGCAAGGAGCTCGAGGAGTTCAGGCGTCCCGAGTATTGGGGAGTAAGACCTGACAGCCCGGTTGCACGCGAGATTCATCCGTCGGCAGACACGCGTGTGCTGGTCGCTGGAGCCGACGTCGAAGGCGCCGCATTCTATTTTGCCGCAAACGGCTGCTCGGTAACTGCCATCAATGGCGGCACATCGACGCCCGCCTCACCTAAGACCTCCCCGATACCCGATCTTCCCGGTCACATAGACCACCATTCAGAAAAACTGAACGAATGGGCGCCGGCGGAATCATTGAATGCGGTCGTATTCACCCGCGCCGCGTTCGCCGGTCTGTCGGCCCGCGAAAAGGCACACGTTATTGAAGTGCTGCAAAGCGCCACCGAAGATGGCGGAATTCACCTGGTCGAGACGATTGTGGCCGGCCGGTCGGGCATGTCGCTCGCCGAGCTTCGGAAGAAGTACAAAGGCTGGGAAGTCTCTGTCCTGGAGGACGGGTCGGACAAGGCATTTCTCGCACGAAAGGCTGTCGCGTAAGTCCAGCGCTTTCCAAGTCTGGCGCGTATCACTTAGACACAGAACTGTCCCGAAATTGTGTGTGATTTTGAAACACTTCATGCCTTCGGACAGTAGCCCAAACACACTAAGCTAAAGCCAGACAACAGCTTAGGTAACAGGCCAATATTGGCACTCATGGTGCCTTACCGTGCCCCAGCAATGCCATTTCGGCAAGCTCATCAATTGAGGAAGAAATGAAAAAGGATCGTCAGCCGGTCGAGACTCAGGAACCGCTCGGCATCATCATCTCGAACGGGTATCGCGAGGAGAAGCCAACGGTCTTCTCCGCCTATATCTGGGGCCCGGCTCCAGAACCCGAGCCCGCTTCGAAAGCGGCAGCATAGGTCAACAACTCTGCTTCGCCTACTATATATGTAGGCGTCGACGGGGCTCCGCCTTCCGCGCGGAGCCCCGTTTGCATATGGGCTCATGACAACCGTCAACTAGTGGAAGAAGCTTTCGCAAACTGGGAAGGTGAGCGCCGCTCGCTGATGGGTCGGAAAATCTCCGACTTCGGGTTGTCCATTGCCGGCAGTCCCGTGGAGAAGATGGTGGAGCAGCTCTACGACGAGCTCGGAGCGAAAGGACTCACTTTTCGTCCCCCCGTTTACCTGAGCGACCAGTGGGGATGCCCCGACGGAACTCCTTTGATTGGCGTTCCCTTTTACCTCGCCGACCGTCGACTGTCACACCTCGAAGATGACATGGCGCTCGGCGTCGAGTCCGACGACGAGGCCATGCGTTACATGAGACATGAAGCGGGTCACGCGTTCAACTACGCGTATCGACTTTATGATCGCGCTGACTGGAGAAAAACCTTCGGACCGTACTCGCGGCCGTATCGCGATCGGTATCGCGCCGATCCATTCTCACACGATTTTGTGCGTCACATACTCGGCTGGTACGCTCAAAAACATCCCGATGAGGATTTCGCTGAGTCGTTTGCAGTGTGGCTCACGCCGGATAGTGACTGGCGCGAAGCATACGCAGAATGGCCCGCACTCAAGAAACTCGAGTACGTCGACCGCATCATGAAAAAAGTCGGCGGTCGATTGCCGCCTCCGGTGGAGCCGACCGACGACGACCTGCCGGTCTCGGCAATGCGATACACGATCGAAGAGCACTACAAGGATGCCGAAGACAAGATTCCAATTCGCGACCAGCGAGTGTTCGATGGAGACTTGAAAAATCTTTTCGCCGTGGCCAATGAAGCGCCGACGGGGCAGCCGGCAAGCGAGTTCATCGAAGCTCACCGGCGCGAAGTTGTTGGCCGCATCTCGTATTGGACCGGTGAAAGCAGTTACGTTGTGAGGCAGTTCATTGATTTTCTTCGCGAGCGCGCAGAGGGTCTTGGACTTCGCGTTCGCGGACTGGAGGCATCGACCTTGATTGAGCTTACCGCTTTCGGGACTGCAGTGATCATGAACCTTCGACACACTAGTGTCATGGACGGAAGCGAGGCTGACGACGAATGAATGTCACACTGCTGCACACACAGGATGCGCTCGAGCCCCCGATCGATCCGGTACTCGACCAGATCGAAAATGCGTTGCGCGAGAGCGGTCATGAAACGCGTCGGCTCGTCGTAGACGATAAAGTCGAGCCGCTCGTTAGCGCACTCACGAAAGACAAGCCGGATCTCGTCTTCAACATCGCTGAATCGTTTGGTGGAAAGAGCGCGCTCGAATCGAACGTTGCCGCGCTGCTCAATCTTCTTCAGCTGCGCTACACCGGATCGAGTCCCGCGGGTTTGATCCTGGCCGGCGACAAAACCCTCACAAAGAAAGTCCTCTCGTTCCATAGCATTCTAACGGCGCGTTTCGCGACTGTGTTCCGCGGAAACGTAGACTGGGCCGGTGACATCGAATTTCCATTGATTGTGAAGCCACCCCAGGAAGACGCTTCACTGGGAATTACACAGAAGTCGATCGTACACGACGTAAAGGAGCTGCTCAATACAATCAGCTCGCTCCAGACTGAATTCCAATCGCCGGTGCTCGCGGAAGAGTTCATTGACGGCAGGGAGTTTTATGTCGGCGTTCTCGGTAACAGCAACGTGCAGCCGTTTCCGTTGATCGAGCTCGACTTCTCCAAGTTTCCGGAGGGATTGCCGAAGATCGCGAGCTGGTCGGCGAAGTGGGGCGAAGATGGCGAAGGAAAGGGCGCAGAGTTCGCCGGAACGGAATCCATTTTTCCCACCGATGTTCCTGAAGAGCTTACGGCGCGAATTCAAAAAGTCGCGGTCGATGCGTTTCAGGCGCTGAGACTCAGAGATTACGCGCGCGTCGATCTTCGAGTCACGTCTGCGGAAAAGATTTACGTGATCGAAGTGAATCCGAATTGCTATCTCGAGGAGAAGAGCGAGTTCGCGACCGCTGCGAAGAAGAGCGGGATCGAATATCCCGCGTTGATCAATAGAATTGTCGAGCTTGCGAGCGCGCGGTATTCGCGCTGAGCATTTCGCGACGCGAATGAAAACAAAAAAGCCGGCGTAAGCCGGCTTTCTCGTTTTCTTCAGCATGTACTGCTAACGGCGTTTCCTGGTGGCCTTTCTTCCAGCCTTCTTTGCGCCCTTGCGTGCAGTGCTCTTTCTTCCGCCCGTCTTTTTCCGTCCGCCCTTTTTCGCGGCGCTCTTTCTTCGACCACCTTTCTTCGCTGCTGCCATTGTGTCGCTCCATGATGGAGTTGAACTCGGCTGTCCCCCGGTGGAACCGCCGACATGCAGCGTCCGAACAGGCACGCGTGGTCACGATGCTACGCAATCATCATGCGCAATGCATATGTGACCACGCGCGAAGTATAGAGCAGTCAAAATTTTGACGCAACAGATATTTCTTTGCGCACGAAGATCGTTGAAGCGAATCACATCGGTAACAGAACCAACATTCAGTAATAGAGTAGTGAGTTTTCAGTTTTTCGGTTGTCAGTTTCGCGTAGTGTTATCGGACATTCTGTTAATCGATGACTGATAACCGTTCTACTGAAAACTTAGAACTCTCCTATTGAATGTTTGATTCGGCCGATATTCCAAAGCCTTCCGTGACCGGCTCATGAATTGCACCTTATGTCCGC
This sequence comes from Gemmatimonadaceae bacterium, assembly GCA_035525855.1. Taxonomy (GTDB): domain Bacteria; phylum Gemmatimonadota; class Gemmatimonadetes; order Gemmatimonadales; family Gemmatimonadaceae; genus UBA4720. The sequence continues at coordinate 15,144 of DATLDN010000226.1, forward strand.
TCCACTCCCTCACAAACTCCGACATTGAAAGCTCTCGTAAAAGAAACCGCAGGACCGGGAATGGTTCTGCGTGATGTACCCGAGCCGAAGATCCGCGACAATGAAGTTCTGATCAAAGTGCGGCGAGCTGGTGTGTGCGGCACCGACGTTCACATATACGACTGGGACCAATGGGCGAGCGGACGATGCAAGCCGCCATTCATCGTCGGACATGAATTTGCCGGCGACGTTGTCGAAGTCGGACGACTGGTCACCGACGTTCAGGAAGGAGATCGCGTTACCGCGGAAGGACACATTGTCGACGGACGATGTTTGTTGTGCCGGACCGGTAATGCCCACGTCTGCCCCTTTACCAAAATTATCGGCGTTGACCGCGATGGCTGTTTCGCCGAGTACATCGCGATGCCTGCGACCAATGTGTGGCATCTGGATGATGCAATCAGCTACGACATCGGTGGCATTCACGACCCGATGGGCAACGCCTTCCACACCGCATTGACTGCTGACATTCCTGGCTCCGTTGTGTTGATCACCGGTTGTGGCCCGATTGGTCTTTTCGCAATCGGTATCTGTCGCGCGGCAGGCGCGTCACGCGTCATCGCATCTGACGTAAATGAGACGCGATTGAATCTGGCGCGAACCATGGGAGCGCATGAAGCGGTGACGCCGGACAAAGTCGAGCACGCCGTCCGGCTCGCGACTGACGATCTTGGTGCAGACGTTGTGTTAGAGATGTCAGGTGTTCCCGCCGCGATTCACCAGGCATTTGCGCTCGTGAGAGTAGGCGGTCGCATTCAAATGCTCGGGATTCCAACGAAACCAATCGAGATCGATCTTCCGAGAGAGATCATCTTCAAGGGACTCACGATTTACGGTGTTGTCGGCCGGCGTATGTACGAAACCTGGATCGAGATGACGCGATTCCTTCGGTCTGGTGAATTCGATCCCACTCCAGTCATAACACACTGCTTCCCGATGTCTGACGTCGACGCAGCAATTGCTGCAATCAAATCCGGCGAAGCAGGCAAAGTCATTTTCGAAATCGCATAACGGGAGACACGCCCTTGGCGCTGAATCGCAAATTCGACGACGAGCTGAAAGCCGGCATCGACCAACTGAAGAAGGATAAGGTCTACAAGCGGCTCAATTACCTCGACTCGCCGCAATCCGCGCGTGTCCGGATGGAAGGCCGCGGCGAAGTGCTGATCCTTTCGTCCAACAACTACCTCGGCCTCTGCGACGAGCCCGAAGTAGTCCGCGGTGGCGAAGACTGTTTAAAGCGATTCGGTGCCGGCACAGGAAGCGTGAGGTTCATCTGCGGAACGTTCACGATTCACCGGGAGCTCGAGGCGGCGATTGCATCACTTGTCGGTACCGAGGCGTCGCTTTCCTACGTGTCTGCGTGGAATGCCAACGAAGGACTCACTGCGACGATAGTTGAATCGGGCGACTTCGTTGTTAGTGATGCACTCAATCACGCATCTATCATCGACTCGCTGCGGCTTGCAAAGTCGATCACGAAATGCACGACAGCGGTGTACGCACATTCCGATATGGATGATCTTGTCGCGAAGCTCGAATCGGCTCGCGATGCAAAGCGAAGAATTATATGGACCGACGGTGTCTTCTCGATGGAAGGAAGCATCGCCAAGCTTCCCGAGATTCTCGACATCGCCAGGAAATACGATGCAATCGTCGCAGTCGACGATTCGCACGGCACCGGTGTGCTCGGCGAGAATGGCAGAGGCACTGCCGAGCATTACGGATTGATTGGCGAAGTGGACGTCATAACGTCGACTCTTGGAAAAGCGCTTGGCGGCGCGGCGGGCGGATTCGTTGCCGGCCCTGCATCGTTGTGCGACATGCTCACCCAGAGATCGCGTCCCCAGCTTTTCTCAAATGCGCTTCCGCCAACGGTTGCTGGCAGTGCGCTTGCTGCGATTCGCTTTCTCGAGGCTCATCCCGAGCGTGTCGCCAAGCTGCGTGAGAACGTGCGCTATTTCCGCGAGCAGATTGTCGAATCCGGCTTCAAGCCGTTACCCGGGGATACGCCGATCGTACCTATCATTGTAGGGGAAACAGCTGCCGCCATACAGATGAGTGACATGTTACTGGAGGAAGGCGTCTTTGTAACGGGATTCGGGTTTCCAGTGGTGCCTCAGGGGCAGGCGCGCGTGCGTTGCCAGCTCAGTGCGGCCCATTCACGCGAAGATCTCGACGAGGCAATTGCCGCGTTTCGAAGCGTGGGGAGGAAGCTGAAGATTATCTAGAATCGTGTGACTGACCCGGTCACACCAAACGGCCGGCAATGCTCTACCGGCAGGGGCGTCAGCACATGCGAACACTGCGATGGTTCATAGCCGGTCTCGTTTCGACGGCGGCTCTTTCCACGACGACAGCTGCACAGTCATCCCGCTTCTTCAACGACTCCTGGTTTTGGGGACTGAAGAGCGGCGTCGCCACAGTCTCCCCGACACTCGGCCCAAGTGAAACAGCTGCGACTTATGGCGCAGACTGGCTGATCACGCGCACTAATGCCGGCTTGTATGTGTCGTTCGATCAGGCGAACGTGTCGACAACGTCCGCGGTATTCGATCCTCTTCTCGATGGCAGCGCTCGTCCGGTTGCGGTGAGCAAGATGAACCGGATCGGATTTGCTGCACTCGCGTTTCCATGGCGCTTCGGCAATCTCCGTCCGTATGCGGGACTGGGAGTGAGTGTCGATCTCGTCGGCAGCGCACGTCCGATGCTGATGGCAGACGAATCTGATGTCGACGATGCGGTGTACGAGCGCATCGACGAGAGTAAGAGTCAGGCCGGGGTTCTTGGAATGGCGGGACTGCAATTACAGGTTCAGCGCGCGGCCGTGTTCGTCCAGGCGTCTGTTGTACCGGGGCAATCGAGATTCCTTCTCGGTAATAATGCGCTCGGATTTTTTGAGGCCGGACTGCGATACAATTTCGGTAGCTCGCGCGAAGGGTCGCACTAAGGCGAGACGCAGCTTTTGGAAACGCACAACACAGAAACCCGTCGGGTATTCGGTCAATAGTGCTCGGCGGTCGGCTTTCGAGTAATGAGTGATCAGTAGAACCCCAAACTGAAAACCCGCTAACTGACTGCCGAGAACTATTGACCGAATACCCGACGGGTTTCTGTTGGGCGTTCCAAAAACTGTGTCGCGCATCGCTCACTTCGATACATAGGGATTATCACGAATCCAAAACCGCAGCGGCCAATCGGCTGCCTGCGTAATTCCAATTCGCGGACCAGTTTCGACACCAAGATCAGAAATCGATTCACCCGCTCGAATGACAACCGGATAGCGCTGCAGCGGCAATGCATTCATAGCGCGATCGATGCCCAGCGCCGCGCAAAGTTTCCCCGGACCATTCGTTAATTCGCGATCGTTTCGCGCCTTGGCGCGCCGACGTCGCATCAACGCAACTCCGTCAATTGGCTCGAGCGCACGGATCAACACCGCACTCGGCAGTCCTTCCGCACGCGTGACAGCGTTGATGCACCAGTGCATTCCATAGATGAAATACACATACGCATTTCCAGGCGGGCCATAGAGCGGCTCTGTGCGTTTTGTTCTCCCCGCGGCAGCATGACACGCAGCGTCGTGCTCGCCGATGTACGCTTCCGTCTCGACGATTACTCCGCTCGCTAATCCGTCCTCGGTACGACACTCGAGAATCGTACCGAGTAGCTCGCGCGCAACAATTTCAGTTTCGCGATTGTAGAAATCGCGCCGAAGAATCCGGCCCACGCTACGGGTTTGTCCGCGTGATGCGGACTATTCCGGCTCGGAGCCCGCTCCGCCCGATCGCACAGCTGCTGCCGCAGAAGGCTTTGCATTCTTCCGACCACCACCGCGGGCTGCACGCTTTCGCGCTGGTGCTTTCGGTGCTTCTGCCGCTGGTGCTGCAGCAGGAGTTTCAGACGCCGTGGTTTTCTTTCTCGCCGACGTCTTTCTTCCCGCACCACCGCGCTTGCGTCCTTTGCGACTTTTTGCGGCGTCCTTTTCTTCCGCTAGTGCTGATGGCGAAGGACTGTCGATTGCAGGAACCGGAATTTCCTGTTCCGGCTGCGGTGCTGGCTTTTTCGTTCCAACCACACCGACGCTCAGAATGTGTGGCGGCGGAGCACCGGGTCTTCCCATCGGACCACGACCACCTCGTGCTGCCATTCCGCGTGGCGCAGGTGCGGCTGGTTTCGCCGAAGCTGTGGGTGCCGGTTGCGCAGCCGCAAGCTGAGCCGAAACTGTTGGAGCTCCTGCAGCTACCGCGACTTCGTAATCACTTCCACGCCGACGCAAATCAATCATGTCAGCGTCATGCGCATCCTGAAGAATGCGCGTGAAGTTTCGTTCACTCAGACTTTCGCTGTCACGGCCGAGAAGAGCGCGCGCAGTCGAGCGGACAAGACTCGCGGCAACTGCGGAGTCTCCGCTAGCGAGTGATGCGGTTGCCCGCTTGACGAGATCGAACGCCTCTGCACGAGTAAGCCTCAGCCCAGTGGATCCAATCTCACCTGATGCAGCTTCACGCGGAGCGGTTTCGGGTGGGATCTCAGTCGTTACAGGCACTGCGACTGGTGCCGCAGGTGCGCCCGCCGCGGGCCGTTCTGTGCGTGGCGTACGATCTCCACGACCGCGGCCACGTCCGCGCGATTCACGACGAGGTCGTCGTCCATCTTCTGCCTCAGGAGGTTTCGGTGCTGCTGCTTCCGGTTCTGCGGGCGCGACCTCTGTCCCTTCCTTCGGAAGATCTACTTCGAATTGTCCGTTCTCGAGCTTCGTAAGCGCAACCAATCCCTTCTTTGCTGCTTCGGTTACGAAGAGTGAAAACTTCGACTTGCCAACATTCTTTTCATCGAATGTTGGATCCATCTGCTGCATAACCTGCTTGAGACGATCGGCGCGCATTACATCGCCGTTGCGTTTCATTTTCTGAATCGCTTCGGTGACAAGCTCCCACGGATCATGCTTGACCACTTCCTCGTCACCACTCTTCACGAGACCAGCGAGCGAGTTGTAGCTGTAGTATTCGTCGCAGTTCATCACGAGCAAATCGCTCGATGATTCGCGGATACCGACGCCGATTACATACTTTCCGTATTCCTTGAGCTTGATGACGAGACTCGAGAAATCAGAATCGCCGGAAAGGAGAATGAAGGTTCCAATCTCCGGACGAACGAACACAAGCTCTAGTGCATCGATTGCGAGTCGGATGTCGGTCGCGTTCTTTTTCGCCGACCCATACGCCGGCGCCATGATCATGTCGATCGACGACTCGGCGAGCGGGACGATGTATTGTGGGTAGCGCCGCCAATCGGCGTAGGCGCGCTGGACGGATACTTTGCCCTTGATGATGTCGGAGGCCAGCAGGTTCTTCAGCTCTGTCTGGAGATCCGACCTTATTCCCATCGTGACGTTGTCGAAGTCGATGAGAAGAGCGGCGTTGGGCGCGTGGTGAATGGGTTGAGAGCCGCTCGCGGGATGTGAGACGGCTTGTGGGCCCCTGTGAATGGGGACGGGACGGCGCGGTGAGTTGTGCGCGGTCCGCTGAGCGCGGAATGGCATTAACGATTGTCTATAGTACTGGCTGCGATCCGCTTTCTCGCGGTGAGCTCGTCAGCCGTGTTGTCCCGCGGCATTGTGTCGCGGGGACGCGTCTTCAGGTCCAAAGGGGATTGCCGGCTTTCCGGCCCACCCCCGAATCCTCGAAGTCGTGTCCAGCCTGTAATTTATAACCTCATTGTGATGAAGCAACTCCGCTTCCGAACGCGACTTATCGTAATCCTGTCGCTTTTCGCGATTGTGCCGGCTGCATTGCTCACGGTTTTCTGGGCCGGGACAGTGAGCTCGACACTCTCGTTGATGGGAGGACGCGCCGCGTGGGAGAACGTTGCTTCATCGGGACAGAAGGCGATCTCCGCTGTTCGTTCGGCCCCGTTAACGCCATCTCAGCGTCAACTCGTTGATCAACACGAGCGATTGCTCAGTGCCTCGCTCGAGCAGGCGCATCGCTTCAGCTTCCTCGCAGGACGGTCCGGACGCGTTGTCGCGGTGCTTGGCATTCTTGCCCTCATCTTCTTCGGCGTCGCTGCATCACGCGTTGCCGGTCATCTCTCGCGACAACTTAGTCGCCCTATCGATGAGCTCGTTACGTGGACGTCCCTGATCGGTCACGGTGAGCCATTGCCACCGCCCACACAACAGCCCGCGAAGGGCGCGCCTGAATTCGCGACACTACGTAGCCGAATGCGAGAGATGTCTACCGAGCTGGATGAGAGTCGGCGTCGCGCGGCAGAGACCGAGCGGCTGCGTGCTTACCGTGAAAGTGCGCGCCGGGTTGCGCATGAGCTGAAGAATCCGTTAACGCCAATTCGATTCGCGGTCGATGGCTTACGCCGCAATGCACCCGCAAATTTGCAATCGAGTATCGAAGTGTTGGCAATTGAATCCGCGAGGCTCGAGCGAATTGCGAAAAGCTTCGCGGAGTTCGGTCGATTACCGGAAGGTCCTGCGGCAGAGATCGACGTGAAGGAGATGGTTATGCATTCGGCAATTGCATCATTACCATCCGGGATCGAGCTGATTACACACATCGAACACGATCTGCCGCCGATTGTCGGACATCACGACGCGCTGAGTGGCGCATTGTCGAACGTCGTGTTGAATGCAGTCGATGCGTGCGACGGCAATGGTACAATCACTGTCGAAGCGCGGAAGATTCGTAATGGTGTTGGTGATGCTGTTGAAATTGCGGTGAGCGATAACGGCGCGGGAATCGATGCCGAGAAGCTTGCGCTCATATGGGAGCCGTACGTAACGCACAAACCCGGCGGCACGGGACTCGGACTCGCAATTGCGCGCCAGGCTGTGCTGGCGCATGATGGAACTGTGCGAGCGACAAGTACGTTAGGAAAGGGTACAAGGATCGAATTCATCCTGCCCGTTTCGACTGGCGCAAAGAACAGGAGCTCATGAGATGCACGGTGAACAAATCCTCAGCGTCGAAGTCGAACGCATCTTCGAGGGACAGCGGTTCACAACAAAATTTCTTGCCGCTCCCGAATCTCGCGAATTGCCGGTTGGAAGGAGTCAACTGTAATGGGACCGGAGGTAATTGTTCCTCTCGGATTCTTCGCAATGATTATTGCGATCGTGGTTGGCCGGCCAATGGTCAAAGCAATCAGCGCGAAAGTCGAGAATGAATCCCGGCACCCGCAAGTTCCACCCGAAGTGATGTCGCGGCTCGAGCGAATAGAGCAGGCAGTGGATGCGATTGCTGTGGAGGTCGAGCGTATTTCGGAAGGACAGCGTTTTACCACGAAGCTTCTGAGCGAAGTTCGCCAGGGAGCATTACCAGCAGGATCTCAAGCGCAAACAGACGCGCGACGTACCTGATATCGCGTGGCAACGGTCCTCATCGTCGATGACGAGCCGAACATTCGCCGCATGGTCGGCGCACTGCTTAGCGCCGAGGGTCACCAGGTAATCGAAGCCGGAAGCGGCGCCGATGGCGTGACGCGCGCCGATGAGGAAGATCCCGATGTAGTGCTGCTGGATCTCATGATGCCCGGCGCACTCGATGGAATGGCGACGCTGCAGCACCTCAAAGAAACACATGTCGATCTTCCCGTGATCATGATGAGCGGACGCGCCGGTTTGAGCGACGCGGTGACCGCCACAAAACTCGGCGCAATAAACTTTCTCGAGAAGCCGTTGTCGCCCGAGGGAGTTTTGTTTGCGATCGGCTCAGCGCTCGAGCTCAGGCAATCACGGCGCGTTGCGCGCGAGTTGAGAGAGGAGCTTGGGCTTGCCGGTGACATGGTCGGCGACAGTCCGCAGATGAAACAGGTTGCGGAGCTGATCGATCGAGTCGCGGCAAGCGATGCGCGTGTCCTGATCACCGGAGAATCGGGTACCGGCAAGGAATTGGTCGCGAGCGCAATTCATGATGCGAGCACGCGACGCGAGAAACCATTCGTTCGCGTCAATTGTGCGGCGATCCCGCGTGATCTGGTTGAGAGCGAGATGTTCGGTCATGAGAAGGGTGCGTTTACCGGCGCAACGCAAACAAGGATCGGTCGGTTCGAGCTCGCCAATACAGGGACGCTTTTTCTTGATGAGATCGGCGATCTCAGCGCCGATGCGCAGGCGAAATTACTGCGAGCGATCGAAGCAAAAGAGATTCAGCGAGTCGGCGGTGATCATCCGGTAAAGATCGATGTAAGAATTATTGCTGCGACTAATCACGATCTCGCGCGGGCGGTGCAGGAAGGAAAGTTTCGGGAGGATCTTTTCTTCCGGTTGAACGTGATACCGCTTGCGCTGCCACCATTGCGGGAGCGCGCGGGGGATGTGCCGTTATTGGTTCGACATTTCTCCTTACTCCACTTCAAGCGCACCGGCCACGTACCGCCTGCATGGACGAGCGGCGCTCTGCAGGAAATGGAGAGTTATCCCTGGCCGGGAAATGTTCGTGAGCTGGCGAACATCGTCGAGCGTTTGGCGATCATGCAGCCCGGCGCGGAGATTACGGGAGCCCAGGTCAGAGAAGTTCTGCGACCGGTTGTCTCTATGCCGACAAATGTGCAGCGATCGGTAGAGGCGCCATCGCTGTCGCGTGTTGATACGTCGTTAACTGATTCGCTGGATGATTACGAGCGTCGATTAATCAATGATGCAGTCGATGCGTCTCACGGCAATATCGCTGAAGCGGCACGAAGCCTTAAGACTGACCGGCCAAACCTTTATCGGAGAATGCGCCGCCTCGGTATCGGACAATCAACAGCATTGGAAAACGGATCAGATGGATTAACCGGATCAGAAACGGGAACCTGATGATTTACAAAAACAAAAAAGGGCCTCCAATCCGTTTTAATCAGTTGAACCCGTTTTCGAATAGTTGGCGTTTGCTCACACTCGCCGCGTTTGCAATCGTAGCCAATCCGGTTTACGGGCAGTCGGATTCAGCGAAAACTGATTCAACGTTCGATATCCGATCGATTCTCGGCGAGCACGACGACCGAGGTGGACTGACACTCACATCCGGAAAGGCATACAACCGCGTCGAAGGATTGCCGATAATGATCGGCCCATCTTTTCGCGGATATGCGCGCGGCGCTGTGCTCAGGCTGTCCATTCTCGGCATCATTCGAACCGCGCATTCCATGCATTGGGATTCGGAAAACCTCGGCCATCGTATTACTGCTGAGGCTCGTTTCGGTGGCCACCTGGGGTATTCAGCCGGCGCGACCTCGTTCGACGTCGTCACACCCGTCGAGCGATGGCAGATGCCTGAGCCTGACGCGGGGCTATCGGCATTTCTATTCAAGCGCGACTACCTCGACTACTACGGAACACACGGAGCCCGCGTATTCGCGTCCGCGTACGCCGGTGAAGCCGCGAGAATCAGCGTGGAATACGGCCACGAGCGCTGGAGCTCACGCAGTGAACGCGACGTAACAACGTTATTTCGCGGGGCCCGCGGATGGCGAATCAATCCGCTCACCGACGATGGCGTCATGCACATTTTCGAGACGCACCTGCTACTCGATTCACGTAACGCAGAGCTGAATCCGTGGGCCGGATGGTTTCTGGATGGACGCTATGAGTACGGCGCCGGAAAATTGATTCGTAGAGACACGGGCCCCGTGCTGCGCCCGGTGGGATTCGACGGCGACCATGTCAATTACGGCCGCGCATTCTTCGACATTCGAAAATACAATCGCATTTCTCCGATGATTCAGCTGAACGCGCGCCTGGTTCTCGGCGGATGGCTGCATGGAGATCGATTGCCGCTCGAGCGGCGCGTCTCCGTAGGCGGTCCGGGAACGATTCCGGGATTTGATTTTCGCCGGGTGGAGATTGGACCTGACGTTGGACAATGCGCTGAGAATTTCGAATTGCCCGGGCGACCTGCGCGTTGCGATCGCGTGATTCTCGCGCAGGTAGAGTACCGGAACGAGCTGCACTCTGATCTCATCGACGTATTCAATAGGAACGGTCTTCGACTGCGAGGTGCTGAGTTCAATGTGCGTCCGTCGATTGTCGCGTTCGCCGATGCTGGACGAGGGTGGAACGTTGGAACACGTGAGGGAGATCTGACTTATCCGTCCGGCTCGATTCCTTTCGATAAGTATCGAACCGATGTTGGGCTGGGGCTGGATCTGGGTGTTGCCGGCATATACGTCGCAAAAGCGGTTTCGACTCCCAAGGAGCCGGCGAACTTTTTCGTTCGAATTCACAACCGCTTCTGAGCTTGCGTACTCATTGGATCGGCACTGTCGCGATTCTACTGTTTGCTGCTCAGGCGCGCGCGCAGAAACCTCAGATTCAGATCGTTCTTCCGGACCGCGCCGAGTTTACAACTCAGGCACCGTCGATTCGTTCAGCGTCGCTTCTCAGCGACGAGCCTATGCGCAAGCTGTTGGTGAACGGATTCCCTGCCCGTCTGCATTATCGAATGGAGCGATGGGCGACGGGTGGATTCTTCGACGATATCAAAGCGACCGCTGAGTGGGACGTAGTAGTGAAGTACGACGCTCTCGGAAAACTCTATCACGTATTTCGAGCAGTTGGAAACCGGGCGGTCGAGCTCGGAAGTTATCCGACCTTGAACGAAGCGCAGGAAGTTGTGAACGCGCCTTTTCGCACGCCCATCTCATTACCCAAACGTGGTCAGAGATCGTATTACAACGTAGTTCTCGATGTTGAGACGTTATCTCTGACAGAGTTGGACGAAGTGGAGCAATGGTTGCGTGGAGAGGTAAAGCCTGCGGTACGCGGAAAGAAAAATCCTGGCACCGCCGTATCGCGAGGTGTGCGCACTCTTATGGTGCGGCTGCTCGGCGGAGAGAAAAGGCGCTACGAAGCGAGGTCGGGCGCCTTCCGACCCTGAAAACGAAGCCGTGCACGGTGACGGGAATGTGAGACTCTCGCAAACCCCGTCCATTGGGGTGGGTGAATTGACTGTTCACCGAGAAGTGATGGTGTAGAGACGCGCGTGATGTAACCGTGCGTCCATGAACGCTCACCGATTCTTCGCCCTCGCGATACTTGCAGCGGCGCCGCAGACACTTCGATCGCAGACCCCCGTTAGTGGAATCGTGATTACTACGGGTGGGCGCCCGATAAGTGGAGCGAATGTCTTCGACATCGGAACGCTGGAAGGAGTCATCACCGGCGAGGATGGAAGATTTCGTCTGATGCTTGGCGACAGCGCAACAATCGTTGCAAGAAAGCTTGGTTTCGTTCCCGCGCAAAAAACGATTTCCCGTTCACATCCGGACAGCATCGTCATCAGGCTCGAGCGCGCAGCACCCGTGTTGACGCCGATAACAGTCAGTGCGAGCACTTACACCGCAAACGAAGAACGCACTGCAACGCTGACGCCGCTCGAAGTCGTGACGATTCCCGGAACAGCGGCGGACATCAATCGCGCACTTCAAACCTTGCCCGGACTTCAACAAGTAGATGAAGGAACAGGTCTCTATGTTCGCGGCGGTGATTCGAATGAAACGAAAGTCTTCCTTAATGAAGCAGAGCTTCTGAATCCAATCGAGATCCAATCACCGAACGGAACATTCATGGGCTCCGTCGATCCGTTTCTCGTCGACGGAATCGTGTTTTCGTCGGGAGGATTCGGCGCACGCTATGGCGACGCACTCTCTGCCGTTGTGAATCTTCAAACCCAGCGCCGACCGGCACGTCGTGGAATGACAGCATCACTTGGACTCGCCGGAGTATCAGTGTCGCTTGCCGAGCCGGTGACCAAGCAGGTCGCGTTGCGCTTTGCCACGAATGTCTTTGACCTGCGACCACTCATCGCGCTCAACGGAAGCTCGCACGAATACCAGCCCGCCCCGCGAGGGCGCGACCTGAGTGGAAGCATCATTCTCAACTCGAGAAATGCGGGCGCGCTGACAATTTTCGGAATCAGCAAGACGAATCGACTCGGCGTCGCCGTGACTGATCCGTCGTACTCCGGCCTTTTTGGCGTTGATGTAAAGGCTGACTTAGCGGTTGCTACGTGGCGCGCTGAGCGCGGCCGTCTCAAAACGACAATCGCCGGATCCGCGGGAAGATCTGAAAACCAGGAGAAGTACGGAGCCTTCCAGCTCGACACACGGCTGGGTCATACCCAGCTGTTCGGCGAGGCGGATTGGATTGCATCGCAGCGGATCACGCTGCGAGCCGGAGCGGAACACCATGAAGTTCACGCGCTGTTCGAGGGATCCATACCTCATAGCGAAGTCGATCTTGCGCCGGGTTCACGAACCAAAGTGCTCGGCTCCGACGGAACGGATGTACGATCCGGATTGTTTGCAGAGGGAGATTTCAGAATCGGCCAGCGGCTCCGACTTGTAACCGGCGCGCGAACCGATGAATCCGACATGACGAGGGAGCGAACGCTCGATCCACGCGTGTCACTGGCATTCCGCACAATCGGCAGCGCACACATCACCGCCGCCTGGGGGATTTATCACGAGATCGCTGACCCGCTGCTTTCCGATGACGTTCTCGGAAACGAGAGACTTCGCTCGATGCGCGCGATGCATTCGATCCTCGGCTTTCAGGCAGGCGACAACGCGGAGATGGTTCGTCTCGAGCTGTATCACAAGCGGTACGATGATCTAACTCGCCAGACACGTGACTATGAAGTCGCGACGAATGGTGAAGGCACAGCGTATGGTCTCGATGCATTTGTAAAAGCAACAGCTCCCCTCGGTGTTCGCACCCGAATGACGTACAGCTACGTCGATTCAAGACGCACAGATCCCAACACAGGATTGATCGCCGATGCGCCGTTCGATGTGCCGCATTCGATAACGCTCGTAGCACAGAAATACATCAAGAATTGGGAGGCCGGTGCTGCCTATCGATACGCAACCGGTCGGCCGTTTACTCCAGTAAGCGGAGCAACCTTCAATACTGACGAGAAGCGATGGATTCCGTCGTATGCGCCTCCGTTCAGTGAGCGGCTTCCGACTCTTACGCGCTTCGATCTCTCGCTGAGCAACATTCGCCAGCTCGCGCCCGGCTGGCAAATCGTGATGTACGGATCGGTCACCAACGTTCTCGGACGTCACAACATCTACCGCTACACCTACTCGTTCGACTACACGCAACGAATTCCCGTCGCGAGTCTGTTCGACCGCGCGCTTTATGTCGGCGCATCCATACTCCATTGAGCAGAACTCAAAAATGATCAAATCAATTATTCATCATGCCTGCCTGTTGACTTGCGTTTACGCAATTCCGCAGGCGCCCACTCCGCAGCAGCTCAGCGGCCGCGACCGATGGGCTGATTCGGCTCGTGTGTTAATCGAATCCGCGGTGCGCCATGGAAGTGATACAGGAATCGATTCGGCGAGAATACTTATCGAGCGTGCTCTCACGGTGTTTCCCGACGATCCAATGCTTCAGCACTACGACGGTTACGCACTTTATAGAAAAGCAACAATGTCCCTTGGCCGAAACCCTGCAGCGAATACGACGCCGATTCTCGAGCAGGCGCGCGACATTCTGGACAAGTCGGCGAAGAAGCTCGCTCTTCCTGAAACATTCTCACTGCAGGCCGCCGTATATGGACAAATCATCAGCCACACACGGAATCCGGTCTCGATCATGTCACTGGGAATCAAATCCGGGGAAGCAACGAGTCGCGCAGTCGAAGAGGGAGCGCGGAATCCGCGCGTCTGGCTGCTGAGAGGTATCGGCGCAATGTTTACTCCCTCGATGTGGGGAGGCGGAATGGACAAAGCCGAAGAGTATTTGAAGAAGTCGCTCGCATACTATGAAAGCGACAGGCCTTCGCGACCGCTTCCCGCGTGGGGAAATGCGGAAGCGTACATATGGCTCGGACAAGTCTACGCCAAGCAGGGAAAGACTGACGCGTCGCGTGCTGCATATGCGAACGCCATCAAGCTCGAGCCTGACAACGGCTGGGCGCGTGCGTTGCTCGCTGCGAGGGTGAGTCCGGTTCCCACTCAGTAGCGAATGACTACGCGGTTCGCACGGATCTACGTCGTCGCGTGGGGGGCGTTCTTTGCCCTCTATGCGCTGATGCTCCTGCCAAATCCCGGTATGACTTTGTTCGGTGCCGCTAGAGCGTCATTCTTCACGATTGTTCCAGCGATGTTCATGGGTCTCGTTGTGTGGCGCTTCGCCGCTGCAAATCCGTGGACCGGAACGCGATCCTTCCGATTTTTTACGCTTCACGCGATTGGCGCAATCGTGTACGCGTTGGTTTGGTCAGCAATTACTGTCGCCGAGATTGCGTTTTACACTCCGCGTGCAGTGCTCGAGGTTTTCATTCAGCGTGCAGCAGGCTGGCAGGCGCTGATGGGCGTTTTGTTGTACGGCGTGCTCGCTGGAATCTCCTACCTGGTTCAAACGTCAAATCGTCTGGCGGAGCAGCGCGTGCTTGCATCCAGGGCTGAGTTGCAGGCGCTCCGGGCGCAGCTCAATCCGCATTTTCTTTTCAATACGCTGCACTCAGTGATCACGCTCGTTCGCGACGATCCCTCCGCGGCGGAAAATGCTCTCGTTCGATTCGGGTCACTTCTTCGTTACGCTCTCGATTCGTCGCGCCGGGGTGACGAGGATGCAACCGTGGAGGAGGAGATGTCGTTCGTGCACGGTTATGTCGAGCTCGAAAAGATGCGCGCGGGCGACAGACTCAGAATTGTGGAAGAAATCGATCAAGACGCGCTCGACTGTGTGCTTCCCGTTCTGACGCTTCAGCCGCTGGTGGAGAATGCGATTCGTCACGGCATTGCTCCAAACGCGGGTGGAGGTGAGGTGCGCATTACAGCGAAGCTCGTTAACGACGATCTCGTCATCGCCATCACCGATAATGGTGGTGGATCAACAATGGAAAACGTCGACGGCGCCCGCGGACTGGGACTTGGCCTTGTCAGGAAGCGAATCGAGGCGCGCTTTCGTGGAACGGCTTCAACTACGATCGAGACAGCGCCGGGTAAAGGCTTCGCCGTGACACTAAGAATTCCAGCACAAACTACGCGTGCGCGGCGAGCGACGAGCGACGCAGAACGCACTGTACCAGTGGTCGCGCAAACTGTGACAGCACGCGCATGAAGTGGCGTGTTGTTACCGTCGAAGACGAAGAGCCCGCGCGAGCTGGATTGCGCGAGCTGATAATCGAAGTCGAGTGGCTCGATCTCGTTGGTGAGGCTGCAAACGGTCGAGACGCTGTTCCTCTTATCGATGAGCTCAAGCCGGACGTGGTGTTTCTGGACATTCAACTTCCCGAACAATCCGGAATCGATGTGATCCGTGCGGTGTCACATCGACCGCTGTTCATTCTCACTACTGCGCACGATCAGTATGCAGTGAGCGCGTTCGAGCTCCAGGCGTTGGATTATCTCATGAAGCCGTTCGGACGCGAACGTTTTACAGTCGCGGTGGAACGAGCAAAAAAGATTCTGATGGAGAGCGACGATATTCCGTCAGCGAGTGAGCGCGCCGCGGAAGCGATCACGGGTGAGCCCGGTGCACTGACGCGAATCTTTGTCCGCGACAGAGGGAAGATTACTCCAATTCTCGTTAGAGAAATCGAGCGGCTCGAAGCTGAAGATGATTATGTGGCGGTGTTTGCTCGCGGCCGCCGTCACCTGGTGTATCTAACCCTTGCTGAGTTCGAGCGGCGACTGGATCCGGTGCAATTCCTGAGAATTCACCGCGCACACATTGTGAACCTTGATTTTGTAAGCCACCTCGAGCCGTACGACGCCGGCCGGCTCCGCGTCACGATGAGAGATGGCACCGCACTGATGGCGAGCCGGGTTCGCTCGAAGGAATTGCGTCACATGGCTATCTGATCTTGAGAGCTCAACTGTCCACAGTGACGGGAATGTGAGAGGGGAGTTATTAGTGAGCGTTATGGCTGTTTGACATGAGCGTCCCGATGCCGACCCGGCAAGATGAAAGAAGTGAATGTCAAACTGTCATTGAGCTCACTAATAACTCCCCTGTCACATTCCCCATCCCGCTCGGACGGTTTGCAGTTCTCTCAAGTGCCCGTAACGATTCGCCCGTTTGTCGGATGCCGATGCTCGAGCTCCTCGAGATGATGCAGCGTATCCTCACCATAAAAGAGCCGGATGTAACGCGCCTGCGTTGGTGTCAATCGACGAACCGCCCAGCTCAAGTGAACGAAGTGCGGCTCCATCGGCGCATTCAACGGATGCATTCCGATCTCGCTCGGCAAACTGTTCGCCTTGCGCGTGTTGCACGGACTGCACGCAGTCACGACGTTCGTCCACTCGTTCGTTCCACCGCGAGACAACGGAACGAGATGATCGCGCGTCAACGACTCGCGCGGCTTTAGCTCGATCTGAGTACGACCACAGTACTGACAGCGATACCGATCGCGCGCAAAGAGGAACGTGTTCGTCACCTGACGACGGAACCGACGGGGAACATGGATGAAGCGCATCAGACGGATGACATGTGGACGCGGCAAAGTCAGCCGCTCGGAACGCACTACACGGTCCGGATCGGCTTCCACAATCTCGGCCTTACCATCGATGACGAGCCGCAACGCGCGCCGCATGGGCACCATCGTAAGGGGCTCGAACGATGCGTTAAGTGCCAGACATCCTACGATCAAGCACTCCTCCAGTTGCTACTTCGAAGGCTGAATATACAACGGGTACAACTTAAATACCCGCAACAACCCCACTTGGCACATGGGTCAGCCACCCGTGGCGATCGGAAATCGTGCCTTTCGCGATTCCCATATACTCCTTTTGAATCGCAAGCGAGACGGGACCGGGCTTACCGGAACCGATCGGAATTCGATCGACTGAACGGATCGGAGTGATCTCGACCGCCGTTCCAGTGAAGAACAATTCATCGGCGATATAAAGCATCTCGCGTGGAATTACACTCTCGACCACTTCAATTCCCATCTCTCGCGCGAGAGTGAGAACCGTGTCACGCGTTATCCCGTGAAGAATTCCGGATCCAATTGTCGATGTGAAAAGTTTTCCATCGCGAACGACAAAAAGATTTTCACCGCTGCCTTCCGAGACAAATCCGAAAGAATCGAGCATGATGCCTTCGGAATAATTGTCCGCTCGCGCCTCCATGAGCGACAGCTGCGAATTCAGATAATTCCCGCCGGCCTTGGCCATCGCAGGAAAAGTATCCGGCGCAGCCCGGCGCCAGCTCGACACACACACATCGACGCCATCCGACAAACCTGCGTTGCCCAGGTATGCGCCCCAAACCCACGGGATGACGAATACTTCAAGCGGCGCGCTACCAGGGAAAACTCCCATGTGCTGGCCACCACGAATTGCAACAGGGCGTAGATAGCAGTGAGGAAGGTTGTTCTCCGCAACTGTGTCGACGCACGCTTGCACGAGAGTTTCCTGCGTATGCTCGAGCGGCATTCGATAGATCTTGCACGAGTCCGCGAAGCGACGCATGTGCTCGGGCAACCGGAAAATCGCCGGACCGGAAGGGGTTTCGTAACAGCGAATCCCCTCGAAGATGCTCGATCCATAATGAATAACGTGACTCATCACGTGAACTGTTGCATCGTCCCAGTTCACGAACTGACCGTCGCGCCAAATTCGGTGATTGTTCGCTGATCGAGGCATTTTTTTCTCTTGCTTTGAAGCTGGAAGTTACGCGGCGCGACCTATGAGCCGCTACCCACCGTAGCTGGAACCCACGTGCCCGCTCTGTCCCAGGCAGCCAGCGAATCGCCGGCTGCCGTTACTCGCGCACGCAGCTCCGAATCAACCGTCAAAGGCTCCCGCTCGGCGAGGAGCGGACGACCCTTCACGGCGACGAAATGCGCGGGCGTTCCTGCGACGGCAAACAATATCGCCGCGACGATGTCCCCGACTGGTGTAACGCGCGCGTGCGAAAGCGAGAATGCCGCGAGATCTGCCTCCTTCCCTACCTCGAGCGATCCCACTTTGTCATCGATGCGCAGTGCACGCGCACCTCCAATCGTCGCCATCTCGAGCGCCTGCTGCGCAGTGAAGGCACGCTCGGTTTTCTTGATCGCACGCTGGAATAAAATCGCGAGCCGAGCTTCCTCGAGAATGTCCATTCGATTGTTGCTTGCGACGGAATCGGATCCGAGTCCAACCGTAACTCCCGCTGCAATAAGATCGGCGACCGGAGAAATCCCGTGTCCAAACTTTGCATTCGATGCCGGACAATGCGCCACTGAGCAACGATGTCGCGCAATTGTCGCGATATCCTCGCCGTCGAGATTGACGCAATGAATCAACAGCGGACTCGTGTCCAGACATCCGGTTTTTTCGAGCAATTCGACGGGTGTACGCGCGCGAGGCGAAAGTGGAAGTCCGCGAACATTCCACTCGATTGCAAATGGTCCATCCGCGGAGCAAACGATTCGCTGCTCACTCTCGCTCTCCGCGATGTGAAGCCCCATTCGCAATCCGGTTTCCTTCGCGTATCGAGCCGTCGCGGCGTATAGATCGTCGCTGATCGTGTACGGAGCATGAGGTGAAATTCCCACGCGCACGAGATCCGTTTCTTTGTTCTGAAGCTCGGCGACTCTTTCCTTCAAAACTTCCATCGCACTTTCGGCCTGCTCAGGCGCGGACCCGAAAGTTTCCTGGAACATGATTCCGCGAACGCCAAGCTCGAGCATCGCATCCATTACCAGCCCGGCCGCACATGTATCAGCGTATGTGGTAATTCCAGCGTGCAATCCTTCGACAATTCCGTATCGCGCCGAATCGAGAAGCATCTCGTCGGTCAATGCTTCCTTCCGGCTCGAGCGAAGCTTGTCGATCCAATCGTTGAAGCACAGATCCTCGAGGAAGCCGCGCATGGCGGTTAGTTCGAGATGCGTGTGCGTGTTGATTATCCCTGGGAGAAGAACGCTTTCGCCGAGCTGATGATCCTCTCCTTTTGGCGCGCCGCGCGAGGGCCCGACGTACTCGATCGTCCCGTTGTTTTCAACGACGCAGCCGTACTCGATTGGAGGCTGCGTAACAGGCACAACCCATCGCGCGTGATATCGCTTCATTTTGGATGACGAATGAGCGTGTCCCGCCTTATCGTGTCGCGTTGTGGCAGTGGGCGAGCAGGTCGGGGCCGCGTTCGCGCCGACGTGTCGAACACCGTCGGACTCAAACCCGAATCGATGGTTGGCGGTAATGGTGGTGGAGGCGACGGTCGAGTTCGATAAATCGTATCCGGCGCGGGCGCGCGACCGAGAGAGGTATCTACACCACCGGGATAATAGCCAGCACCAAGATGCTTATCGCACTCGAGTGTCGGCTCAGTTCCCGGTATGTAAAACTCGGTTCGAATCAAATCGCGCGGACAATACGGAGTCTGCAGCATTCCAGTACTGACGTCGATGTCCCGCGTAATGATTGCGATCGGACGCGGCCAATCGGGCGGCGCGGGCTTGCGGCGATAGACTTCCGCCATGAATTGGGTCCACGCAGGCGCAGCGAGTCTTCCACCCTGCGCATCACCCATGATTTTCTGTGGCCGATCGAAACCCATCCATACGCCGGCGACGAGATCCGCCGTGTATCCGATGAACCAGACGTTCGTTCCATCGTTTGTGGTTCCAGTTTTTCCGCCAGCGGGCAAATGGAATCCAGCGCCCCAAACGCTGCCCGCAGCGGTGCCACGTCGAATTACGTCCTTCATCATGTCCACCATGATCCACGCTTCTTCCTGCGAGAGCACCTGACTGCGCGCCGGCGTCTGCTGCCACAAAACTTCCTGCCGGGCGTTCTCTACCCGGAGAATCGCATTTGGAGTCGCGCGAATCCCCTGATTCGCAAACGTCGAGTACGCCGATATCAGCTCGATCGGATAAACGTCGGCGGCGCCGATGTGAATTGACGGATACGGCGGAATGGGTGTCGTAATCCCAAAATTTCTTGCTTCGTTGATGACTGTTTGCTCGCCGAGCTCCATGCCTACGCGAATTGCGATCATGTTTCGCGATTCATAAAGACCGCGACGCATCGGCATGGGACCCTCGAATCGCCCATCGTAATTCTTTGGTTCCCAGTCTTTACCGCCTCCCCCACCTAACGGGATGACCAGCGGAGAATCGTTGACGATGTATGATGGAGGCCGGCCATTCTGCACCGCGGCAGAATACACAATCGGCTTGAACGCAGATCCCGGCTGTCTTAACGCCTGTGTCGCGCGGTTGAATTTCGAATCGTAGAAATCGCGTCCGCCGACCATCGCGCGAATCGCACCGTTTCGCGGATCGAGCGCCAGGAACGCACCCTGGATGTAGGGAGAGTTCTCGGGCGATTCCGATCCCGCGAGGCTGCGCGCTAGATAATGCTCATAACCCTCGTGCGGAAATTTTCCATACTTCCCGCCCTCCATCAGTCGCAGCTGTCGCTCCAACGCACGCTCGGCTGCAGTCTGCATGTCGAGGTCGAGCGTCGTGTAAACCTTGAGGCCTTGCTCGTATAGCTGCTTTCCGAATTGATCGTCGAGCTGTTGACGAATCCATTCGACGAAATACGGCGCGACGTCCCCTGCCTCCTGCTTGCTGGCAAGCTGAAGGGGGTACGCCCGTGCTTCGCTCGCCTGCTCCGCTGTGATTGCGTGATTATCGCGCATCAACGCAATCACAGTGTTGCGTCGTTGAACGGCGCGGTCGGGATGCTTTCGCGGATTGTAACGCTCTGGCGCCTTCGGCAGAGCAGCGAGCGTGGCTGCTTCAGCGATGTTCAGATTGCGAACCGATTTTCCGAAGTACCGTTGGGAAGCGACCTCTACTCCAAAAGCGCCGTTGCCCAGGGAGATCTGATTCAGGTACAGCTCGAGTATTTTCTTTTTGCTGTACTTCGCTTCGATTTCGCGCGCGACTTTCGCTTCGCGAATTTTTCTGACCAGCGTTTTCTCACGAGAGAGTCTTTCGGGGAAAACGTTTCGAGCGAGCTGCATCGTGATCGTGGAGAAGCCTTCATCCCAACGACGCGCGAGAATGTCACGCCCCAATGCGCCAAAGACTCGCCGCCAATCCACACCGGCGTGCGAATAAAAACGCTTGTCCTCCGTGATAACGAATGCCTGTTGAACGTGGGGCGGAATCTCATCCAGCTTCACGAGAGTCCGTCGCTCGAGCCCGAGCTCGGCGATAAAGCGACCGTCCACGGCGTACAGCTTGGACGTTTGTCGCGGGGTGTAGTCGTTCAGTGCTTCAACGGGGGGACACTTTCCGCCGCGACAAATCAGAACCCAGGACCCGTACGCGAGTCCCAGCATTGAAGCAAGAACAAACGTGGCAAGAAGCAGCACGCCGCGAATTAAAAGCGGGTGGCGGCGGCGAAACGAATCTTTGCGGGTGGCCATCGGCGGTGAAAGGTAATTCCAGTACCGTGACACCGCCTCACTGCCTCTCTATCTTGCGGCATGACTGACGGATCGACGGCACTCGACGAGCTGGAATGGC
>DATLDN010000274.1:0-17521 GCA_035525855.1 Gemmatimonadaceae bacterium
GGACATAAGTATCCGCGACTCGCGCACGTTGGCGATCGCACTGGCCTGGAGATGATCCGCACCCTTCAGGATAAAGCGGTGCAGCTCGGCATCGATGTTCATATGGAGTGCACCGTTGTACAGCTGCTGAAAGACGGCGAACGAATTGCCGGCGCCTTTGCATATGACAGGGAACGCGGCCGATTCAAGGTTTTCGCGAGTCGTAGTGTAATTCTCGCGACGGGAGGTATCGGTCGCGCGTTCACGATTACCAGCAACAGCGGGGAATACACAGGTGATGGTCAATCCCTCGCGTACCGGGCAGGCGCTGCATTGCAGGACATGGAGTTCGTGCAATTTCACCCCACGGGAATGGTGTGGCCGCCGAGCGTTCGTGGAATTCTCGTTACAGAGGGCGTCCGAGGAGAAGGTGGTGTTCTAAGGAATAAGGAAGGCCGTCGCTTCATGTTCGACGACATTCCTGAGAACTACCGCAATCAAACTGCAGATAACGAAGAAGAGGGGTGGCGATACGTGCAGGGCGACAAGAATGCACGCCGGCCTCCCGAGCTGTTAACGCGCGATCACGTTGCGCGGTGCATCATGCGGGAAGTCCGTGAAGGAAGAGGAAGTCCGCACGGTGGCGTGTTCCTCGATATTTCGTGGATCAAATCGAAGATCTCGAACGCGCCGGAGCACATTCGCAAAAAACTTCCGAGCATGTACCACCAGTTCAAGCAGCTCGCAGACATCGACATTACATCGGAGCCAATGGAAGTCGGTCCAACGACGCACTACGTCATGGGCGGCGTGCGTGTCGATGGTGATACGCAGATGTCGACGGTTCCGGGATTGTTCGCCGCCGGCGAATCAGCAGCAGGACTGCACGGTGCCAATCGACTCGGCGGAAATTCATTGTCCGACCTGCTCGTATTCGGAAAGCGCGCTGGCGAACACGCAGCTAAGTACGCGAATGAAAATTCTCCTGCGAACGTTGCGACAGACCAGGTCGATGCGGCCGCACGTAACGCGCTCGAGCCGTTCGACCGGGCCGCAAATGAAAAATCCGCCGAAGGCCCTTATCAGGTTCAGCACGCGCTTCAGGAAATGATGCAGGAGCTGGTCGGCATCGTACGTCGCGAAGACGAAATGCAACGCGCTCTCGACGGAATCGAAAGTTTGAAAGGACGCGCTGCGCGTGTGGCAGTTGCTGGGAACCGCGAGTACAATCCGGGATGGCACACTGCGCTCGATCTTCCAAATCTTCTCACCGTTTCCGAAGCAATCACGCGCTCTGCAATCGAGAGAAAGGAGAGCAGGGGCGGACATTTTCGCGATGACTTTCCGGAGAAGGATGCTGCAGCAGGCAATTTCAATATCGTCATCACACGCGGTGCCGACGGCCGGATGACAGTTTCCCGCACTCCTATTGTGCCAATGCGCGACGATTTGAAGCAAATCGTCGAGGAGAATAAGTGACTGCGCCCGCCGCGTCGGAAAAAACTGCAACTTTCCGCATCTGGCGAGGGGAAGGAGCCGAAGGCGCGTTAACGGATTACACAGCGCATGTCTCCGAGGGAATGGTGGTCCTCGACGCGATCCATCAGATCCAGGCGGAAAGCGCGAACGATCTCGCCGTCAGGTGGAACTGCAAGGCTGGAAAGTGCGGATCGTGCTCGGCCGAAGTGAACGGAATGCCGAAGCTGATGTGCATGACGCGACTAAGCGATCTCGACCTCGACAAACCCGTAACGGTCGAGCCGATGCGCGCTTTTCCTCCAGTGCGTGATCTCGTCACCGATGTTTCATGGAACTTCGAGGTAAAGAAACGCATCAAGCCGTTCAAGCCGCGTGCACCTGACGCGCCGGATGGAACGTGGAGAATGGGGCAGTCGGATGTCGATCGCGTTCAGGAATTCAGGAAATGCATCGAATGCTATCTGTGTCAGAACGTGTGTCACGTTCTGCGTGATCATCAGAAATTCGACGAATTCATAGGTCCGCGTTTTCTCGTGCACGCGGCGGCGCTCGAGATGCATCCGCTGGATGTGGAACACAGAACTTCAGAGCTTCGCGAGGAGCATGGAATCGGATACTGCAACATCACGAAGTGCTGCACGAAAGTTTGTCCCGAAAACATCACGATCACTGACAACGCGATCATTCCCCTCAAAGAGCGCGTCGTCGACGACCACTACGATCCGTTACGAGCTCTCGTGCGATTGTTCAGGCGAAAGACATGAGCAATTCCGAAGAGCACGAGCTGCGTCTGAAGCCGATCTCGCGCGAGTCGATTCCGCGCGCGATTCAAAAGGCGGAGCGTTATCGACTGCTCAATCAATCATGGGCGGCCGAAAGTATTTGCCTCGACATCCTCGAGGTCGATCCGGAGAATCAACAGGTTCTAACTACGCTCGTGCTTGCGCTGACTGATCTGCACAGCGGGGTTTCCGCTTCGGGCGTCGCGCGCGCAAAAGATTACCTCGCGCGTATTTCAGACGAATATCAGCGGACTTACTACACGGGAATGGTCGCCGAGCGCCGTGGTCAGGCGCTGATGGCGAGCGGTGGAATGGGGTCGGGCGCGATGGCGTATGA
Organism: Gemmatimonadaceae bacterium; assembly: GCA_035525855.1. Lineage (GTDB taxonomy): Bacteria > Gemmatimonadota > Gemmatimonadetes > Gemmatimonadales > Gemmatimonadaceae > UBA4720. Next base: position 2,578 of record DATLDN010000274.1, read on the forward strand.
CTCACTCCGCGAAGCAATGCGCTGGTACGAAAAAGCCGAGGCAATTCGGCCGGCTGGAAATGATGATGCGATTCTCAGGTGGAATACGTGTGCTCGCGTGTTAAGTGGTAATAGCCATCTCGCTCCTTCAGTCGATACAGGGTACGAGCCCGCCTTAGACGACTGAAGCTCGCGGCGCGTATCGTGCGCTGATCGTAGATGGTGTAGCACACGTGAAGCTCAATGAATTCTGCGCGCGTTAACAAACTCATTTTGTCCCTCCTGGCTGTTGGCCTCTCTGTCTCCGGATGCAGCGACGGCCCTGGTCAAATAACCGACGATACACCAGCGCCCCAACCTGGCAACCTCACGCTCGGCGTTCAGGAAGTTGCGAGCGGTCTCTCCAGTCCTGATTACGTAACGGCACCCAGCGGCGACGCGCGACTTTTCGTGGTCGAACAGGTCGGTCGAATTCGAATTATCAAGAACGGCCAACTTCTGCCGACGCCATTTCTCGACATCACTTCGAAGGTGTCGACTGGCGGTGAACGCGGACTGTTGAGTGTCGCATTTCATCCCGCGTACGCGACGAACGGATTTTTCTACGTCAACTACACCGATGTGTCGGGGAATACGCGCGTCGAGCGATACGCCGTTTCATCGACCGCGGATGTCGCAAACTCCGCGTCGGCAAAGTTGATCCTCGCGGTCGCGCAGCCATTTCCGAATCACAATGGTGGCCTGAACATGTTTGGCCCCGATGGAATGCTGTACATCGGATTGGGTGACGGCGGAAGCGGAGGCGACCCTCAAGGAAACGGCCAAAAGTTGGGCGCCCTCCTCGGCAAGATTCTGCGCATCGATGTCGACCACGGTGATCCGTATGCGATTCCCGCGGATAATCCGTTCGTTGGGCAGGCAGGTGCGCGTGGAGAAGTCTGGGCGTACGGTCTCAGAAATCCGTGGCGCTTTGCATTCGACAAGCTCGGTGGACTTCTCTACGTCGCTGACGTCGGACAGGAGCACTTCGAGGAAGTGAACGTTGTAGTGTCAAACCGCGGAGGGGTGAACTACGGCTGGAATACCATGGAGGGCGCGGCGTGTTATGCTGCGTCGTCGTGCAACCAGGCGAATCTCGAGATTCCTCCTGTCGTTTATGATCATTCGACCGGTGCGTGTGCTGTGACTGGCGGATATGTCTATCGAGGTACGGCGATTCCGCAAATTATCGGTCGCTATTTCTATTCGGATTACTGCGCCGGATTTCTCAAAAGCTTTCGCTATCAAAACGGGCAGGCTATCGAGCAGCTCACGTGGCCCATCGGGAACATTGGCAACGTCACCTCGTTCGGGCAGGACGCAGTCGGTGAGCTGTATATGACTTCGGCGCAGGGAAAAGTCTACAAAATCATTTCGTCAGGTTGATCCATCGCACGTGGTTCCTTCCCCTCAGGTGATCTGTAGATTCTTTTCTGGCCGCGAAACGAGAAACCTTGCAGCGAACGACCGAGAATCTTCGCAGGGAGCTTCAACAGGCTCTCGGGACGACTTACACAATCGAGCGCGAGCTCGGTGGTGGCGGAATGTCCCGCATCTACGTAGCGAACGAGAACTCGCTCGACAGAAAAGTCGTCGTCAAAGTTCTTCCCCCTGAAGTCGCCGCCGGTGTAAAGGTCGAGCGTTTCAAGAGGGAAATACAATTCCTCGCCCGCCTCCATCACCCTCATATCGTACCGTTGCTCGCCGCCGGCGGAGACGGCGCTCTGTCGTGGTACGTCATGCCGTTCATGCAGGGGGAATCGCTTCGCGGGCGTCTAATTCGCCGAGGAAAACTTCCGCCCGCGCAAGTTGTTCGCACGCTGAGAGAGGTCTCTTCCGCGCTTTCCTTCGCGCATCAGAACGGAATTGTTCATAGGGACATCAAGCCTGATAATGTGCTGCTGGTTGGCGGCTCAGCGATGGTTACAGACTTCGGCGTTGCGAAGGCGCTTTCCGCAGCCAGTGGAGACGGCGATCCGAACAGGATCACATCACTCGGTGTTGCGCTCGGAACTCCCAGCTACATCGCGCCCGAGCAAGCGACTGCTGATCCGACAATGGATCATCGGGCGGACCTGTATTCGTTGGGCGCCATGGCCTATGAGATGTTGTGCGGCCGACCGCCGTTCATGACCCGCAATCCGCAGGCGATGCTGGCCGCACACATAAGCGAGCGACCGGTTCCGCTCATCGAGCGACAGCCGAATGTACCCACGCAGCTGAATACGCTCGTAATGTCGTGCCTCGAGAAGCACGCTGACAATCGGCCGGCTGACGCTAACGAGATAATGGACACGCTCGATCGTATTCCGCTCTCGGGTGAGCTGACCGCGGCGACGCTCGATGATCTGACTGTAGTGTCTGACGACGCTATCGATGTTGCGAAAGCGCCGCCGATGAGTACCGCTAAGCATCCGATGCGCTGGCTCGTGATTGCGCTAATCGCAGCAGCGACTGTAATTGCCGGACTTCTGATCGGACGTGGCTTGGCGAGAAGCACATCACCGAATGATCTTCCTTCTCCTCCAGGGAGCACGACCCCGAGGTAACGCAGGGGGCGTCAATCGGAAAAAATCGTAGCGCATAGCGTGAAAAGATTTTATCGTGTGCGCCTCATGCGATACGTAGTCCGTTTTCTTGCATTGCTTTTAGTTGTTGTCTCATCCGACGTTGCAGCACAGTCTCCGCCGGCAGAGGGACGCGCGATCTGGGTCACGCGCTTCGACTATGACTCTCCGGCAAAAATCGCGTACATCATGGAGATGGCGGCGCGAGCGCACTTCAACGTGGTGTACTTCCAGGCGCGCGCCGCGGCCGATGCCTACTACCGCTCGACGATCGAGCCGTGCGCGACTTTACTTTGCGGGAAACTTGGTGGAACGCCCTCGTATGATCCGCTCGAAGTAGCCGTACGCGAAGGGCATCGCCGCGGATTGCAGGTACACGCGTATCTGAATGCATTGAGTGGACGGCCGGCGGGTATCGAAGGACGTGAATGTCTGCCGATGCCCGAGCCCGCTGAAGGAAATCCTCGTCACATGCTGCTCGAACATCCCGAGTGGGCGATGAGTGACAGGCACGGCCGTCGTCTTCCATGTCCAAACAGCGAAGAGTATGTGTGGCTTTCGCCTGGTTTTCCGGAAGTTCGAACGCGGCTGGCAATTGTAGCCGCAGACGTTGCGCGCAGGTATGACATAGACGGCATTCATCTCGACCGAATTCGTTATCCGGGAACTGCGTGGTCTTTCGACGCGCCTAGTCTTCGTGAATTCGGAAAGGATCCGCTTCTCTACCGCGCAGAATGGCGAGACTACCGAATGAACCTCGTGAATCGAATGGTGAAGGAAGCTTACGACAGCGTCCACGCGATCAAGCCGCGCGTTGTTTTCTCTGCAGCCGTGTGGGCGGTGTACGAGGATCGGTGGCGTTGGAAGACGCAGCAAGGCTTGACCGATTTGCTGCAGGATGCGCGCGGATGGGCCAAAGCTGGCTATATGGATGTGCTCGTGCCGATGACGTACTTCCACATCAAGAAGGTTTACTGTGCCCACGCCGACTGGGCGTGTCTGTTGGACGATCACGTCCAGGGTGCAGAGCGTCAAACAGGCCGCCAGATGTACATCGGCATAGATGGAAACATTGGCGCGAAAGAGATTGTGACTCAGATAAAACTTGCTCGTGCGCGAGGCGCGAGTGGCATCGCAATTTTCTCATTCGGCGCCGCGGATGACGCCGGTATCTGGCCCGTGCTTGCGAAGGGAGTGTTCGCTGAGGTCGCGAGCATTCCACCTATGCCGTGGAAAAAGGCGGCACCTACTGACGTAGCGAGCGGAACGCAGCACTGACCGAACGCGTTTGCGTCATAGTCAACCCGGCTGCGGGCCGGGGACGTGGCGCGAAACTGCTGCCGGCTGTGCGCGCTGCATTTGCGCGCGGGCCGAGCGAGATATTCGTCACTGCGCGCTCATCCGACGAACAGAGTATTGCCGGCGATGCAATTAGAAAAAACTTCACGACGATTGTCTGCGTCGGAGGCGATGGAACATGTAACAATGTAGCCAACGCAATTCTTCACGCGGGCGCCGACGTTCGCCTCGGCGTGATTCCAGCGGGAACTGGAAACGATTTTGCGCGGACACTCGGCGTTGACCGGATGTCAGCAGAATCAATAGCGGAGATGGCATTTGTGGTTGGCAAATCGCGCATCGATGTCGGCCGCATTGAAGGGCGATTCTTTCTCAACTCGTGCGGATTTGGATTTGACGTTGCAGTTCTGCAGGGACTCGCGCGTGTGCGGTGGATCGGAAACGACATGGTGTACATATACAGCGCGCTTCAGCAGATCCTTGGCTTCGGGGGACTGAAGATGGGCATTTCATCTGAAGCCACTCGGCGTGAAGCGGCGAATCATCTGCTTGTTGTTCTTGCAAACGGTTCGCGATTCGGCGGGGGGCTCGCAATAGCGCCCACCGCAACTGTGACTGACGGACTGATCGACGCCGTAATGATTCGTGATGCATCGCGCACCCGTCGTTTGCGAATGCTTGCTGCTGCCTCGCGCGGAACTCACGGCCGTTTCGGCGAGGTGACAACCGAGCGTGCTCGTCGATTTACTCTTGAGCTCGATGATGTCCCTTTCTACGAGATCGACGGAGAAGTTCACCAGGGCGCGTCTCGGCTCCTGACTGTAGAGTGTATTCCTACAGCTCTGCGTGTCATCGCTCGCGCAACGCCACCAATCGCCGACTCCTTGCCGACCGAGTAAGTTTTCGCGCGTCCCCAATCCAACCAGATGATAAGAAAGTCGGTTCTCTTTGCAGCAACATTTGCGGCAACAGCAATCACGGCTGGCGCGCAAACAATCACTGTTATCAAAGCAGCCCGGATGTTCGACGGAACTGGATCCGCCGAAATTTCGGATGCCGCGATCGTGATCACTGGCGACAAAATCACTGCGGCAGGACCTGCGCGATCGATCTCGATTCCACAGGGTGCACGCGTGATCGACCTTGGCGATGTCACTCTTCTCCCCGGATTTATTGACGCACACACGCATCTCATCGGACGCACTCTCGGAGATCCACTGGCTGATCTCGAGTCGGTGAAGGACTACGCGTCGTACGGCGCAATTGTCGGAGTAGACAACGCGTTGAAGACATTGATGGCCGGTTTCACAACAGTCCGCGTCGTGGGGTCACCAAACTTCGACGACATGGCCCTCAGGCAGGCTATCACCGATGGGCGCGTTCCCGGACCTCGAATGCAGAATGCTGGGAACCTTATCGGTATAACCGGCGGACATTGCGACGCGAACGGCTACAGACCGGGTCTACTCGAGTATGGACCGAAGGATGGAATTGCCAACGGACCGGATGAAGTTCGGACAGCGGTTCGGTATCAGGTGAAATCGGGCGCCGACGTGATCAAAATCTGCGCAACGGGCGGTGTACTCTCGGAAGGCGATGCTGTCGGCGCGACGCAGATGACATACGAGGAAATGAAAGCCGCGGTCGACGAGTCGAAGAAGCTCGGCCGTCGTGTCGCTGCACACGCACATGGAACCGACGGAATCAAAACAGCAGTTCGTGCAGGAGTGACATCTATCGAGCACGGATCATTCATGGATGAAGAAGCTGCTGAAATGATGGCCAAGCAGGGAACATGGCTCGTTCCGACGTTGATGGCGGGAGAAACAGTCGAGGGATTCGCAAAGACCGGTGTGCTGAAGGGATTACGCGCTGAGAAAGCGCTTGCAGCCGCGGCAGCGATTCGAAAAGGCGTGAAGCTCGCCGTCGCACATCATGTGAAAATCGCACTCGGCACTGATGCGGGCGTAATTCCTCACGGAACTAACGCGCACGAGTTCGGATTGATGGTCGATTGGGGTGGACTGACGCCGAAGCAGTCGCTCGTCGCGGGTATGATGGGCGGGGCGACGCTACTCGGATGGGAAACGAAAGTGGGCTCGATTACACCGGGGAAATACGCTGACATCGTTGCCGTCACCGGTGATCCGCTCAAAGATATCCACGCTACCGAGCGGGTGAGCTTCGTGATGAAAGGTGGAAAGATTTACAAGGGCGATCGCTGACGGCTGTTTACATCGACTCTACGATTGCCTTGAACCGTGGGTTGTCGCGTATCGACTCGAGATCGGAGTCGTGCTCGATCCAGTTCTTGTCACCCCAGCCTTTCTCAACTGCACGCTCGAGAGCCGACAGCGACTCTTCCGTTTTTCCAAGCGGCGCATACGTGCACGCGATGTTGTAGAGTAGCATAGGATCTTCAGGATCGATTATCCGTGCTCGCTCCGCGAGCTCGACTGCGCGCTCGTCATCGCGAAGGTTTGCACTTGCCGCCGCGCCAAGAATGCACGCTCGAGGATCATCGGGGTTGAGCTCGAGATGCTGCTCGACGAGCTTGATCTGCCGCCGATAAGCAGCTTTGCCTTCGTCAATTCGTCCGAGGGACATAAGAGTCTGTGCGAGGAACCCCGGAGTTTGATAATCCTCCGGACGAAGTGCAGAAGCTCTCTCGTACAGCTTTACAGCTTCGTCGTACGCCCCCTGTGATGCTCTCGCTCGTGCAAACCAGTAAGCGGCCTCAAACAATTTTGGATCGAGCTTCATAGCCGTCTCGAATTCCTGCTCGGCTTCGTCGAACCGTTTGCTCAGTGATACAGCGAGTCCTTTCGAAACGTGTGCTTCCGCGAGATCCGGTTCGAGCTCGAGCGCTTTGCTGCTCGCCTTGTCCGCCTGGCGAAGATTGAACTCCCGCGCATCGAAGTACGTGTAGAGAAGGGAATAACAATCGGCTACGCCGGCGTACGCGCGCGCGTATTCGGGATCGATCTCGATCGCTTTGCTGAACATCTGCCGGGCGTACTCGAGACTTTTGCGGCGGAGCTGATGGAAATACTGGCGGCCGCGCAGATAGTAGTCGTACGCCTGCACGTTAACAGCGCGCGCTTTCTCGATTTGTTTTTTCTCGCCTTCGCTCAGAATAACGCGGAGCGCTTTCACGATTGCCTGAGAGATCTCGTCCTGAATCGCGAAGATGTCTTCCATCTCTCGGTCATATCTCTCCGACCAGAGGTGATATCCATCGGCGACGTTGACAAGCTGCGCCGTGATCCGAAGACGCGAGCCCATCTTTCGAACGCTGCCCTCGAGAAACGTCGACACTTTCAGCTTTCGCCCGATCTCCGCGATATCCTCGCTTTTTCCCTTGAACGCAAACGACGCTGTTCGCGACGCGACGCGGAGCGATTGAATCTTCGACAAGGCGTTGATGATCTCTTCCGCCATGCCATCGGTGAAATACTCGTTCTCCGCGTCTGCGCTCATGTTCGTGAACGGCAGCACAGCGATGGATTTTGCAGTCGACACGACCGGTTGCGGCATGGTCTGCGTGTCGCTCGGTGTCGTCAAACTCGTAGATGCGAGCGCTTGCGCAAACAATCCGGCTGTCCGAAAACGTCCATCGGTATCTATGGACATCGCCTTGCTCAACGCCTTTTCGACGCTCTCGGGAATACTGCTTCGCACCGTACGAATTGGTTTGACATTTTCCGTGAAACGTTTCGCGAGAATTGATTGCGGCGTGTTTCCCGTGAACGGGCGCTGCCCTGAAAGCATTTCATATACGACGCACGCGAGACTGTACTGATCGCTCCGCCCGTCGAGATTTGTTTCGCCCGCTGCCTGCTCGGGACTCACATAGGCTGGAGTTCCCACCATCATCCCGGTTTGTGTGAGTGTCTCGGAACCAGCGGCGCTTACTGCCTTCGCGATTCCAAAGTCCATCACCATTGCTTCGCCCTCATAGAGCATGAGGTTTTCGGGCTTGATGTCGCGATGGACTACGCCCTGTCGATGCGCGTAATCGAGCGCTGCTGCAATTCCTCTTGTGAGACCCGTCACTTCTTCGACCGGCAAAAATTCTTCGCGGTCGAGTCGCTCACGCAGAGATTCTCCCTCGACGTACGGCATCACGTAATAGAGAAATCCTTCGACCTCTCCTGAATCGTGCAGTGGCAGGATGTGCGGATGATTCAACCGCGCCGCCGTTTTGATTTCACGAAGAAAACGATCGGGTCCCAATGAAGCGGCGAGCTCGGGATGCAGAACTTTCAATGCAACGAGTCTCTCGTGCTTGACGTCCTGGGCGAGATAGACAGTAGCCATTCCGCCGCGGCCCAATTCGCGATCGATCGTATATGTCTGCGATAGAGCGCCGCGAAGGCGCTCGACAGGTAGGCTCATCTAATGTTTGATTCGGAACGCGCAAGTTGACCGGGCATGATGGCCAGGTCAAGGCAGGGGCACCGAAGGTGCAAGTCGAGGTAACTCATATGTTTAGAACGCCATGCCGGCGGTCTTCCATTGCCACGAAGAATCAGCTGACAGATGTAGCATCACCACAAAACACTGTCGTTACTGCAAAGTATGCGCATCACCAGGAAGTGCCAGTCGAGCGACAAATGTTTCCGTGGCCTGATACGTGCCCTTAGGAGAGCGTCGGGTGTGAGACCATAACAGGGTTCAGCACTCCGACAAATCCCCCCCATCTCCTCCGAAAAGGCTACCCGGTCGAAAGGCCGGCTTCGCAAAGTCCGTCGCATCTTTTGAGAACGACGCATTACCGAAGAGGAGCGATACCGGCTCGTCATGCCGGAACTTGTTCCTTCAGAGGTTTTTGATGAAAACAGTATCCGATCACCGTTCGACGCGTGTGTGGGCCGCAACGCGTACCACGCTCGCAGCTACAGCTTTTCTTAGTCTTTCCGTTATCGCAGCGTGTAGCGATTCGGAAAAATCGATTACCGCACCAACATCTGTGCGAAGTGCCACCGCTTACTCGGGCGGATTCGCAAACGCCGGGAATGTCACGGTTTGCACTGTTGGCGCTACCGCGACTTTTACGGCGGCGTACTCGGGTGGCGGTCAGATACCTGCCAGCGCGTCCCAGATAACGTCGGATATCGATAACCACATTCTGCTTGCGAGCTCCGGCACCGTCGCCGCTGGAACCTGCTTCGACGTTTACGCATCACTTGTCGCAACGGGCGACCAGCAAGACACCTTTGCGAGAATTCTCCTGAACGTTGTCACGCCGCCGGGCTACGTCCTGACCGGAACGACTTGCGTAATCGACGAGGGTCTTGTTCAGGCCAGTGGCACCCCGTACGCGAGCGGTGATTTCGCAGTCGATTGCGACGTCGATGGAGATGCAACAGTCTGGGCGAACTTCTTCCACGGCACAGTTGTCACGTTCACGTTCGCTCCCCTCGAAAGTCGCGGCTGCACGTACACTCAGGGCTACTACAAGACGCATGAGTCGTACACTGCGGGCGTGCTGTCATCTCACATGGGGAGCACATTCGTAGACGCTTCCGGCCACCTGCTCATAGGATCCTACGCACTTTCCTCGACGCAGGTCGACGCGATTCTCGACACGCCCGTTGGGAAAGGTTATAACGCGGACGGAGTAGTGTTCAGCAAAGATCAGCTGGGCATGATTCATCAGCTGATCACCGCCGAGCTCAACGTGACGCAGGGTGCAAACTCGTCGTCGATTGCGTCCACGATTATCGCCGCGAACAATTACACGGGGGCAACGAAGAGTACCCTCAGCGGCTGGACAAACACGCTCGACTCGTTCAACAACGGGAAGCTTGGCTCGTCACACTGCGACTGACGCGCGATGAAAAAAGGGCTCTCGGCATCGAGAGCCCTACTTGCATCGTCACATCGCTTGCGCGATCGCTTTGAACCGCGGCGAATCGCGCAGCGGATTCAGATCGGAATCGTGATCGATCCATTCCTTATGCCCGAATCCCTTGTCCACCGCGCGCTCGAGACATGACAGCGCATCGTCCATTTTTCCGAGATTCGAATACGTGCAGGCGACGTTGTATAGCAGCATTGGATCTTCAGGATCTATCGCCAGTGATCGTTCGGCATATTCGAGTGCCTTTGCCGAGTCACCCAAGGTGGCATGGATTCCGGCGCCGAGGTTGCATGCGCGCGCATCGTCCGGATTGAGATCGAGCCGCTGCTGAATCTGCCGCGCAGCCCGGCGCGTCGCAGCCTCCGCTTCCGCAGTCATCCCCATCGACGCATAGCTTTGCGCGAGGAAGGCTGTTGCCTGAAAATCCTCAGGCCTCAGCGCTGACGCGCGCTCGTAGAGTTTTACCGCGTCGGCAAATCTTCCCTGAGCGGTACGCGTTCTCGCGAAGAAGTAGGGTGCTTCGAAAAGCTTTGGATCGAGACGCATTGCGGTCTCGAATTCCCTTTCTGCTTCATCGAACTTGTTGTTCAGCGATACCGCAATGCCGCGCGCCAGATGTGCTTCTGCAAGCTCGGGCTCCAGCTCCAGGGCTTTGCGACTCGCGATGTCCGCTTGCCTAATATTGAACTCACGCGCGTCGAAGTATGTGTAGAGAAGGGAACACGAGTCCGCGACACCCGCGTATGCACGAGCATACTCGGGATCGATCTCGATCGCGCGGTTGAACATTTGCCGCGCGTACTCGAGGCTCTTGCGCCGAAGCTGATGAAAGTATTGCCGGCCTCGCAGATAAAAGTCGTACGCTTCGACATTCACTGCTGCGCGTGCTTTTTCGATCTGCTTCTTTTCGCCTTCAGTCAGAATAACGCGTAACGCCTTTACGATTGCCTGCGAGATGTCGTCCTGAATCGCGAAGATGTCTTCCATCTCGCGATCGTAGCGCTCCGACCAGAGATTCGATCCATCGGCGACATTCACGAGCTGCGCGGTGATTCGAATTCGATTTCCCATCTTGCGCAGACTTCCTTCCAGAACTGTCGAGACTTTCAGCTTGCGGCCGATCTCACCGATGTCTTCGTTCTTTCCCTTGAACGCGAATGACGACGTGCGTGACGCAACGCGAAGAGACTGAATTTTCGTCAGTGCGTTGATGATCTCGTCCGCCATTCCGTCAGTGAAGTATTCGTTCTCCTGATCTGCGCTCAGATTAGCGAACGGAAGCACCGCCACTGACTTCGCGGCGGAAACCGCGGGCTGCGGGAGTGTCTGCGTGTCGCTCGGCGTATTCAATGTTGAAGCGAGCGCCTGTGCGAAGAGTGATGCTGTCGCGTATCGGCCGCCCGCGTCAGTTGTCATCGCTCGCGTCACTGCGCGCTCGACGTACTCGGGGACGTTAGCGCGAATATTTCTAAGCGGTTTTACTGTTTCGGTAAATCGCTTTGCGAGAACTGCCTGCGTCGTCGCGCCGGTAAAAGGTCTTTCGCCGGTCAGCATTTCATAGAGAACGCATCCGAGACTGTACTGGTCGCTCCGTCCATCAATTGCTGCTTCTCCGGCTGCCTGTTCCGGGCTCACGTAAGCGGGAGTTCCAACCATCATTCCCGTTTGTGTGAGCGTTTCAGATCCAGCTGCACTGACGGCTTTGGCGATTCCGAAATCCATCACCATCGCCTCCCCTTCGTACACCATCACGTTTTCCGGCTTTATGTCGCGATGTACGATTCCCTGGCGATGCGCATAATCGAGCGCTGATGCAATCGCGCGCGTATGGTGTACGGCTTCTTCGACGGGCAGCTGCTGTTCACGATCGAGTCGCTCCCGAAGTGATTCTCCCTCGACATATGGCATGACGTAATACAGGAATCCATCAGCGTCGCCAGAGTCGAAGAGCGGAAGTATGTGCGGATGATTGAGTCGTGCTGCGAGCTTGATCTCACGGAGAAAGCGATCGGGGCCAAGCGAGGCAGCGAGCTCGGGGTGCAGCACTTTCAAGGCGACGACCCGATCGTGCTTCACGTCCTGTGCGAGGTAAACGGTCGCCATTCCGCCGCGTCCCAGCTCGCGGTCGATACTATAGGAGCTGGTGAGTGAAGAGCGCAGGCGCTCGATCGGTGCCGTCACGCTATTCGACGTCAAGGCTGCAAAAAAGGAAAAAGAGAGAAGGGGACTTCCAAGTAACGAAGTTGCTGGTGCGACCAGTTCAGGTCAAGCGACTCGTGAGCACGCGCGTGCTCGCGCACAAACCCTTTGATGATTGTGGGAATAGAAGCCGACTGCCGTTGCCACTCTCTCGGAATTGCTGTCGCCACAGCGTTTCGTGGCATATCACATAGCTACCATTTGTTTCCGCGCCCTTGCATTGGGAAAACGCCTTGTGTTTATTTGTCGGGTCGAAGCCGTCCTGCAATTTTTTTGAGCGGCTTCGCAAACAATCCATCTCCTTCGATAAAGGCTACCCCTGTTGCGAGGCGGGGGGCGCAGAGTGTGGGCTTCTTACTGAGAAGCGCCCAGCCGCCGAAGAGGAGTAACACCGGTCAGGTCACGCCGGACAAATTCCTATTCGGGGGTTCCTGCGATGCGTCACATGCTTTCGTTGCATTCGTCATACACCAGTCAAAAGGCTATTCGCCTTTTGGGTGCGTCGGTTGCGGTAGCTGGTCTGGTCACACTCGCTGCATGCGCTGATAACGGCGCCGAAAAAACTTTGACCGCGCCCACCGGTCCGCGCAACGCGACAACGCAAACGACTGGCTTCGGCTTCGCGGCTCAGATTCAGCTTTGCGTTTCAAGCCCTGTTGCCGGCACGTACCAGTTTACGAACAGTGGCTGGAACAACGGCGTAGATCTAAATGGCGCTATTGATCCCGGCGATGGCGGCGACTTCCTCGCACCGAACAACGGCTCAACAGTCTGGACTCCCGCAAAGGGAGACGCGACGCCGTACACCGTCGCCGTTGGCTCCTCCTGCAACACAATCGTTCAGCGGACTCAGGAATCCCTCCACGAATTCAGCTTTGATCCGCTCTTCAACTTCGGCCCGACGCAAACGGACGACTACCAGGCGGTCAACATCACGCTGGCAAGCTACCCGGCTGGAGCTGTCTTCGATCACGTCGATTGCATTCTCGATTCCGGCGTGGCGCCACCGTCGCCGTGCGATGCCAGCAGCCTCACGACGCGCGCCTTAGCAAACATGGATCACGGCGTGCAGATCACGTACGTCTTCGTGGCGGGCACAGGCCATAACTGCACGTTCACGCAGGGTTACTACAAGAATCACGAGTCGTACACGGCCGGTGTTCTAAACGGCAACTTGAACACGACGTACATCGATGGGTCAGCCAAATTGAAAATTGGCGGGTACCTTTTGAACGCTGCACAGATTGACCTCATCCTCGAGACCGCGGTAGGCAAAGGATACAACGCGGGTGGCGTGACGTTCACGAAAGACCAGCTGGCTATGATTCACCAGTTGATCACTGCAGAGTTGAATATTGCTGGTGGTGCTGCACCGGCTTCGATTTCTGCAATTATTACGGCTGCGAATCTCGGTTACACTTCCGCGTCGAAGACGCAGCTGTCCAGCTGGACGAATTCGCTCGATGGCTTCAACAACGGAAAGTTGGGACCGAATCACTGCAGCTGATGAACCGCACGCGCGAGTAGTTGCGCGTTGGAAGTCTTGTCGGATTGAAAAATGGGGACTCTTCGGAGTCCCCATTTCTTTTCCCGACTCGGAAAGAGCGAAAAACAAAGCATTGGCGCCCATACGTTTCTCTTAGAACCGCTGTACCTACAGGTTTTCACGCAACTGCCGCGATTAATAACATATGTTTTTGGGACTTGCAAAACGATCACAACGCTTGTTTATTTGTGGGGTCGAAGCCGTCCTGCAAAACCTTTTGAGCGGCTTCACAAAAATCTATCTCCTTCGATAAAGGCTACTCCTGTTGCGAGGCAGGGGGCGCAGAGTGTGGGCTTCTCACTGAGAAGCGCCCAGCCGCCGAAGAGGAGAATACCGGCTTGGTCGAGTCGGCCATATTCTTTTTTGGGGGGTTCCTGCGATGCTGATGCCTTCGTTCCATACGTCGTTTCCTGATGCGAAAGCGGTTCGTTCCGCCCTCGCAGCAGGTGCAGTTGCTGGTCTGGTAGTAATTGCCGCGTGTACTGACGCCGGCTCTTCTTCAAAATCCCTTACCGCGCCTGCGGGACCCCGCACTGCTACGACGACCACCGGGACGCAAGGTCACGGAAACGGGCTCGCGGCAATTATCCAGGTTTGCGTGGATGCGTCCAGTCCTGCCGGAACGTATAAGTTCCGAAACAGCCACTGGAATGACAATCACGCCATGGTGGCCGGTAGCTATGCCGGGACCAGCTGGGGCGTTGGCGGTGCGGATCCGGGCGATGGTGGTGAGCTGCTGACTCCCAACGATGGATCCAGGGTGTTCACACCGGCAGAAGGCAACAACAGTGAGTACACTGTCGCGGTGGGTGCGTGCCAAACCGTTCTCGAGCGCACGGCTTATTCTGCGCACTACGCCATCCAGGATCCGCAGTACTTCTTCGGGCCGGACTTCCAGGATGACTTCCAGTCTCTCCGCGTCACTTATTCGACAATTCCAGCAGGCGTTCAATACGACCATACGGATTGCGTGACCGATGTCGGTGTAGTTGATCCTCAGCCGACGCCTTGCGGCACGGGCAGCCAGGTAGTCAAGGCGTTCGCGAACTACGATCACGGCACAAAGGTCACGTACGTATTTACGCAGGGAACAACGTCGACTGGCCTGATCGCTCCGACAGCGACCACGTGCGCAGACTACAGGAATGGAAATGCGCCAGCTGAGCCGGGAATCTTTGTCGGCTTGAAGAACGGCAAAATCAACAACGCCGCGCCTGGTGTGTTCTTCTACTATGCCCATGTGAATACGACGGGCATGGGCACCAAGACGATTGGATTCACGCAGAGTATCAGCAGCTCGGCGGGTCTCAATTACCTGTATGGGGTGCAGCAGGGTCAGGCCTATCTCTACAACCAGTCGTGCTCTGTTGTCGCGACTCTCCCCGCGAATGGTACTGGCCTGTCGATGCCGGCGGGGAACTACATTCTCGGAATCAAGTTCACTACTGA
>DATLDN010000275.1:0-9757 GCA_035525855.1 Gemmatimonadaceae bacterium
CTTATCGCCACCACTTCGGAGAATTGCGCGAACGTCCTCTACAGATCGAATCCCTCCGCCAACTGTAAGTGGCAGCGTGAGACGAACCTCAGTACGGCGTATCAAATCATGCAACGTTCCGCGCCTTTCCTGCGTCGCCGAAATATCGAGAAGAACTATCTCGTCGGCGTTTTCCTCCTCGTATCTCTCAGCAAGCTCCGCTGGATCACCGATGTCCCGCAAATCGACAAAACGAGTGCCCTTCACAACCCGGCCACCATCAACGTCGAGACAAACGACGAGCCGTTTAGTTAGCACCGTCGCTCCGAATCTGCGCTTCGCCTTTGATGCTGTTGACGCTGCTTCCGTCAATCGTGAGTGATTCACGGACCGCGTACCCAAGAGCCTTGAACGCCGCCTCGACGATGTGATGTCTGTCGGTGCCGCGGAGGACGCGAATGTGAATGGTTGCTTTCGCATTATCTGCAAACGACCGCATCCAATGGTCGTATAACACGCTTGGCAACGGACCTTCGTAATACGGACGGCCGCCATTGTCGATGCACGCATTAACGAGCGCATCATCCATCGGAATTGTGCACTCACCATAACGACGTCGATTAAGCGTGGAGAGATCTGCGATCGCGAGCCCGCAGACAATCGCAACGTCTTCGATTGTGTGATGACGCAAATCGCCTTTCGCTTCGACAGTGCCCCGAAGGTTTGCATAACGAACAAACGTCCGCACCATGTGATCGAGAAATGGAACGCCGGTGTCGATGTTCGTTTCGCCTGGGCCTTGTTCGAGTGCGACTCTGACTCGCGTCTCTCGAGTCTCGCGAACGATCTCCGTCATGACACGAATTCCTCAGTCAATGTTTTTGGATCGATGGCGCCCGTGTAGAGCGCCATGCCCATTACCGTTGCGGCTGCACCCGCTCGCTGTAGTGCGCGAAGATCTTCTACAGAGCTGACGCCGCCCGCGGCAATTATTGGATGCGGCGTTGCTCGCACGGCTTTCTCGACGAGCGGGACATCAGGACCCTCGAGTGATCCTTCTCGATGCACCGCGGTGAGGAGAATTCCAGCGAGCGGCAACAGCTCGACGAATTCCATCACCTGCTCGAATGTGACACCGGCTTCCCGACGCCACGCCTCCACAACCGGAACGCCATCGCGGACGTCCAACGCGACGATGATCCGCTGCGGATAACGCGCGCTCAGCGCAGCGAGCCAATCAGGATCCTGCAGCGCTCGCGTTCCGACGATGATCGCTGATGCTCCTGCCTCAATCAGACTCGCGACGGCTGCATCATCACGAACACCTCCTCCAACCTGGACGTTTGAACCGGTTGATGAGATCACTTCGCGAATCAGCTCGGCGTTGGAGCCCTGCGCGCTCGCAGCGTCGAGATCGACCACGTGTAAGGTTGAGAATCCAAGCCGCTCCCAGTCACGCGCAACTGCGACTGGATCATCGAGGCGAACACGCTCAACGGAAAAATCTCCGCCGACTAATTGCACACATGCGCCCTCGCGGATATCGAGCGCGGGAATCACACGCATGCTGCTGCCTCTTCGAGCCACGCAGCGAGAAATTTTCGGCCGACTGCTCCACTCTTTTCCGGATGGAACTGAACGCCCAACGTATTGGCGGTACGCACGATTGCCGGGAAGCGGTCTGCGTCGTATGTCGTCCAACCCTGCACGACCTGAGCATCAACAGGCCGCACGACAAAACTGTGCGCGAAGTACATCAGCGAATTGTCAGGGAGCATGGGATTTCCGTCTACGCGATTCCATCCCATATGCGGAATGCGCTCAGCCTTAACACGAGTACTTTCACCGGCAATCAATCCCAGCCCGCTTCCTTCTCCTTCCTCACTATTTCCAAATAGCATCTGCATGCCGAGGCAAATAGCAAGACAAGGCACTCCACTCGATAGGGCCTCGCGGAGACCGTCACGCGATGATTCGAGTCGTGCTGCAACCGGCGCGAAACCACCCACACCGGGAATAACGAGAGCATTACCGCTGCACGCGCGCACCCCATCGGATTCAATACGAACATCCGCGCCCAGCGCGGTTAGCGCACCCGACAGCGAGTGCAGGTTCCCCGCGCCGTGATCGAGAACGATTACTTTCACTGCGCAGCCTCACGAAGGACTATCAACGCACGCTCCATCACATTCCATGGCGCGATACTGATACGAATCGCGTCACCGATACCATTGAGTGCGCGAAGAAGGCGAACGTGGATACCGACGCGCTCCAGTGCGGCCGCAGTGTCTACCGCATTGATTCCTGTTATCAAGACAAAGTTCGCGTCACTCTGCAGAGCGGAAATTCCGTTGTCGCTCAATGCAGTGAGAAATCGCTCACGAATGTTCTTCGTTTCCGCGACACGATCTCTCATCCAGGGAACGCCTGCTCCAACTGCAGCAATTGCCGCGGTCTCTGCAAATGCATTCACCGGGTAAGGCGAGCGCACTTCATTGAGGCGACTGATCAGCTCAGGCTGGCCCACAGCATAACCGACTCGCAATCCGGCAAGACCAAACGCCTTGGAGAGGGTTCGCAACACAAGCAGTCGGTCACACTCCTTCACCAGATCAAGATCTGAACGACTCGCAAACTCTGCGTACGCTTCGTCGAGAATAACTATGCCTCCAGCATCGCGAAGAATTCGCTCGACTGAATTTCGCGGGATGGCACCGCCTGTTGGATTATTCGGCGAGCACAAGTAGATGATTGCGGCATCATTGTCGAGAAGCTGTGCGCAATCGGCATCCGGGTCATCCGTAATGCACACCGGCGCGGACTGCAGTCGATTTGCCCGAGCGTATATCGGCACCATCGAGAATGTCGGATCCTGATACGCGACTTTCTCACCGGGGATTGCGAACGCGCGGAATGCCGAATCGAGAATCTCATCCGATCCGCATCCGAGTGTGATCCACTCACGATCCACTCCGATGTACTCAGCGATTGCGTCACGGGCACGGTCACCACGCACACTTGGATAAGCACCCGCGATCGATGCGCTCATGCCAACAAGTGCGCGCTGAATTTCGGGTGATGACGACCACTGCTGAGTGTTGTCGTCGAGCCGAGCCGGGGTGAACCTTTCACCGATCGTGACAGCTGATGTCGCCACTGCTGCCGCGCGCGCGTGTGCGGGCAAACCTTCAGCCTCTGCGAGAATACCGACGTCGGACGCTACGCTGCGCCGCGCATCTCCCGTCACTTCCTGAATCGAAGTCCATCGGAAAAAGTCGAGCACCGACACGCCGGATGCTGCGCGCGCTGCGCCACTCGTTGGCAGAATGTGATTCGCGCCCGTTAGATAATCACCAAATGCAACTGAAGTCCCGGCGCCGATGCAGATCGTCCCGGCCGTAGTTATTCGCGCCGCAATCTTTTCCGCACTCGTCACTGCGAGAGCAAGGTGCTCAGGCGCAAATGCATTGACAAACGCGATGGCCTCGTCCACTGAATCTGCGACGAACACTCCGCCTGAACCAGAAAGAGCGCGCGAAATAATTCGAAAGCGCGGCTCCCGAGCGATCGCGCCAGACAACTGATCGATTACATCGTTGGCGAGATCGTTATCCAGAACAATCGCTATCGCTACCGCCGCGGGATCGTGCTCTGCCTGCGCCAGCAGCTCTGCAATCACCGACTCTGCGGTCGCGGAACGATCTGCGACAACGATCACTTCACTCGGCCCCGCCAACGTGTCCGTTGCGACAATGCCGGCGAGCTGACGCTTTGCCTCCGTTACAAACGCGTTGCCTGGTCCGACAATCTTGTCGACTGTGGGAACGGTCCTGGTACCGTATGCCATCGCTGCAATGGCGCCTGCACCGCCAATAGCGAAGACTCGATCCACTCCCGCAATCGCCGCAGCTGCCAGTGATACGGATGCAGGAGCTCCATCAGAAGCCGGTGGAACGCAAAGAATCACTTCCCTCACGCCTGCAACACGAGCCGGCACAGCGCCCATCAGCACACTGCTCGGATACGAAGCACGACCACCAGGTGCGTACACGCCAACGCGCGTCAGCGGATCTGGTCGCCGAGTGATACGAATGCCACTCTCGGGTTCGCATTCGACAATTCTCGGAAGTGATGCCGCGTGCACCGTTGCAATGTTACGTGCGCTTCTCTCGAGCGCGGTGCGCACAGGTCGTGAAATTTTATCGAGCGCCTGAGTCAGTCTTATTTTCGGTACTTCTAATTCTTGCAGTGAGACGCTATCGAGATCACGAGCAAGCTCGATCAATGCTTCATCGCCGCGAAGCTTTACGGATTCGACGATTATCGCTGTCGCGTCGACTATGTCGGCGTTCGGCATCACAGCTCTCTGTAACAGCGAGGCACGATCCTGGGCTGTCAGGTTTGACAGCCGCCCAGTCCACCGCAAGAGCTGCGCGTCCACAGCGAGGGGAGTGCTCATGCCATCAGCCGTTCGATGCGAGTTACAAGGATCCCTTCACCGCCAAGAGCTTTCAGCTCTGAAATCGTGCGATACACACGAGCCGCGGGAACTACAGCGTGAACTGCAGCCATGTTGCCGCCGTTCATGATCGTGGAGATAGTCGGCCCATTTAATCCAGGAATGATTTCCTTTACGCGCTCGAGCTGATCGCGCGGAACATTCGCCATTAGATAGCGCATTCCGCGAGCGCGCAGCACAGACTCCAGTGCGAGTCGCAAGTCGCAGAGCGTTCTCTCCTGCTCGGCGTCACGCGAATTCTCTCGAACGACAAGTCGAGCAGTCGATGTGAGAACCGTTGAGATCTCACGCAGGCCATTGCTCCGAAGTGATGAGCCCGTCGAAGTGAGATCGACAATGATGTCGGCAATTCCAAGCCTCGGTGCACTTTCAGTCGCTCCGGATATCGGAACAACTTCAATCGATCTGCCGGCACCCTTGAAATACTCGGCTGTAACGCGAGGAAAACTTGTTGCGACGCGAGCTCCATCTTCTATGTCGCTGACCGATTGGATTGTGCTTTCCGTGCGTGCGGCGACAACCATTCTGCACGCACCAAAACCAAGATCGAGCGAGGTAGTGAGTGGTCGCGCCGACTCGCAGATCAAATCCCATCCGGTGACGCCTGCGTCAGCCGCACCATCCGCAACGAATTCAGGAATGTCCTGAGCGCGAACGAAGATTGCCTCGAACTCGTTGCCGAGTGTCGCGCTTAATGCGCGGTCAGCACGTGAATCAGGTGCAAGACCGGCATCCGCGAAGAGCGTAAGCGTGTCCTCGGAGAGTCTTCCCTTGTTTGGCAATGCGAGACGAAGCATGTGATCGGCGTTGAAAGAGTAGAGTAGGCGCACAAAAAAACGGCCCGTCGGATTAGCGACGGGCCGTTGGAAGTACGAAGGTGGTTATGCCGTCAGGCAGATCCCCACGCACGCACAACAACGCCGCCGCGACCGGTATGGCCGTGGTGATGATGGAGGGCGATGTGTGAATTATTGCGTGGCATGTGAGACGGAGGGTAATGGCTAGCTATCTTCTCCGCAATGGCCGCGACTAAATCGCAAACCAGGCAAACCTCGAAATGGATTCTCGCGGCATCGATCCTAGGCTCGGGCGCTGTATTCCTCGAGGGTAGTGTCGTATCCGTTGCGCTTCCGTCGATCGGACGAGATTTCGGGCTCGGCATGGCGGGGTTGCAATGGGTGATGAACGGATACCTCCTCACGCTGAGTGCACTCATTCTTTTGGGTGGCGCGCTTGGTGACCGTTACTCGCGTGCGCGTGTGTTTGGCCTCGGCCTCATCGGATTTGCAATAAGCTCCGTGGCATGTGGGATAGCGCCGAATCTTTTCGCACTTGTTGCAGCGCGAATCGTACAGGGAATTTCTGGCGCTGATGATCGGCGGAAAACCAAAAGCTCAGGGATCAAGGAGTGAGGACACAGTGCGGAACCCGGATTGCGAACCAACAGCATTGACGATCGACGACTTAGTGCGGACTCCGAACGATTGCGGACTCCGCAGTCCGCAGTTCGAAATAAGTCGTCGATCGCCAATGCTCCTCGTCCTTGGTCCTGGTCCGTACTTACTGTGGGCGGGGTTGACTCGATGGTGGGACCATTCCTTTGATTCGCAAATAGGTCACGATGTTCCCGTAATGCTCGCCATCGTGAACTGTGTTGCGAATCAAAGCTCCGAGACGAGTCGAAGGGTTGCCAAATAGCTGCGTCGCTCCGCTCAACGCAGCATCCGCCTGCGCATATGCGGCCGCGCAGTGCTCATTCGACGCACGGATCGCGGCAACGAGCCCCGCTTTCGTCGTCACCTTGTTCTCGATCGCATCCTCGGCTGGAGGATGGGAATTCCCAAGTGCAGCAGCGCAGATGTAATCCTGAGCGCCGGCCAGATGACCGATTAGCTGCCCAAATGAGCGAACAGAAGCCGTTGGCTTGAACGCGTAATCCGCTTCGGGCATTTGTTCAGCCGCGGTGGCAATCCATCCCGACAATGATTGCCATTCTGAGCGCAAAGAACCCGCGACCGTACCGGACGGAGACTGGGCGGACAAACAAGACGACGAAGTCGTAATTGCAAACACTAGCAGCAGCTTTTTCATATTGGCTCGAGTTGAAGGCGCCCTATTTTGATTCGCGGGAGGAAGGTGCGCAATTGGCAAGCAAATCATCGACTGCCGCGAGCACGGGCTCGACAGGAAGAACTGACAAAGATTTTTCCGGACTCACCACGTCGTGACCCGGAATCCTGTACCGCCCCCATAGAACTTCCTTTCCCTTTTGAAAAAGAATCACTGCAGGCTTGCTGCACGCTGATGCGGCGTGCGCGATGCTTGTATCCGGCGTCAGAACGAAATCGGAAGTCGCAACAAGGGCGAGCGCATCGCGCACTTTTGCAGTACGGACAAAGCGCGAATCGCTGGACGTCGCAATCCGATATGCACGATTCGTTTCGTCGGGCGCGCTGATTACGGCAACATCCACGTCGGGAAACTGCTGCCGCACATGCCGCAGCACTCTCATGAAATGCTCATCAGGCCAGCGATCTCTCGATGGCCCTGCGGAAATATTCACGAGCAATCGCGGTGACCCGCGCCATGATTCGTTGGCTCTCGCAAGCTCTGCGTCGCTGAAATAGAGGGATGGGCGCCAGTCGATCTCATCGATGTCGACATCGAATGCTTTTGCGAGCACAGCAGAATGCTCGATGTGATGCGCAGCCGACTCCGCCCGAGGCACGCGGATCGTGAGGGCATAGTCGTTAATTCTTCCACCCACTCCAATGCGATGCTTCGCACTACTCGCCAGCATGAGCAGCAGTGTTGTTGTAGATGGCGCGAGCACCATGCAATCGATCACCGCATCGTACTTCATCTTGTGAAGCTTCCGCCGCAGCTCCTTATAGCTAGCCGGCCGCGTGCGGTCCCATACGAGGACACTGTTGACGTAGGGATTGTTCTCGAGCACCGGCGCGTTCGCCGGTGACGCCAGGACATCGAGCCGAATCGTCGGATGCGATCGAGCAATCGCTTCGATTAAGCTCGTCGACACAATCATGTCGCCGATCTTGTCATGACGCAGATACAAAATGCGATAGGAGCCTTCGCTCCAATCCGGCTTTCCGGGCGGCGCGGGAGGCATCATTCGGCCAACCGCGCGTATGAACAATCGATTCCAGGCTTGCTCGAGCCGTTTTACACGAAAGTACATCTATTGAAATCTTGAAATTCGGAATGGCGCTAGATCGAACCTGCTGCTTCCGCCTGTCAAAAGATCCGCCTGCACTTCTCCGATTGCACTCGCAAACTTGAATCCGTGACCGGAACATGGACTCGAAATCACGACACGCGGATGTCGTGGGTGAAGATCAATGATGAAGTCAGTGTCGGGCGTATTAGTGAACAGGCACAAGCTCGTTCGAATTACTCGCGACTGGGCGAGTCCCGGCAAGACAGGCCGCAGTGATGCGCGTAACGCAAGCGTATCGTTCTCATCGACGCTGCGACGTACGTCACTCGGCGAATCATTCAATTCACCTCCGTGCATGATCGACGCTTTTACGCCAAGCGGCAGACGCGGAAATCCATAACAGAGAATTCCACGCGCAAATTCGTGCGCAAAGATCGGGAAGTCGGAAGTGTCATAGGACGTCGAGCTTTTATCCGGGTCGAACCAGAATGCAACCTGGCGCTCGACCGTAAGCGGAAGATTGAGATCACCGAGCACTTCATTCGTCCATCCGCCGGCTGAAAGCAGCAGCTTGTCGGCCCGATATTTGTCGACGGCTGTCTCAACGACAACGCCATCACCTTCGACGGACCACGACAATACCGGCTCTTCATAACGCGCTTCAGCGCTACGTCGACGAGCGCCGTCGATGTGCGCTCGAGTGCACGCTTCGGGATCGAGATAGCCAGCGCGTGGATCGACAACCGCGACAAGATCTTCAGCGAGCTCGAACGCCGGATATCGTCGATGCACTTCGCTCGGCGACAGCACTTCATGCGGAAGATTGTGTTCACGAGCGCTCGTGATCGTTCCCACCACTACCATTCCGTCAGGCGGTCCGATCATCAACCCACCATCGATTCTCATCAACGACTTGCCACATTCGGCTTCGAGCTCGCGCCACAAATCGTATGCGCGCTGAACAAGTGGCACATACAAAGGATGCTCGAAATACATCTCGCGAATGATGCGACTGTCGCCGTGCGATGATCCGAGATCGTGCCCCTGGGCGAATTGCTCTATACCGAGTGCGCGCACGCCACGACGGGACAGGTGATACAATGTCGCCGCACCCATTGCGCCGAGTCCTACGACGATTACGTCGTATTTCTTCATGTCAGAATTTTGTAAGCCGAACGTAACACGACTCTCTGGCTGATACCGCTTCGATTATTTCCGACGCACATTAATCGCTCGCAAACAAGATCACCCTTTATGTGAGTTTCACTATGGCAAACACAGCAGGCCGCTTCGTCTGGCATGATCTCATGACCACTGATCCCGACGCCGCCATGAAATTCTATGATGAGATTGCGGGCTGGGGAACGATGCCGTTCGAGGGCTCTTCGAGACCGTACACCATGTGGACTAACAACGGCGTTCCGCTTGGTGGTGTAACGCAGCTAACCGATGAGATGAAAGGGGTGCCACCCAGCTGGATGGCGTCAGTCGGTGTCGATAATGTCGATGATTCTGTCGCCAAGGCAAACGAGCTCGGCGGCCGCACGGTGATGCCTGCTGCAGACATTCCCGGCGCGGGAAGATATGCCGTGATCAGCGATCCTCAGGGAGTGCCGATTGCGATCTTCCAGCCGAGCGGTGAGATGACTGGCCCTGGCGGACAGCCGGGTAACGGTGAGTTCTCGTGGCATGAGCTATCGACGAGCGACAGCAAAGCTGCGTTCGACTTTTACAGTAAGCTTTTTGGTTGGGAGAGCACGGGCGATTTCGATATGGGAGAGATGGGTCTCTACCAGATGTACGGTCAGGGCGGAGTTCCGTACGGCGGAATGATGACTCGCACTGCCGAGATGCCGCCGCCTGCGTGGCTTTGCTACATCCATGTTCCGGATGCGAAGGAATCAGCGAAAAAGATCGAGAGCGCGGGTGGAAAAGTGATGATGGGCCCGATGGAAGTTCCAGGCGGAGATTGGGTTGCTATTGGGACTGATCCGCAGGGGGCGCCGTTTGCGGTGCACTCAAGTAAACCGGAGTAACTGATTAACCCATTGAGTTTTGGGTCAATGGTTCTCGGCGGTCAG
>DATLDN010000278.1:0-8080 GCA_035525855.1 Gemmatimonadaceae bacterium
CCGGGGGTACTCGGAGCTTTCCGTGAGCTCGATTCTACGGTTACTGCAATCGAGGAGCTGAAGAAGCGCCGGCTCGGCGAAGTCACTGTTTACACTCCGACTCCGCGACACGAAATCGAGCACGCAGTGAATGCGGGTCACAGTCCTGTGCGGCTGTTCACGTTGTTCGGCGGACTTACCGGCGCGACGTGTGGATACTGGATTGCGACATGGGTCTCGGACTACTGGCCGTTAGTTGTTGGAGGAAAACCGATCGCGTCGTGGGTTCCGTACACGATCTTCGGGTTCGAGGTGATGGTTCTGTTCGGTGCGTTGTCGACAGTTGTGGGATTGTTCATCAACTCGAGAATTCCACGCCTGACCATGACGGTGGGCTACGATGGCCGATTCAGTCATGGCGATTACGGAGTGTGGGTGGAGTGCGCACCCGGCGATGCGGCTGCTGCTGAATCTCTGCTGCGCGACAGCGGAGCGGTGGAGGTGCGCAGTGAGCGCTAGCCGATATTTCGCGTACGCCGTCGCGTCTGCATCGATCGTGTTGAGTACGACGGGATGCGAATGGTTCAGTGATTTCAAGCGTCAGCCATCGCTGTCGACGTGGGAAGTACGCACTGCGAAAGACAGCTTGAGCCCGTCGCGTGGCTCGCCGCAGTACTCGGTGCCGGTGACGGGAAGCGCTGTGGCAGGATATCAGGTCTCGTATGCCGCGCTGCCGGGCACAATCGATTCGATGGCTCCGCTGGTTAACCCGACGAGGGTGAGCGAAGCGTCACTCGTAAACGGTCGAAAATATTTTCAGATCAATTGTTCTGTTTGTCACGGAGAGAAGGGAATGGGCGATGGTCCGGCGACGAAGTTCGGAATGCCGGGCATCAACCTCATAGGCGACGTGACGAAGGCCCGGACTGACGGATACATCTTCGGCATGATTCGAAATGGGCGCGGTCTTATGCCGCCGTACAATCGTATCGAGGAAATGGATCGCTGGGATGTTGTTAACTACGTGCGCGGATTGCAGGGGTTGCTTGGACAGGTTGTGCCAACCGGACCACTCGCGGCTCCGGGCGTTACCGGCGACAAAGTTCCAGGCTTCTCGCAGAGCGCGCCGACAAGACCGGCTCCATTTCTAAAGCCTGGAATGGAAATGACGCGTCCCAGCCCACCACTTGATTCGGTTGCCAGCCGTCAGCCATCAGATACAGCCATCAGCCATCAGCCATCAGCCGTCAGCAGAGCCGATTCAGCCCCGGCAGGAATAAAGCGATGAGTCACGACTTTCATATGCCGAGTCGCGAGGAGATTCTCGCGGGAACGTCGCGGCCGCTGCCGAAATCGTTGAAGACTTTTTGCATCGCGCTCGCGGTGATCGGGCTGATTGTCTGGGTCATCGGATTGTTCGTTGCACCCGATCGCGCGTGGCGAGCGCTGCTCTTCAACTGGATGTACTTCACGACGATTTCGTCCGCGGGTGTGATGTTCGTTGCGGTGCAGCGCATTACGACGGCGCGCTGGTCGCGTCCAATCACGCGATTCATGGAAGGCTACGTCGCATTTCTCCCCGTAGCGTTCGTGTTGCTGCTGCTAATTTTCATTGGCAAGAATCATATCTTCCCATGGGCACTGGCAACGCCGGAGATTCCGGAGAAGCGCATTTATCTAAACCCGTTTTTCCTGATTCCGCGCGACATCATTCTCTTCGGTACGCTGGTGGGAATGAGTCTCTACTACATCTACCTGTGTGTCAGGCTCGACGTCGGCGTTACACCTGAGGGTGGCGCGCCGTGGGCGCAAAAACTTCGTGAGAGAATGCGGCGCGGCTTCAGAGACGAGCGCCGCGAGATTCACTCGACGCATTCGACTCAGGGAACGCTCGCGGTACTTCTGGCGTTCGCGTTCGCATTTTTCTGGATCGTCCTGGCGTGGGACCTATCGATGTCTCTGGATTTGCATTTCCAGAGCACGATGTACGGCTGGTGGTTCTTCATGGGTGGCTGGGTCGCATCGATTGCCAGCTTGACGATCCTCACAATTGCCTGGCGGCGTTATCTCGACCGCTACGATCTCATCAACGAGAAACATTTTCACGACCTTGGCAAACTTTGTTTTGCGTTCACTGCATTCTGGGGCTATCTGACGTTTGGTCAGTATCTCGTGATCTGGTATGGCAACATGGGGGAAGAGACGCACTGGATGCGTCTCAGACTTATTTATCCGTGGATGCCGCTGACGATTGCCGGAGTGGCGTTCATGTTTGCGCCGTTCTTTGGTTTGATGGCGAAGTCAGCGAAGCTCTATTTTCCGACGCTGATATTTTTTGCGAGCTGCACGCTTATCGGTCTTTGGATTCACCGTTACATCGAGGTGTATCCGTCGCTCTATTATCGCGCCGCCGGAATTCCGCTGGGCATATGGGAGATCGGAACAGCTTCGTGGCTGCTCGGCATGTGGGGCTTTTGCTACATGTCGTTCATGGATGCATTCCCGCGAATGCGTGTCGTGTTGATGACGTCACCT
This sequence comes from Gemmatimonadaceae bacterium, assembly GCA_035525855.1. Lineage (GTDB taxonomy): Bacteria > Gemmatimonadota > Gemmatimonadetes > Gemmatimonadales > Gemmatimonadaceae > UBA4720. The sequence goes on from DATLDN010000278.1 coordinate 2,515, forward strand.
TATCGCGACGAAGTTCAGGTCCCCGTTAATCCCGAAACTATGGAGCCGCTTCCCGCGCACGAATAGCGCGTCAGGGTCGCCAACCGTCTGCGACGAACAACCTTGTGTTCTCGTGCAGGTTGAAGACGTTCGGCGGGTACACACGAATCTCGCGATAACTCGTGGCGTGGCTCGACAGGAAGTAACCAACCATCGAAGACCACTGCCGCTCGTAGTCACCAGTTCGGCCACGAGTGAGATCCTCGAGGAACGGCTGCCGCGTAACGGGAGTATCACCCGGCGCAGGGCGCTCGACGAGGCCGACGACAAATACACGGTTTCCACTGCGTAGCGCCTGCTCGATCCTTTGTATGACAGGACGTACAGGCTCCGTCTGATCCGTTGCTTTCATCGCATTCATCAGCAAATCCGGACGGTGCCAGCGACGCTCGGCGAGAGGAGGAATTGCAAGCCAATCAACTTCGTTGCGGTGGTAGCGAGCAAAGTTCACCGCTGAGAACCAGTAATTCACGACAATGAAGTCGCCGGGTTTTTCTGAGGCGGCAATGGCCCGCGCGGCAATGTCCATGTTCGATTCCATCGTCTTCGCCGCACGTCGAGCGGGCAGGAAAGACAGGCCGGCAATTATCAGTGCAGCGGCGAGGCGCGCGACGCGTTGCGTCGGACTCTTTGCGATTACGCCGAACAGTGCGTCGATCGTTACTCCCGCTACCGCGATTAGCGTGAGATAGTACCACGGTGCCGTGGAGTAGGAGAGGCGCTTGAGGAAAAGGAAAATCCCAAGGGAGCTCGCTACCAGAGCTACGACTTGAAACGCAACCATTTCCCGGCCGGTGTCAGACACAGTTGACCGTCGGCGAAAGACCGCGAGCACGCTACACACCACTGCGAGAACAAAAGCGGCGAGCCAGGCAAGCGCGACCCAGTGACCTGCCAGGCTTAAAGTGTCGTTCAGTTTCGTCAAGAAAAACGGAAACGTGTAGCTCGGAATTCGAATAACAGCATTCCAGCTCGTCACGTTCCTGATGATGCCCATATATGGCAGCATCGAAAGTGCGGCGAGAAAGCCTGCACCGATTATGGGCGCGGCCGGTTTCCATTGGCGGCGGAGCAGACAAACGGAAAGCGCTGCAATGCATATGGTCGCGGTGAGGACTGAGTTGTAGTAAAGCGCCTGAACCGCGGCGATTGTGAAGGTGATCAAGGCGGCGACGCGGGGCACGGTCGCGCGCTCGAGGCAGCGCCAAACGAGCGCGGCAGAGACGAGAATCAGAGGAATTCCGAATCCGTACGCACGCGCAGAATCGCCGCTCTCGATGATGCTTGGATTGAACGCAACGAATGCAAGCGAGAGCAGCGGCGCGTTTTTGAATGTGCGCGCGTAGAACCAGACCGCGGCGATTATCGCTAGACCCACGCACGAACCGAGAACACGAATCGCAATGTCGTTCGATGGGCCGGCGATTGCGCCGACGACACGCACAACGAGAAACCAGAGAATAGGGAAGGAATCGTACGGCAGATTTTTCCACGTCTGGCCCAGATCAGGAAGCGTGGCCAGAGCGAGCGTGTTCGCTTCATCCCGCCAGAGGCCACCAGCCCACTTCACGTGGATGATGTGCAGCGCGATCGCGACAACTGTTAAAGCAAGGGCGGCGGTCCATTCAGCGCGCAGCAGCGCTGTCGGCTTGTCACGGTTGTCGTTAGAGATCTTCACGTAGGCCGCTTCGCTTGTCTCCGGGAAGTCGGAACCGTTCGGGTGTCGCAAGACTTGCCGCGCGAAGCTTCAGCAGCCGCACCCCGCTGCGGCCTGCTTCGCGCCAAGTCATTTTCGAACTTCCGTATGTGCGCGCCGGCAACTCTATCGGGAACTCATTCACCGAGAAACCGTTGCGAACGAGGATGAACATGCTCTCGAAGAAGAACGCGTACCCGCGCGACTGAACGAGATCAAACAACTCACGCGGGATCCGATGGAGATCGTAGCCGCGGAGTGCGCCAGTGGCGTCCACCGCCACACCAAGAACGTTCGCGGTAAGAAAGTGTCCGAAGCCCGTCAGCGAGCGTCGAAACAAATTCCATCCCGGCAAACTGTCGGGTCGCATATAACGTGAGCCAACCGTTACGTCGTAGCCGTGCGAGTTCTCGATAAGCCGGAGGACCTCTGCGGGCGTGTGCGTGAAATCGCAGTCCATTGTTATGAGGCGATCATATCCTTTGTCGTACGCGTACGCGATTCCATCTTTGTGTGCGCTTCCGATACCGAGCTTTCCACTTCGGTGAATTACAGATAGCCGTGTGTGTTCCGAAGCGAGTCGATCGAGGATTTCGCCGGTTCCATCGGGTGAGCCATCGTCCATGAACACGAGGTCGGCGTCGAGCTGAAGCTCGAGCAGCTGCCGAGCCATGTTCTCAACGTTCTCGCGCTCATTGTAGGTAGGAATAAAAATGAGCGTCCTAATTGCTTACGACCTCGATAGACGGGAGAGGAAAGATCATCTTGCCGCCACTACGGAGGAAATTTTTCTCACGCTGCACGAGATTGTCCCGAAAGTGCCACGGCAAAACAAGGAAATATTCAGGCTTCATCGCGTGCGCCTCCGATTCGGATATGATCGGAATTCCGGTTCCCGGCGTGTAGCACCCGAACTTGTCCTCGTTGACATCCGCAATTGCCGGCACGTCCTCGGAAGTAACGTCGCAGAATTGAAGAATGACGTTTCCCTTTGTCGATGCGCCGTATCCCACCACTCGCGCATTTTTGCGGCGAAGCTCATCGAGCAGTGACTTGAGCTGATCGCGGTGCTCGAAGACCCGCTCGGCAAACTGGTGATAGGGAGCGAGAGTGTTGATCCCTTCCTCTTCTTCCTCGCGTACGATCCGCTCTATTGCATCGGTGTTTGCGTTCAGCGGCGATGTTTGTTTTGCCACTGTGACCGCAAAGCTTCCTCCGTTTATGTCGTTCAACTCGACGTCGAGGATCTTCAAGCCCGATCGCTCGATCATCCACTGTATCTGGCGAAGCCCGTAATACTCCAGGTGTTCGTGGCAGATCGTGTCGTACGCCGTCCGGGAAAGCATGAGCGGCATATAGCTCTGTTCGAAATGCCATATACCATCGTCGTCGAGGACGGAGGCAACCTGTTCCACGAATTCGAGCGGCCGCTCGAGATCGTAAAACATTGCGATGGATGTGACGATCTTCGCCCGTCGGTCACCGAGCTCCTCACCGAATCGCGCAGACGAAAAGAAATCGGGAACGATGTGAATGCCGGGTTTGTAATATTCGCGAAACCTGTCGGCTGTCGGGTCCATGCCGACGCGAGTCAGGGTCTCGGGATAGAACGAGAGCGTGGTACCGTCGTTACTGCCGATGTCGAGCACGATATCGTCGCCTGACGGACGAGCCAATTGAAGCAGCGACGCGACTTTGCGTTGGAGATGGGCAACCATCGATGCGTTGAGAGATGAGCGATAGCCGTAGTTGTCCCCGTACATTTCCGCCGAGTCGTACGAGTGACGCAGCTGAACGAGCCCGCAGGCTTCGTCGCCTCCCTCACATTTGACCAGCTCTAATGGGCCCTTGGTGAGCGCCTGGTCCCGGCGTCGTGGAAACACGCCGGTCAGCGATTGCTGCCCCAGATTGAGCAGAGAAACCAGCTTGGTGTTGCCGCAAATGCGGCACGCATCGACAGAATGGAAGCTCATGAACGGGGGAAATTGGGCTCACACGTGAAGTTTTGGAAGCGCTGGTTTTAGATCCGCTCATCGGCTATTGTGCGCAACAATCCATCTCCTTTGATTCGAACCTTTGCCGCGGAAGCCGGAGAATGACGCGTCGGGAAGCCACTGAGCTCGACACCGCGGGAAAGCGGCTTGATTTCGTCGATGCGTTGCGTGGATTTGCCATCCTCGCGGTTATTGCGCTGCATACAGCGCAGATATTTCCCCCACACCGGCTCATCGCGCCATACGCATACGCCGGGCAGCGCGGAGTTCAGCTTTTTTTCGTTCTCAGCGCATTCACGCTTTTTCTGTCGAATCGCCAGCGCGCGGGAAGAGAACAGCACCCACTGCGGAACTTTGTCATACGCCGGTTCTTCAGGATAGCTCCTGCTTACTATATCGCGGTGCTCGCTTACGCGATCAAAAACGGATCGTCCAGCCAATTTTTCGATCCCGGGGGAAATTCGGCTTCTGATGTGGTGCTGAATCTTCTTTTTCTACATGGGTGGTCTCCTACGACGATCAATGCAGTCGTGCCGGGCGGCTGGTCGATTGCGATAGAAGTTGGCGCATATATGCTGATGCCTCTCGCGTTTATTTTTCTGACTTCGCGGAAACGTATTCTGTGGGCGATTGGGATCACGTATTTATGCGGAGTTTGCATTACCTGGTTCGTGTACCATTGGCTCCTTTCTATGTATCCGGCCCAGGAGAAGTATCTGGTTGAGAACTTTGTGTATTTCTGGCTGCCAAGCCAGCTGGTCATTTTTGAAACTGGTTTCCTGCTGTATTTCCTTTCCTATGAGCCAACGCGCTTCCATCGCTGGCTGGAAAAAGGAAACAGTGGGTTACTTCTGCTTGTAGCGATTGTTGCACTCCTTGTTCTGCCCTTGTTACATGAGAGCGGCTACCCGGTTTTTACTCTCGTGCCGTTGTACGGTTTCGCGTTCTGTCTTGTAGCGCTCAGTCTGTCCGTTCACTCGCCATTTATTCTGGTCAACAGAGTCACGCGACACATCGGGCGTGTGAGTTACGGCATGTACCTGTTGCATTTTTCCATTTTGGCCGGTGTCGGAATGCTAGTGCCCACAATTCGCGAATCTGTACGATTTTTCCTCGGATATCCGTTGACCTATTTGCTCGTCGTCGCTGCGACCACACTTGCTGCGACGGTGACATATTTTCTGGTTGAACGGCCGGGTCAGGCAGTGGGGCGCGCGCTTATCGGTTATCTCGAGCGGCGACGTTCAGTAATCGAAGTGCAGACGACTACAGATCCTGGTATTTAGAACGAAACCGACGTTGTTATGCGAAAGCTGCGGAGTTGGTTTTCGTCAATGACTGCACAGCTGCGTCCACAAGAATCTCGACCAGCTCCTTGAACGTTACCGTCGGCTCCCATCCTGTCGACGTTTTCAAGTGTGTTGGATTTCCGATTCGCGCCGGTGAAGTGCGCGTCAACAGAGATCGATCCTCGGTAACGTGATCGCGCCAGTCGAGACCGACACGTGCAAATGCCGCTTCGACGAATTCCTCGACGGTGTGTGCTTCACCGGTCGCAATGATGTAATCGTCCGCATCCGGTCGTCGAGCGATCCGAATCATTGCGTCGACGAAATCCGGAGCGTACCCCCAATCGGTGCGCGCTGACAGATCGCCGATCGTAAGCGTTTGCTGAAGTCCGGCTGCAATTGCGGCCGCACCACTCGCAATCCGTTGCGACACAAAGCTTGGGCCCCGCAATGGGGATTCGTGGTTGTAGAGAAATCCGACGGAAGCACGAACATGGTGGGCTTCCCGATAGAATTTGCTTGTGTGCACACCCGCAGCTTTTGATATG
>DATLDN010000281.1:0-5412 GCA_035525855.1 Gemmatimonadaceae bacterium
GCGCAGGAAGACTCACGGTTCTCGCACGACTCGTTCGCGCACACGATGGCGCGATGTTGTGGGCCGACCAATACGACCGGAGCCTCGATGATCTCGGAGCGATTCGCGAGATGATCGCGAAGTCCGTTGGCGATTCGCTTCGTCGACGCTCGGGGATGTCGGGCGCTGCCGGTGTTTCCACTCGTCGCTCGCCTCCCTCGGGCGAACCGTATCGCCTTTATGTGCTCGGCCAACGCGCGCTCAATCTCCGCGGCCGGAACATCGGACCAAGCATTGAACTGTTCAGGCACGCGACGGAGCTCGACACACTTTACGCCGAAGCATTCTCGGGATTGAGCATGGCGCTCGCTCTTTCTCCGTATTTCCAGCCGGTATCAGCGCCGCAGGTTGCAGGAAATGCCACCACTGCCGCAAAGCGCGCCCTTCGACTCGACCCAACGTTGGGGTTGCCTCATGTCGCTCTCGGTCTCGTCCATATGCACGCATATCAATGGGACAGCGCGCAGACGGAGTTCGAGACAGCAGTCAGGCTGCGTGACCCTGGAGACGTTGAGCCGCTGGTTCAGTACGGGCGTTACCTGATTTTTCGCGCGCGAACCCGCGAAGCTTTGACACAATTCTTAATCGCGCGAAATACCGAGCCTGCATCTGCTCTCGTGCGAAGCTGGGTTGCTTACGCCTACTACCTTCTCGGCCAACAGGACAGCGCTATCGTCGAAAACGCGCGCGCATACCAGAGCGATTCAAACAATGTAACTACAGTCGGTTTTGGAGCACTGATGCTGCTCAAGTCTGGTAATGTCGCCGGCGCGCACAATTCAATAAAGCGACTTGCACGTCATCAGCACCTCGCCTTCTATCTCCTCGCGGCGACCGGTGACACCGCCGAGCTTGCGAAGCGCATGAGTGAAGTGCAACGCCAGCGCGCTGCACCGCCGTTGATTGCCGGCTCACTCGCCTTCGCAGCACTCGGCGCTCGCGACACTGCTGAAGCAATCCGTGCATTCGAGCACGCGACTGACGTCCACGACATCTGGCCCTCAGAGGAAGCGATCGATGATCCAATCTTCGATCCGGTTCGTGCAAGCCCACGCTTTCAGCAGCTGTTGCATCGCGTGGGCTTGCGCTAGAAACCGTTACTCGAGTCCGCGTCTCTGGAGCGCGATGCGCGCGGCAGCATGACCAATCGCAAGACCTCCGTCTCCATCGAAGCGGTAATGCAGACCACCGATCACGCGCGACATGCTTGCTTCCTGCGCAACGCTCGCGAGGTAAGCACGCTCGGATGGAAATGCATTGTCCAATACTCCCTCGAACGCACCAGTTTCACATGAGTGCGCAGAAGGATACGAGGGATGATTCGGGAGACCGGTCGCCAGAGTGATTCCCGCATCGGCCTGCGTTGGACGAATGAACCAGTATGTGAACTTCGTATCGAAGCACGCGATGATTGCGTCGAACGCTGCGGCGTTTGCGTAGGCAAGTATGCGCGCAGCTTCGATCTCCGAAGTGTGGTACTTGTCGATCAGATCCGTGGCGACGCCGTTGAATAGAACACCGGAGAACGGCACCCATTTCTGTGTTGTGGCGATCTGGTCGGCAGTTCGCGCATCCGAGAATGCACGTACCTCTGCGAGTGCAGATAAAAAGTCAGAGGACCCATACGCTGGTGGAGGTCCCAGTCGGAGCTCGCTTCCCGATGTCATGAAGAAGGGACGAGCGCCGAGTCCACCGCGAACTATCGGGGAACCGCTGCTTACCCAATAGCCGGCGCCGACTGGAGGCGTGCCCGGTGAAGTTGCACCGAAGTTGTCTGTCGCGGCAAAAGCAAGAACGGCTGCGCCTATCGCTTGCCCGATCGTCTCGCCGGCAGCGAAGTCCTTATTGTGCTCGCTGCCGAACGGGTCGCTGTTTCTTTGCGCCGTAAGCTCTGCGTCGATCGCATTGATATCGAGAGAGAAAAATTGTTTGAGAACGACAGCGGAAGCGGCAGCCACCGCTCCAGCAGGCGATGGCCTCGTATGTCCGTGCTTTGCATCGTCGGCTGCGAGTGCGGCGCGATATTGAGCGAGTGATACGTACGCGTTGATGCGTCCTGCATTGCCACCACGAGCACGAAACAATGCGATTGCTTTGCGATTCCAACGTGCGCTCGACGTTCCATAGACTGCTTGACTGGAACTCGAAATCGACGGATTCGAGATTTCGCCGTTAACCGCGACTTCGGTTGGTGGATCACTGCATGCGCTGAGAATTGCAACGGATGCCGCGAGTGTAGCGAGGGATTTCATGAACAGCTCCTTCGTTCGGGTTGAGAGACCGATGGTTGGTCTCAATCAGGGAACGAGGAATCCGCGTCGATCACGACACGGTGCGAAAAAATCAGTGAGTGCGCGGGATAATCAGTGCGATGCCCGCTTCAAGCTCAGCCGGAGTGATGCGGCCCGTGTGAATGCTTCGAATGATTCCTGCCGCGTCGATGAATACCGTACTCGGCTGCCCTTCGATTCGATATGCGCGTCTCACGCTGCCACGAGTGTCGAGCGCGATAGGAAACGGCACGATGAAATGGTCGACGAACCGTTGCACTTCTTTCGTGCTGTACTCCTGGTCTCGTCCATTCACCGCCACCACGTAAAGTCCGTCGGATGCGTAAGCCGAATGGATTCTTATCAGCTCGGGAAATTCGACGCGACACGGCGGACACCACGTCGTCCAGAAAGAGATCACTACTGGATGTCCGCGAAACTTCGAGAGATCAACGCGACCGCCGTTGAGGGCAGGGAGGTCGATCGGTGGGGCACGCTTCGTGAGTGTCACCGATTGCGACAATACGGGCGTGCCGCTCAGCACCACCATGAGCGAGACTGCGGCGGAGCGCGCTAGAAACGACGTGTGTAGCTCGCGAAAACGAGACGCTTCGCAAAGCCGCCCGCGTTGAGTGCTTCTGTGCGTTGCTCGAACAGACTCTTCTGACGATTCACCGCAACGCGGTAGGGAACGCTAAGTGTGAGAATGTTTCGTCCGCGTGACCACGAGACCCCCGGGTCTGCGAATATCACGTACGCCGTTCGCTTGATTGTCTCATCGTCGCCGCCACCGATCAGATCGTGAATTGGAATCCCATCGACCCTCGCGCCGAGGCTGACAGTGAGGTCCTGATCGGGGAGAGCGAGGAATGCGACGCCTGCGCGTGCAGAATACACATCGGGCACTGACCAGTATCTGCTGGATTGAGGGATCCACTCCACATCGCTCCTCGATTTCGGGCTCACCATGTACGAGGCGAATCCATATCCATTGAGGCGCTCGGTGAGTTGTCGGAACCCGCGTGTCTGAAGAATCACAGCCCACCCCCCATCGCCGGGCTGGATCGTTTGATCAGCAGGGAAATCGACGGGACCGGCCGCAGTGTAAAACTGACTGGCCGCGGTGTGACTTCCTGTCGGAAGCTTCACGCCGATGGAAACTGCAATGTTGCCGCGCTCGTGTGTTCGCGGCCGAAGAGCCCACGCTTCGCCACTAATGCTCACGTCACCAAGTCCGGTCGCGGTTTGTTCATGAACCGCTTTGTCGGGCCACGTTCTCGAGAGCGAGCCTGACGAAACCGGAACGCTGAGTCTCAGCCGGTATCGATCGCTCAAGGAATACGACACGTCTGCTACGAGCGTATTGATTTTGAAGACTGGCGAACTTCCGCCTGGTGCGAGAGCAGAGTTCTCTTCTTTTCCAACGAACCATTCGTTGGAGACAAGGCGTCTATACGCGAGCGTCAGCTGCCACTCACGCGCGGGCTGATAAGCCTGACCTTCCCCTCCCAGGTTTACCGGAATCGTGAAACGGATCGGCTCGCAACCTTGAGCGAAGAGAGGGAGCGAGAGGGGGGAAAGAAGACATGTGGCACTCACAAAAAGTGTGATTCGTCGTGGACGGCGCTGACGCATTTACCCCTCTCGAGTTTCTTACTGGTTGTAGCTCCTCCAGTAGATACGAGAAATCTTAAAGAAACGCGACATTGCCGAACAGCGAGCTGCCTACAAGCTCTCTCAGGTGCCTAACTGAACGTCGAATGCATTCGAAACCGGAGCGTCCTTCGGAGAAGTGCCGTCGCCGAATGAAATGGCGGGCAGAATTCGCAACCTTCCGGATAGCGAACCGACAGTCTGGCCGTTGTCTCTTACAGTTGGTCCGACGAGGTTGAGCGTGTAAAGGCCGACGGTCCCCGGCGCGAGAATGATCGGGCTGTCATGGGCAACACACCCCCAGATGGGCTCGAAGGCGGATTGAACGGTTTTCCCACCCTCGGTCGCCACTATACTGAAGCGCGGTGTCGGCGAATCGGGGAAGCACCGATCGAGGGTCACGGTTTTCGTCCCGAGATTCTGAACACGCAGAACGACTGTGAATCTGTACGACATAAACGACGAAGCGCTCGGCGGACTCGAAGTCGCGAGATACAACACTTTGTCGGTGGATATAAGAATGTCGGACGAAGCAGAAGTCGTGTTCCCGAGTTTGCATCCAATACCCGCGAGACTCGCGACAACAGCTACTGCACAAACGGACAGTTTCATAAACGCTCCGGAGAACGGTATTCCATAAGGTATATCGGAAATTCCTTCCCCAGCTCGGTTGATAAGATTTCGCGCGGAAACTTCCTGTCAGGTCGCTGATTGGCCGAGGAGGGGCAATCTACTTGCCGCGCATGGGACCCAATACTATAGTAGCGCGTTCCCATGGCGACGCCCCCTCCACAGAGTCTCGCTGCCCTCGTTGCACCCGCAAGCACCATCTCACGTGATCGCGCGTGGGAGGAATTTCTCGCCGGGCATAATCGTTTGTTGCTCTACGTCGCCCGGTCGTTTGGCGGAGACTATGACGCGACAATGGATCGATATGCATTCCTGCTCGAACAGCTGCGCCACGACGATTTCCGGCGGCTTCGCGCATTCGCCGATGATGGACGAAGCGACTTCACGACATGGCTCGTCGTAGTATCACAACGCATCTGTCTGGATTATCGACGAAGCAGATATGGACGCCCCCGCGGGGCAGCCAATTCTCCGTCAGCCGCCGAACACGTCACGCGGCGACGTCTGGCCGATCTGGTTGGCGTCTCAGTAGAGGAAGTGGAGCTGCCCGACGCCGAATCATTCGCTGCCGACGAGCTACTCGTTCTTCGCGAGACAACATCCGCGCTCACTGAGTCGCTCGCCAGTCTTTCGTTTCACGACCAGCTGCTGCTTCAGCTGCGATTCAACGACGATGTATCGACCGCTACAATCGCAGACATCGTCGGTTACCCCACACGCTTTCACGCACATCGGAGAATCGAGCAGGCTCTCGCAAAGCTCAAGACAAATCTGGCCAAGCGCGGTATCGACCACTCTGACAGATGAGATGTCGCGCACA